>JAVEYG010000033.1:0-45414 GCA_034003625.1 Prolixibacteraceae bacterium | reverse complement strand
CCGGGTCCGGGATGGAATCGACCAGCGGAACGCCGCCGTACCGTTTGAACATTTCGAAATAGCACAAACCCCTGAGAAATAAGGCCTGTCCTTTTGCCTGATTTTTCCATGCCTGGCTGGCATCGGGCACATCGTCGACCCGACTAAGAAAAATATTAACCCTCCTGATCGCCTTCCATCGGTAATCCCATCTACCCTCGTCGCCGTTGACCTGATCGTTGATGGCGCCAATATTGTAAAACGTCTGACTCCTGACCCAGGCAGCTGCGTTTTCAGACTCATCGCAGTACGACGAGAACATGTCGCCGCGGTACCCATCCAGTTCGCTCCACCTGGCCAGGTCGGTGTACATACCCTCACGGTAAATGCCTGTGAGGAAAGTTTCGGCATTGACCTGTGTTGAAAAAATAGTGTCTACCGTCACGTCAACCCCCGGGGCCTTCTCAAGGAAATCGCCCATCATGTCTTCGCAGGAAGTCGACATCGCATAGAGAACCAGGCAGAAACCAGTTAATTTCATTATATTATTTAGAGTTTTCATAGTTCCGGTTTTTTAGAATTCTACATTTAAGCCAATGTTAACAGTTCGTGTAATCGGGTAGGTGGGATTGTTATCCACCGCCTGCTCAGGGTCGTCCCCCGGGAACAGGTTATCCCATGTGAACAGGTTGTTGCAGTTGGCATATATTCTCAATGAGCTAAGGTGCAGCCGGTTTAATAACGCTTTGCTAAACCTGTAACCGATTTCGGCATTCTTGAGTCTCACGTAGCGGGCGTTCCGTATGTGAAAGGTGGAAGCCTGGTAGTTGTGGGCAATTTGACTGACGGACAGGCGCGGCCATTTGATCGTCGCACCGCTTTCATATCGCTCAGGCGTCCACGCATATTTCTGAACATAATCGGGGCACGCCAGATCAAGGTTAAATGGCGGCGGATAACGGGACAAATAATATTTGCTCAGGTGGTCGGCGCCCTGGAACAAAATTGAAAAGTCAAAACCCCTGAATTCCCCGCCAAAAGACAAACCATATGTAATTTCGGGGAACGCCGGATAACCTATGGGTACCTGATCATCTGAATCAATGACGCCGTCGGCGTTTACATCCGTGTACTTGAAATCGCCGGGTTGCAACTTATTATTCAGGTAGGAAGACACCGGCCTGTTCGGATCATTTATCTCCTCCCAGGTATTGTAAAACCCCTCCGCGATTAACCCGAACATTTGTCCTGTCGGCCTGCCCGTCCTGTATTGGTACGAAAAGTTCCTTTTAACCTCGTCCATGAATAAAATTTCATTGTGGGCATAGTTGTAAATCCCCTTGATCCAGTATTGAAAACTGCCAACTTTGCTTTGGAAATTGATTTCGGTTTCATAACCGCTGTTCTTCATTTTCCCCCAGTTCTGTACCGGAAGGGTCGTGCCCACGATAACCGGCGTGGTTTGCGGGGTGGTGAGGATGTTGTCCCTCCGTTCATCAAAGTAGTCGGCGGTAATCCGGAGCTTGTCTTTCAATAGCGTCATATCCACGCCGATATTCGACTTTTTTGCCCGCTCCCAGGTCAGGTTAGGGTTCCCGGCAATTCCTTCAGTCGAGATCGCGTAGGGCTGGAAAGTCGAACCCGGTACTCCGAAATAGTAGTTTGAAGTATCCCACGACACATCGACTCCATAATAATATGACGTGGGGCGGAACAAAAACCTGTTGCCACCGATTTTATCATTTCCGACCTCCCCGTATGATCCCCTGAATTTTAAATAGGAGAGCAGATTGTTTTTTGGGAAAAATGGCTCCTCCGAAACGGTCCATGCCAGCGAGTATGCGGGGAAATATCCAAAGCGCTTCCCGGGGGCGAAATTTTCAGTGCCGTTAAAACCGGCATTGTATTCGGCCATATAACGTTTTTTGTAATTGTACGTTACTCTTCCGACCAATCCCTGGTGTCCGTTTGGGATCACGTATTGAAGGTTGGGATCATATAATTTGTCCTGGTTGTACAAGATTAACCCCGTCAATTCGTGGTCGCCGAAGGTCCTGCCATAGTCAACCCCGATCTCGAGGTAGGTTTTCCTGTTTTTACTGTTCGATTCCGAGAAAGTGAAAGGGGAATCGGGCCTTAGCGGTACATAGATAATTGTGCCGTCTTCCATTCTAAATGCCTGGTAAGTCCGGGTTCCTTTGTTATACCATTTGTCAGAGACGGTGCTGTTCCAGTACGACAGGGTTCCATGCGTACTTAAACCTTTTGTGATAAAACCCAGGTCGTAGTTTAATCTTACGGAATTTGTCAGATAATTCGTAACTCTTTTGCGGTACCCGTAATTTAACAACTGCTCAAACGGGTTACCCCCGTATACCTGATGCACGTTCACAACTTTGCCGTCGACGATTCCGGGTGAAAAATAAGGTGGCGCCTGAAACACAAAGCGAAGCATCCACCATGTATCTATGTATGGAATATTCGTATTCTCAATCTGTGACGATATATCCACTTTAGCTGAGAGCCGGTTGGTTATTTTAAAGTCGAAATTAGACCGGAAATTGTACCGCCTGAACATGAGTTGGGCATCAAAACCTTCCCCTGCATCTGTATTATTATACTGTCCTTCCTGTGAAAAATAGCCAGCTGATATAAAATAGTCAATCAGGTCAGTACCGCCTGATATGTTCACGTTGTGCTGCGTCTGGGGAGAATATTTTTTGAATATCAGTGAAAACCAGTCGGCATCGGGATGAAAGATCGGATCGTCGCCGGTCCGATAATGCTCAATATCCTCATCGGTAAATTTGGGTACATAAGGACTGCCGGTAACATATGAATCATACTTTAACGCCTCATTATATGCCTTCGCGTATTCATAGCTGCCCAGATTTTTCTGAAGGTCGGTAAAACTTTGGACCGCCAGGTTTGATGAGATGCTTACTTTCGGCGACCCTTTGGAACCTCGTTTGGTCGTAATGAGGATGACCCCGTTAGCTCCCCTCACACCGTAAACCGCGGTGGCGGACGCGTCCTTCAGTACTGTGACGCTTTCAATCTCGTGCGGGTCGATATTGTTATAGTTGGCGCTTTCAATGCCATCGACCATGATCAACGGGTCTGCCGAACCGGAAAATGTACCCTGGCCTCTTATCCGCAATATGGGTTGATCCGACCCCGGTTCACCCTTTCCCTGCAATGTGAGAAGGCCCGTGAGCCGCCCGGTGAGGGCGTTACCGATATTGGCCTGCGGCGATTGCACGAGCGTTTTCGTATCGACCGAAGACAGCGATCCGGTGACGGATTCCTTTTTCTGCGTTCCGTATCCTACAATAACCACTTCCTCTACGCCAACGACATCCTCCTGGAGCTGAACGCTGAAAAAGGTCTTGTTCCCGACCGGGATCTCCTGCGACTTAAATCCGATACATGAAACGACGAGGGTTTCGACATCCAACGGAACTGACAGGGTGAAGTTACCATCGTCGCCGGTAATCGTTCCAATGGTCGTTTCTTTCACGATCACGGTCGCCCCGGGAATGGACTCCCCCTTCGAGTCCGCCACCTTCCCCCGGAGCACTTTCTTTTGTTGCTGAGAGTTTTCCGGCAAGATGTCGCTTGCATCGGCACTAACATACTTATTATCGGAAAAATCGGTGCGATACCTGAATTCATAACGACTGTCCGATTCAGTTTTATCGGAAAAGTCGTTAACCTGAATCTCCTCAATATCGCATGCACGTTGCTCATTATGAGAGCAAACTGAGGCGCTCAGGCGAATCATATTCGCCATTAACAGGAGCATAACGAGTTTCATGACCAAAAACGTTTTTTTCAGTCTGTGGCAATGAATACCCCAACAATTAGAATTTTTTTTCATAATTTTTGAGTTTTTAGGTACACCATTAGTTCTTGGAGTTATATCAACGTTGAATGGACAGAGAGCGTAATTTTACATTCGGTGACATTTTTATTAACGGCAATCTTGCACGTGGTCATGCATCTTAAAAGCTACATTATTCCGTATTTCTTAAATGCTTCAACGGCTGTCATTCCCTGTTGAATGGCTTTCTGAACTGTTTTTTCTCCCCGGGCCTTTTGCAGCGCCGCTTCAAAAACTTCGGTTTCAATTTTTCCCGGAACCACACAAACGCCGTCAATATCACCGACGATCAAATCTCCCGGATTAATACGAACGCCATGGATTTCAATTGGAATGCGAAAATCGATGACCTTCCCCCTTGGTGCCTGATCCTGAGCATATCTCCCATATGAAAAGGTTGGAAAGCCCAATTTAAGAATCCCTTTGGTGTCGCGGGAAAACCCATCCACAACGGCCCCGGCGGATTTTAATTGCATGGCCCTGGTGCTCATCAATTCACCCCAAAGTGCATAACTTGGCGAGGAACCGGTGCAAACATACACTTCATTTTCTTTCAAATCATCCAAAGCTTCCAGCATCAATCCAAACGGTTTTGCGAGCACTGGATTTATTCCCTTGCTGACCTCTTCAAAACAGTCAGCCTCAAGGACAGGCATAGCGCGTCCTGCAATCAGCATGTCTTCTCTTAACGGCTTAATCCCGGGAGGAAGAAATTGATGGGTATAGCCCATTTTATCCATAATATCGCCCACTACTGCGGTATATAATTCCTCCTTTATAATTTGAAAAAGTTCATTATCGTCTTTCCATGAAGGCATAGTAGTTAGTTTTAAGTAAAGTTTAAATACATGTTAAAATTACAGAGGCAAACAAGAAGTTTTCGGCACTATTTTAATGGATTATTGAATTTATTTCATACTTTTGAAGTAAATTTCACATATTAGTTATGAAGCCGTTTTATGCAAAAACCGCAACTGATTCTGACAATGCGATCAACATTCGGCATGATGAAATGATCAGGTTTTATCCTCATTGGCATTACCATAATGAATATGAACTGGTTTACATTCATAAAAGTTCCGGCATCAGGTATGTTGGGGACAGTATCAATCCTTATTCTGAAGGCGATTTGGTGTTATTGGGGAGCAGATTGCCACATATTTGGGTCAATGACATAAAAGATTTGAACACATCTGAAAATCAAGCAGTATCGACAGTCATACACTTTCAGAGGGAGTTTGTGCATCATGTTTTTTTTAACCTGTCGTTAATGGAAAATATCAGGAACTTGTTTCAACTCTCTGCGAGAGGGGTTAGGTTTATCAACTTTCAGAAAACAGAACAAAGGTTAATCAATATACAAAACAGTCAAGCTACGGATAAGGTGATCCTCACCCTTGCCTTATTGAATCAACTTTGCAAGCATACCCGTATAGAACTTTTGAGCAGTAAAGAATATCATTTAGTAACCGATAACCAAAACATTGACAGGCTCTCAAAAGTTCATGATTATATTGTCCAGCATTTCAAAGAAAAGATTACCCTCGAAAACTTAGCATCCGTTGCTTTGATGACCCCGCAAGCATTTTGCAATTACTTCAAAAACAAAACCCTTAAAACTGTTTTTACGTACATCAACGATCTTAAAATTGGGTACAGCCGGAAATTATTGATTGAGACTGATCTGAATGTCGATCAGATCGCTTTTGAGAGCGGCTTTAACAGCACCACGTTTTATAATCGTAAGTTTAAGGAGAAAATTCAAATGACCCCGAAGGAATACCGTAAGCGGTTTAAGCTGGAAGAAAAAGTGAAATTTTAAGCGCCTGCTATCACTAACAACGAAATTCCTGCAAAGAAGAGAACAAACATTGTGGTTAATAACACCCATGTATTCCTTACCCCTTTAAATTCCTTCCATATGAAAACGCCCCACAACGCGGCAACCAGGGTCGCCCCTTGTCCTAATCCGTACGAAATGGCAAATCCCGCCTTTCCCGAGGCGATAATACTAAATGTCATCCCAATGCACCAGATCATCCCTCCTAAAATACCTGGAAGGTGTTCTTTAAAATCGCCGGCAAAATAATTTGCATAACGCACAGGAGTTCCTTCAAACGGCTTTCTCATCAAAATAGTGTTAAACACAAAATTGCTCAACAGGATTCCAAAAGAAAAGATAAAAACTGCCGTGTAAGGAGTCAGTTTCCCAATTTCAGGCTGTTCAAAACTTTCAGTCATGGAACTGGCAACAAACCTGTAAAATAGGGCCATCAAAACACCCCCTGTTACAGATAGCACGATACCTTTAGCGGGAATCTTTTGTGATTGCGCTGCTTTTTTCCGGTAAGCCAAAGCATCCAGAATGATAGCTACGGTAATCAACACCACTCCTGAAAAAAGCCAAAAGGCATTTCCATGCGGACTGGCAATAAAATTCACTATTACGCCCAAAACCAATGCAATGCCAATGCCAACCGGAAATGTCACAGACATGCCCGCTATAGCTATGGCTGCCGCCACGAGAATATTCGCTGCATTGAAAATAATTCCTCCAATCAAAGCGTTACTCAGGTTCTCAATACCAGCCTGCCCCAGATCGGCGGTAAAACCTCTTCCCGCCTGACCAAAACTGCCCAGCGAAAAAGAGAAAATGAAGGACATCAGTAAAATGCCGATCACATAATCCCAATAAAAAAGTTCAAAACGCCAGGTCTTTTGCGCCAGTTTCTGGGTATTGGCCCAGGATCCCCAGCAAAGCATGGTAATAAAGCAAAAGACAATGGCTAACGGATAATTGTTTACAATAAACATCGTGTTTTATTTTCAGGTTTAGTATTCGAATTAAATAATCTGCAGTTCTTCATTATTTTTCATGAACTCCAGTATTTCCATTTCAGTAGGAATCGATGGCTGAGCTCCCATCCTGGTAACACATATGGCTGACGCCGCGGTGGCAACCCTCAGTGTCTCTTCCCAGTTTTTACCCTTGCTTAATTGCGCAGCCAGTACGCCACAGAAGGTATCTCCGGCGGCAGTGGTATCGACTGCTTTAACCGGGAAAGCCGGCAGACGATATTTATTCTGAGTGCTTTTGAGCAGGCAACCTTGTTCACCCAAGGTTAATATCACCGTTCTGGCTCCCATGTGCAGCAACGAATCCACGATCTTTTCCTCTTGGCCGGGTATCGTTTTTTGGCCCGAAATGATTTCGGCTTCTGTTTCATTCACGATCAGGATATCGATCTTATTAAGGAGTCCGGCATTTAACGGACGAGCCGGCGCGACATTCAGCATGACTTTGGTCCCGCTTTCGTATGCCAGATCGCAAACTGTTTCTATTGTTTCATCAGGTATTTCCATCTGAAGCACAACCATGTCCGCACCTGCTATCGTTTCACGGATTCTCCGGATGTATTCAGAGCTCAGCCTGTTATTTGCCCCTGGTATGATCACGATGCAATTTTCACCCCGGTCATCCACCCAGATCATGGCAGATCCTGAAGCCACGTCGTTGACCTGTAGAGACAGAGAGACGTCCAGCCCTTCCTGCCGGTAATATTTCAGTGCGTTCTCACCGTTTGCATCATTGCCCAGGCAGGTTACAAAAGTCACATCCCCTCCTGCCCGGTGGGCGGCCACAGCCTGATTGGCGCCTTTACCTCCCATGGTCTGCAAAAAAGCCAATCCTTCAATGGTCTCCCCCGCAGCCGGGAATTTTTTCACCCTTGCGATTAAATCGGTATTCGAACTTCCTATTACTAACATTTTACCCATACCCATTGCTTTATATCTGTTTATATACGTTTTTGAATGATTATTGGTCTGAAAATTATTTCTCATCTTTTCTCTGAACCTCATATTTAGCAGGCTTTTGAGTGATCAGGCTCACAAAATATTTTTTGATTTGATCGGCCTGGTTTTCAGTTACGCTTAAGTAACTGTGCTTCCCTTCCTGGTCGGGTCTAAAACGGGTGTAACCTTCGTCGGTTACTGAAATGATACCCTTCCCCGATTGAGTCATAAAAGCAGAATCAGCTTCAGCCGTGTACAATACTGCGGTCAGATCCCACGTCGGACGATCGTAAGGCATCGGAAGATAGGCTTTATATGCTTCTATCACCGGGTGCATCATTCCCCAGTTAAAATCATTCGCAATGCTGGAACCAGGATAATTGATCTTAATGCCCACTTCAAAAGGTGAGGCCACAATTGGCGTCGGCCATTCATCAAAGATCTTTTTAGCCGAAACAATATCCTTGACAATGTTATATTCCTTGATGGAATCTTTTCCAAAACTTCCGGCCATAACCGTGAGTAATTTCACTTTGGCCGCGACTAATTCCTTCCCTGTCAAAGGGGAATATTCATCAGCGGGGGTATCCAGCAAGCGGGCTATATTGGTTGAAAAACCAACCGAAACAACGGTAACCGAACTGTCGGGCTGCCGCGACAGGATTTCCCGGTATAAGAGTGGGGCCTCAGGCAACGATTCATAATCAGCCAACGACCTTTCAAAGAGGGGTTTCCCGTTTTCCTTCATCTCGCACACAACCTGCGCGTAATTGACGGCATCGTTGACGCTGTCAATTCCATTCTTAACGATACCAAGCGGAATACCGGCATGTCCGTACCAGGTACCCATGATATCAATAAACTCTGCGGAGTATTTGCTGTTTTTATTGCTCATAATCCCCAGCAGCTCCACTTTCCCGGCCTCAGCATATTTATAGATCATGTCCAAGGCCAAGGCATCATCGACGTCGTTTCCCATGTCGGTTTCAAAGATCATTTTCAGAACGTTGTTTTTCTGGATTCCCCCTGTTGACGGGACTGTTTTCGGTTGACAACCTGTCAGCATCATTCCTGCAACCGCAGCAACATAAAACTTATTCATGACTTTTTAGTTTGACTTAATATTTGAAGGGTTAAAAGTTTTGTACAATTCAGGCACCGCCATGTTCAGCGCTTTTTCGTTTTGTTGCGGATTAGGCCTGTAATAAATGGTAATATTACTTTGTTTTTTCGTGTATTCAAAGCAAAAGTGGCCGTCATTCCTGATTTCGGTGAGTTTGCATGGACGCAGGTCGTTGGGCAGCAAGGTGTCTGAGTCCTTTACCTGATCGTGTTTGACGATGGCATACTTTCCCCTGCTGTCTTTGATGAGTTCGCGCCCGGTAGCCTTTAACCAGACTGCTGTTTCCCAGACATGGAACTGGTCGAACTGGATTTTCCTGCCCATCCTGTAGGGACCGTCCTGATCCATCGCCCGCAGAAAATCGTATTGTAATTTTTTGCTGAAAGCGTAGTCCAGGTAACATTGCAATTTCGGGTGCATTTCGCGGAGGAATGACATGTCCTTCAATTTCCAGTAACTGCTGTTCACATCGGTGGCAAATACGCCGTTTTCCCCCGCGCATGGGTACAATGCCACAGGCAGCCCGGACTTTAAAATACGGGTGAAGGCAAACACATCGAGGGCCACGTTCCACTCTCCCCCCGGTATCGCATCAACTCCCTGGTCAGAACCGGTCCCGCCGTTTCTTGTTGCTGTTCCCGCGCACAAATGGATTCTTTTTATCTTCATTCTAAGCAATTCAGGCTCGCGGTTGAAAGCCACCGCCAGTACCCTGGCTGACCCAAATGACAGAACCTCGACCGGTTCCGTGGACGATTTGAGCAGCTTAAGGAATAAATTGACACCTTCCTGCTGAAACGCGGGTATCGCTTTCATCGCGTCAGTTTCGCTGTTCATCTGGCTCATGGGACCGACCGCAAAAGGCACATTCCGGTTGAAGATGTAGTTCAGTTGTTCGACGGGGACAATTCCGGCCTCTCTCGGGCCCCCGGGGTCCTTCCATAAGGTCGGATGATCGGCCGTATCTTTCCGGAAGGCGTCGGTAATATCGAGGATGATTCCCCGCAAATCGACGTCGGGAAGAGCGTATCCCTGAATGAGATCCAGGTTATCGCCCGGGTCCTGGTACGGGTGATAGCAATCGGTGATGACAATGGCAGCAACCTTTGGGGTGTTTTGTGCGACGGCATTCGGCATCCAAAAGGAAGCTGCCAGAGTCGTTAAGATGGTAAATTTTTTAACAATCATCTATCGTGTTTAAATTCATTCTGGAAAGGTTATTCTTCTTGGTTTAAGTCCGCTACACAGCGTACAGGCAAGGCTGCGGCATTCGGCGTGTAATCATTCCAGCCCATCGTGTTGCCCTCGTCTATCCAGAAAGTAACCCGGTCCCAGTTTTGACTCGGACGGGTAATACTGGTTATATTCGCAGGCCACCAGACCGTTTGTTTTCCAAAATTGTCGCGGAATCCCGATTGTGGCCAGAAAATGCCTCCCCGCATGTTATTTTTAGTTGCTAAAGCAGCTTCTGCGGCCGGTATGCCCACGATGACACCCGGAACGGCAAAACCGCTCTGTTCAGGTGTTACCCAGGCAAACTTTTTATTGTTGTTGTCGCCGATTAGAGCTTTGATTTCATCGGCGGTAGGTATGCGCCACCCGGGAGGGCACGGGCTGTTTTCAGGTGTCCATGTGGGCCCCAGTTCAAACCATCCCGTTTTATACCCGGCCGGCACGTTCTCATCTACGTTTGGACTGCTGTTGGGATAGCCAATTCTTGAGTCGTACTGGTACAGCAAACCGCGCACATCGGGTGATGAAGTAAATTTGCCAGGCTCGCCTACATCACACTTCGCCCAAAGCAGCCCGTTAATCTCGACCCCGTCTTCCGGATGGAAGTCAGTGACACGGCTTTGCTCAACCAGGATTGAATCGGTCAGTTCTTCCCCCGTTATCTTAATCCAGGCTTTGCGGCCGTTCCAGATATCGGAACTGGGCTGTATGCGGGCCTCGATATTCCCGTTCCCGTATAAAACCCTGGGTAGCAGGAAAATCCAGCCTGCCTTGCCGGGGTCTTCGTAAGTCACCGCCACTTTGGTGTTCACATTGGCGCTCACTGGTATGGTGACCGTATCACCTTTATAGGATACCTGAATATCTTTCGTTTCCAGGCCCAAAGTCAACTCAGGAGTGGGTTCATCCTCGCACCCTGACATAAAAAGCAACAGAGATGCGGCAGTTACAAGTAATGATTTTTTCATAACATTTAGTTTATTACAAAGTAAATTCGATCCATGGTCTAAATTCAATTAGCGCTAAAAAATAAAATTCCTTATTTCCAGATATTAAACGATTGCCATGATTGCCTTTCGCCGTTAATGATCAAGTCAATGGCGTTATCGCCAATCCGTTTAAAGACCACCTGATTCGCCCCAAACGTATATTTTATTTCGTCGTCTTTCCCGATGAAGGGGGAAATCAGGTCGTACACGCTTTTGTTCTTAAAATCATCGGTGATTACGAACTTGCCATTTCCATACGGCAGTACTTGTGTTCCGGATTGCCAGTCACCAAATCCGTTTGTTTTCGCCAGGTTTCCCCAAAAAACGCAAATGGCCCCTTCGTTCACGCATTGACGGACAGCTTCCATAGACGCAGGGCTGATCTGTTTTCCGGTGACGAACAATAGCGGGATATCTTTCAACAGAGAATAATCGGCAAGTTCGTTGTAGACGACTGCTCCGTTCATCGGGGTAAAAAAATGATGGCTGGCAGTGGGAGTCTGATAAACCATAAAGCCCCCGGTTTCACCGTGTGTCAAAATCTCAAAAATCGACATCCACGCTCTCATATCACTGTCGGTTGTTAAACCCCTGCATCCAAACGGAGATTCCGCCTGTCCAAACCAGGAGTCTTCATACCGGATAATCGCTATGGAAGGTTTTACATCTCTTGCCGACCAATTCCTGGGATGTTTCGGGACATACTCTTTTGCAAACCATTTCAGGGTTTCCCCGATGGGAGTCAGTTCGTAGGTATCAGGGTTCAAAAGGGAAAAAGGAATGCCCTGTTTGCCTGCCGGGGCCAGATTATACCCACAGCCCTCCAGGTAGGTCATGTCGGCACCCATCCAATACGAAAACAGAAGGTTGCATTTTACTTCCTCCGCCGGATGTCCGGGAACGGTCGACCACCACCACAGATCAACATCGTTCCAGAAGCCCGTCTGATATTGTTTTGCCGCCCCCAAACCGATCGCCATGCTTACGGCAGAATGGGTTTCCTTACAGATCTTGGGGCAAACCACATAACCGCTTCTTGCCGAAAAGTCGTTCAAAACCGGCCAGACATGCGTCGCGACAACTTCCTGCACCCCCCATTGCTGCATCATTTCCTTATGCTTCGAGTAGGCTTCCAGGGTGGCCTCATGCGCATCCTCAACGGTGTGAACAGCATTGCAGTCCATCAGGCGCCTGTCTGTTCCGTACCCGGTAGGGTAAATGAAACGGGCATGATCAAATTCGTCTATCACAACGCCTCTGAACCGCCCCGTACCCTTATACCGTTGCAAAGCGTCCTGAATTGCCGAAGAAGGCGGGTCATAAGCCGTGCAGGAGACAGAAAACTGGACGCCTAGTTTATCGACCACGCTCATCATATAATAGTTTACCTCTTTTGCAGGCAAATCTCCTTTGTCCGGAAAAGTATTGATATAATAATTGACGTAAGTGATTCCCATCGATTTCAAGGCATCGATTTCAGCAGGATTCATATTTACTTGAGAAGGCAGTTCTATACCCACTCCATAACCGGAAGGAAATGGAGGACCGGGTATTTCCTCTGTTTTTTTGCCGGGGGCAGAATCGTCCTTGCACCCCAAAGTGAAGAAATGCAACGAAACCAGGATTAATAAAAAAAGCTTTTCCATGACTTCAATTTTTATTGCCTCTTACATGGTTTTCCCGATATACGCTTTTGTCGTGCTTTGCAGCTTCCCGGCTGAGGTGTAGTTTATTTTATATAACACGCCACCGGAGGCATGAAGGGAATGACTGTCATCCAGCGAAGCGGTGCCATCCTGTTCAAAAACCCCCTGCTCGTTATATTTGCCGGTAACTGCTTCCTGAAAGGTTCCGTTACCGAATTGAAGCATGGCGTCGCCGGTCACGTACAGCAACAGGTAGTTTTGGCGGTCCAGAACAAAGCCGATTGATCCATTGTTCGTGCTGAACCGAACGGTTACCCCGGTTGATTGTATCTGCTGTTCTGCCAACTGCAGGGGATTGTTTTCCTCCACGTTGAAGGCGATGAAGTCTTCCGCGGGAGTTCTGGCAATATCCGGGGCAGCCATCACCAAGCCTTTCAGGATAGTTCGAACCGCTTCCGTGTGCGGCTTATCCTCCAGACCGGAGGTATACACACCATGGTCAATTTCATCCGGAGCATTGGTATTCGCGATAAAGAAGCTGCTCGTGGCCAGATCATAGATATCATACCCGCCACCCAAAGCCGAGGTCACTAACATCAGGCCCGGCGTGTTGGGGTAAGTGCCCTTGTTTTCGGCTACCAAAGGATAATTCCCGGGCAGTAAGGCATACGCTGACACTTCCTTAGCCAGATCGTCAATGTTGCTGAGATAAGGGTCGAAGCTGACAAAGTCGATGCCATCGAGAGCCAAAACATCCGATGGTTTCGCGTTGGGCGCTTCAGGATAAGGCTCAGTCCCGTTGCCCCTGATCAGGTTCGTTCGCGTAACCACCTTGTAAGAACTGTTTTTCACCGCTTTGCCCAGAGCATCAAGGGCGTCGAGTGTCATCTTCCATGCCGCCTCTTTCGTGAGCGGGGCTCCGTTTCGATATGCAAATTGCTTCTGATCCATTCTCCACCGCACCAGGCCATCCGGTTCATTATGGATCTGCGCGGTGATAACGGGATGTTTTTCGCCATGACCGGCGTCCCAACCACGTATATGGTTAAACAAACGGGTAATCGCGTTCGTTTCGCGCTCCAATACCCATTTGTCGTTCAGGATCAAGGCATACTGATACCCATAATAGTTCCAGAAGGAACCGTCGTCATTGCGGTAAAGCCGGTTATTCAAATTTTGGAGAATATAGGCAGGAACGAAGTACGAAAATGAATCGCCAATGAAGTTCGAGCTGAACCACAGGAGTTCGATCCTGACCCCGTAACGGTTGGCATATTCCAGGATTTTGTCGACTATCGAAAAATCGAAGGCGTCTTCTTTAGGTTCGATCATGTTCCAGGTGACACCCACTTCCAGGCAGTTGACCCCCAGCGCCTTTCCTTTTTCGAAATACTTTTCCACCTCATTCATGCTCATTTTATCGCAGTTGAGAAAGGCGTCCAACCGGATTTGCGCTCCATAAATGGGAAACGGCACTCCGTCTACTTCGACGAACACTTTGTTATTTTCCGTCTTCATTTTGCTGATTTCCACCGGGGGCAATACTTCCCCACCGGTTCCATTTCCTTCTTCGGAATCGCACGCTGTCAGCAAAAGTAATCCCGTTAAAAAATAAAAGAATCGTTTCATGATATTAACTATTTGACAAATGTTACACGATAGACCGTACATGGGTCCATCACAAGCTGATTGTTGTTCAGCGCAGCGCTTCCTCCCGAAACCCAGGTTCCGTTCATATCATAGCGTCCTTTTTCCACGCGGGTGATCTGTAAACCAATAAGTTCCATCACATCGTTTTTCGTGGATGCTGCCGTCAGATGTCCATCGTATTCAACGGCGAAAGCCACGCCGCGCGAGATCGTTTGCCATTTAACGCTGGCATGAGTCGTGCTCTGGGTTTCGGAAGTTTGTTCCATCCCATCGTCGGCCTTGAGATTGAACCCGATGATTTCTTTGGTTTCGGCCGTGGCCAGATCGACCCAGGCATCCTTAAAAATCTTGAACGCATCCACGATCCGTTGGGTATGCGCTTTAGGTGTGAAATCGGGATTGTAAACGCCGCGCAATGTCCAGTCGACCAGGTAGGGGTGGGGCGTGGTAATCACTTCGAAAATTTCATACCCGCACCCCAGCGTCAGCGCTTTCAGCGCGAGCAGGTCGTTATTCGTATACTCGCCGCCATTTTCTGCAATGTGCGCGTAGTTTCCCTCAATTTTCTGAAGCGCCCTCAATTTCCCGTCGATCTGCTCCAGGGTGTTCTCGTAGGGATCCACCCCGACATAGTCAATGCCTTTTGTCGCGACAATTTCAGCGCTTTTCTTCATGTGATCAGGATAGGTCGTGGTTTGGTTCACCCGCGTGTAACAGTCGTAGCTGGCATTTTTCACAGCCTGTCCCAACCTGTCGAGCTGTTTAATTAAGTCGGGCCATAACTGCTCCGGTGCATAGCCATGCGCCTGATTATGACGCGTGGCCAGCATATCCGGCTCGTTCTCCACCTGGATGCCGATCACCGTATGCTTTTTTCCATGCGTGTTGTCATAGTTGTAAATGACATCCATCAGGTACCGGATGGCTTTTTCTTCGCGTTCCACCAGTTTCGGGGTGTTCGGTTTCAGATAGTAATGCTTTCCAAGCCATCCCTGGAAATCGGCGCTGGGTTTGAGTTCCGGGTATTCTGTTGTGTTATAGACCACATAATCAGGAATGTATCCTTCCACGGAATAGCCGCACATGTAACTTCCGAACCACAACAGCTCGAGTTTCAGGTTATGACGGTCACAAAGTTCGATGTACTTCTCCACCAGGGCCCCCGAATACGAATCTTTCCTGGATTCAATATCTTTCCAGCAAATGGGCACCTGAACCACCATGACATTCATATTGGCTGCCAGTTCGAAATAAGGATCCAACTCATCCGGCGTTTTTTTGTCGAGTTGCAGGAAGAAATCGGTGCGCAACTGCGCGCCAAGCATTAAGAAGGGCTTCCCATTTACGTTCAGATGGCGAACACCCCTCTGCTCACCGATCCCGCCTTCCTGTTCATCGGCAGGAACATCCTCTGTTTTGCCACAGGCTGACAGGCCAAGCATCAGGGATGCCAGGAGTAATACCCAATAATATTGCATTTTTTTCATAATCTACATTTTGTTTAAATTCACTCAGCCTGGCTGACAATTTCAACTTTTCATACGTTTATTTTTTCAATTTATCCAACCACAATTTGCGTATCTAACCTATCCCTTTGAGACACTTACCAACGGTATGGAACTCGCCAAAATAAGCATCTACCTGGGCGAAAGGCATGACTTTCATGGCTCGTTTCATGGCTTTTTGAAACTGAAAAGTCTGGTTTGTGCCTGCTCCAGGCTGATGTCAAGTTTTTGTCCGCGCAAAATGGTTTTCTGTCCGCTCCATATTTCAGTTATTTCGGCCGATCCGTCTTTTTTTAACTGTTGCGTCAGATTTAAATCAATCTTGGCTTTCCTTTCGCCAGTATGGTTAATGCCTTCTTCCAGATTGCCTGCCATAACCCGGATACTCCCGTCATTTAATTGCCAAAGAGAGAAATTTACCGGCTGAAGCTGTCTGATCTCATCCACATAAGTCAAACCGGATTTTTTCATGACCTCATTCATGAGTCTGGCTGTTAAGACATAGGGAACCGGACTTCCCAGCAACAAATCGAGTGACTGTGACTGCCCGTTTCCGGCATTCGGCAAGGAAAGATTTGAAAGAAATTCGGGAGCGTCCCAGAAAATCACCTGTTTCCCGCCCTGTTTATTCGATCCCAGGCAGGGAGAATTACCAACCGAGTAAATGATATCGACTTCATCCGCAAATTTATTTTGAGTGAATGGCTGAAAGACGGGAAAAGAATTGGGTATTGAATGGAATATACTGTCAGTCCGGAAGTTGATGGTTCCAATAAACTGTGTCCCGGAGATAACGGTGTCGCCTGTCGATACTCCCAGCAAGGCGGCAATATCTTCGTCCAGGCCACCCGCAGGGCTTGCAATCACCATGGCCGGTTTTCCTGATTTCAGCACATTCATGATATTTTCCTTTTCTCCTTGTTTCATGTGGACCGGGGTCTGAAATACGAACATGTCGCTTTCAACGTCGGGTAAATATTCCGACCGGGTTATCGAAAGGATCGGGACTGACCATTTCATCAAGGTGCCGGCCTGTTCATCGATCCACTCTTTGATGGATGCTTCGGGATTGCTGGCCGACTGCCATTCCATGGCGCTCCGGCAATACACCAGTGTGGGACCAAAAACCGCTTTGGTCTGCCGCGCATCGTTAATGGCGGCATTGGATTGTTCGGCCAGGAACTTTACATCTTCTTCCGACAGCAGGGTTTTCCCCTGGTTACACCATGAAATGTAGCTGCCGGCCGGCATTTTCAGTCCCGAAGGGGTTTTTACGGCGGCATGGGAATAGGCCCAGATGCCCCACCGGAGCCTTTCCCGGGCATTATGGATGATATCCCACGATTCCCAGGCATCGAAGGTTTCGGTGAGAAAATAATGATGAACCTTGCTGTGGGCCAGAACAGCCGCGTGACCCAGCATATAGGCCAACTGGTAGGTCCAGCCTCTCAGGGGAAGGTTCCAGAAATAATCCGGACGCTGGGCTATTTCGTTCCACGCCCCCGCCCATGTTTGATCGATCCAGCCATCCAGGTAACCCTCGTTGGCGATTGATTCGAGGTCCATGCAGTTGACCCTCCAGTCGGCTACAGCGCTGGCGGCGTTGGAATAACCGATGACGAGGGCCTGAGGATTGGCCAGCTTGGTTTGTTTGACCAGATCGGCAGTGGCCCGGCTCCAGCTTGCTACTTTTGCCGGGTCGGCAGGGGCCGTTTTTCCGTATGGGCCGACACGATCATAGATACCAACGCCCAGGTAGCTGTCGCGCAACACGATCACATCCAATCCGATGGTTTTTGACAGGTTGCCCCATTGTGTTCCAAAAAATTCGGTAAACGGGAGCCCCTCGGGAATGCCCGACGGATATGCCCCGTAACGACGGTTATCGGCCGAAAACCTGGCTTCCATGTTCGGGAAGTTTCTGATATAGGCATTCGGATGGGCTTTGACGAATTCGGTTTTGTCACCTTCGTATATGCTTTCCCACCCCAATACAAAGGTGCCTACTTTTATATCCTTCAGGTTATATTTCCCTGAAGCGACTTTTTTGAGGGTTGCGGCTAACTTTTTTAAGTCGGCGTATGTCCAGTTCTCATAATTGATAACTTTTGGGGGGTCGGCTTTTTGGAAGCGTTCGGAATGCAACTGCATCTGTTGGATGGTGTTGCCGCTGAGTTGTCCCTGGTCTTTAAACACGGCCCACTGTTTCATGTTTTTGGGCAGCTTGATCGAACTGTTCAGGTCACCGTTCCATTCCAGGATGTAGTCGCTGATCCAGCCGACATTCAGGATTATGCCGCGCCAGCCTTCGACCCCATCCATGAGAGGGTGAAAACGTTGCCAGAACTGGTCAACCGATTTATCCATGCCGGTACGATCGAACCAGTATAAATCGATTTCCAGCCATCGGTCCGCTTTTACTGGTTGTTGCGCCGAATTGGCAACAAGCGTTAAGGGCAATAATAAGAGCGTAAACGATAGTTTTTTGAAATTCATATATGCGTTCTTAACGGTTTTAATTAGTCTGCTTTGGTTCATTTACAATAGCGTTACCAGGTTTTTCTTCAGATACAGGACGGTTGTATTAAGTTGACTTTGGGCATAGAAGAGTGTCTTAACAATCCGGTTAAGACACTCTTTAACAGCCACTCCTGGCTTAACTTTCATTTTTCCCTATTCGGTTGCACCTTCGCCTGCCGTCAGCGGCCAACCCGGGTTCTGGTATAACGGGGAAGCGGATAGGTCGCCCTTGCCGGTGATCAGAAAATGCTGAATGGCAATCGGGTCCAGGTAATGCGCCATCGCCCACTTATAGCCATTGTATACGATATTGTTCTGAAGGACGTGATAGGGTGCCAGGTACTTGCTGAACGACCTTGCCGAGACATTCTCTCCTTCGACAATTTTAGAGCTGAACTCAGGCCTTTGGTACATCTTGTCCCATAAATTCATTCCCAGCACGTGGTAAGGCTTTGTGATCATTTGATCCATCGACCGCCAACGCCGGATGTCCATCGGACGGAATCCTTCGCCCATAAATTCGCAACGTCTTTCCCGGCGGATGTTATAGAGGGTAGCGTCGACCAGTTGTCCGCCGGAGTAAGCGCCCCAGTCTGTTTCCCCTTCTTTGGCCATATTGGTCAGACCGATGGTAAAATTATAATCCTCATTGATCTTTGCCCTTCTTCTTATCGCCCGCCAGTATTGATCGGCCGATGCATCGATCTGGCCCGTTTTCTCATAGCAGGCCTCCATGTAATTCAAATAGGCTTCCACGGCCCTGAAAATGATGCATCCTACTGTGGAATGATTTTGATTGGTCAGAAAGCCGTCAAAATTCAACCCTTTGCGCAGGGCGTATCCTGTTGTATATCTTAACGACGCGGTAGCCGTTGTGATCTCGGGATAAGGTTCTACTTTTACTCCCTGCTGTCCGGGCTCGGTGTGCAGGTTGTTGTTACCGGGCTTCTTGATGAAAATATCGGCCCTCGTGTCCCTGTTTTTGGTAATGTACAGCAGATCGTCATCGCCCCAGTAACTGTTTTCATCCGTTTTGTACGAGGCCTGATAAATCGGCTTGCCGTCTTTCATCACGAAAGCATCCAGCATGCTTTTGGTCGTCCCGTAACCGTCGTTGCCCCTGGTGCAAAATCCTGCGAGGTCATTCGTCACGCCCAGCCCCAAATCATATTGTTTCCATAAAAGGATTTCGCCGTACGGGTTCATGTCGGTGGCTCCAAACATATTGAAATAGGGATTCGGCGCATCGGAAGGTTGATTTTGGAAAGTTCCCGTGTTGGTCACTAACGGATATTTGTCTGCCACGATCTTTGATTCGTTCATGGCCTGCGTCAGGAAGTAATCGATTTCATTATCGATACTGCCCGACGGAAAACTATAATTACTGTTGTAATCTTTGTTTTTCCCGGGCCAGCCAGGACCATTCGGGACAAAAGCCGTTCCTTTGAAATATTTCAGCCAGGTGCCCTCGTACAAAGCCACTCTTGACTTGAACAGACGGGCGCAATCCTTATTCAGGCGGTTCTTTCCACCAACTGGTGGATTTTCCTTCATATATTCGATGGCTTTGTCCAGATCGGAAAGGATAAACCTGGCCACCTCGTTGCGGGGCGCGCGCTTACTGCTGTCTGACAGCACCTGCAGATTGTCGGGTAACACGCTCTCAACAATCGGGAAATCACCCAAAGCCCTTAACTTGTTGAAATAATTGAAAGCTCTGAAAAAATATACTTCACCAATGTAATGTTTGATATTGGCAGCATCGCCGGTTATAGAACCGCTCTCTGCAAGCGGGAGGATTTTACCAAAGAAATAGTTGCACCGGTAGATAGCGGTAAACTCGTACGAACCGCCTGCCTCGCCAACTCT
Organism: Prolixibacteraceae bacterium; assembly: GCA_034003625.1. Taxonomy (GTDB): domain Bacteria; phylum Bacteroidota; class Bacteroidia; order Bacteroidales; family Prolixibacteraceae; genus GWE2-42-39. Next base: position 25,222 of record JAVEYG010000033.1, on the reverse strand, counting down.
CCAGTAACCGGGAGCAAAGAGCTCCCTGGGTGCAAGATAAGCCATATTGTCGGTATGCGCATCCCATATAACTGACGGGGTATCATACAGACCATGTACCGGCAACGTATTATACAAATTGGTCGCAAAAGAAGCGATATTGTCTTCTGTGGTCAGATATTGCTCCGGAGTGAGAGAGGATAGGGGTTCTTTATCCAGAAAATCGTTACAGGATGTGAAAAACAAGCCCGTCAGCAAAAGGATAACCAGTAACCTGTTATTATAATTTCCCATGATTGTTTGATTTTAAAATGTTGCATTTAAGCCGAAAGAGTACACTTTTGACAGCGGATATACATTTCCAAGGTTGTTGCCCCCAATGGTTTCAGGATCGAATATGGTAGTCATTTTCGTGAAAGTGGCTAAATTCTCTCCGGAAACAAAAAGCCGTAACTTATTAATTCCTATTTTTTGGGTTGCGTTGGCTGGCAGGGTATAACCGAACTGGAGATTCTTTATCCGCATATAGGCGGCATTCTGGAGATAACGGGTCTGCGTTTGCTGGTTTTTTGCCGTCCCCCAAAGCGGCCGGGGGTAATACCCATCCGGATTGAGCCCTAGCGGGTGGTTCGGGTCGTTTCTGAAATAGTCTTCATGCTGCTTTAACCCCATCGACCACCAAACACCGTACCAGTGTGCGCCCCAGAAATACCAGCTTCCCTGATAATAATCACGCTTGCCTACACCCTGCAAAAACAGCCTGAAATCAAAACCTTTCCAATCGGCTGTTAAGTCGAGGCCATAATTGAAACGCGGAGTTGAGTTTCCTATAACTTTCAGGTCGCCGTGATCATTAATGGTCGAGGAACCCCAGTCAATCTGCCCGTCTTTATCGACATCGGCATACATGATATCGCCGGCCCTCCAGTCTTGCCCCAATTTGCTCTGACCGCCATTGGTAAGCGATGCCAGGTGCGTGTCCATTTCCTCCTGTGTGCGGGCAATCCCTTTCGTTTCGTACCCCCATATGTCGCCCCACTTCATCCCCGTGTAATATTGGCTCAAGGTTCCCGACGGATTGGAATAACGCGTGATTTCGCCCTGAGAGTCGGACAATACAAATCGTATGCTGTAGTTTAGTTGATCCGCCACACGATCATGCCACATCAATTCCAGATCAAAACCTTTCGTTTTTAAGTCAGTGTTATTGGTCACAGGCACGGCAGTTCCTAACAGTGCAGGCAATTCGTCGGCCGGGCCAACCATATTCAGGGTTTTACGGATGAAATATTCAAAAGAGCCTGTCAGCCGGTTGTTCAGCAAGCCAAAATCCAGTCCTGCATTCCACGACTGAATCTCCTCCCAGGTCAACGCCTTGCTGATGAGGGCGGCCGGCCACGAACCATTTGGTTTAACGCCGTTTATCAGCCAGGTGTCACCGGCAATGGAGTAGCCCATGATTTCATAGGTCGGATACCAGGCATCGGTGTTTTGATTTCCTAACGAACCATACGATACCTTGGGCTTTAACGTGTTGATCACAGACGACAAAGGTTCGAAGAAGCTTTCTCTTGCCAGGTTCCAGCCTGCCGAAACGGATGGAAATAATCCCCACCGCTGATTCTGTCGGAACCGGGAAGAAGCATCGTATCTCAGGTTAGCTTCCAGCAGGTATTTTTCCTGATAGTTGTAATTCAGTCGGCCAAAAAATCCGGCTGTCGCCCAACTCCCATATCCGCCTGTCAGCAGGGGAGGGACGGCTTTCCCTGTGGTTTCGCTTATCCCTGAAGTGGTGTTAAGGGTGGGTATGCCGGGTACCATGATCCCCTGTTTTTGCCCCCATAAGTCTCTGGTATTATAGTTTTCAGCCTGAAATCCCAACAAAATTTTGAAATTGTGCTCGGCGATCTTTTTTTCGTATTCGCTGTACGCGTCAACATTGATGTAATCATTTTTCTGGCCATATTCGCTCACGGTATCATAAAACCAGGTATTGCTTCTGCTAACTCCATCAACCGCGGTCTGCCAGTAGGTCTGGTAATCGGTGTGCGTGAAATTGGAGTTATATCTGTAGTTCAGATTTCCCACGATACGCCATCCTTTCAGAGGCTCCAAAGTAACCCCGAGTTGCTGAATAACCGCCGTTTCCTGTTTTTTTATCTGACCTCCCCGTTCCATACCCAGGACATGGTCGTTAAACAGGTTGCCGTTGGGGTCGTACAACGGTGATACAGGCCAAGATTGCCTTCCGATTTCCTGGAAAAACCAGTAGTCGTCCATATGGCTTGGACGATGATGGTCGCTGCGGGTATAGCGCATGCTGTAGTTGATGCCGGCGATTTTTGAAACTTTCGCGTTCACTTTTCCGAATGTGTTATACCGGTTCAACCCGTCACCGCCATAATTCATCATTCCACCTTCATGCAGATAGTTGCCGGAAACAAAGTAGGAAATCTCTTCGTTTCCACCGCTGGCGCTGAGATTATGTTCTTGTGATTTTGTGACGTCCTTAAAAAACACATCATAATAATCAATATTGTCATTGGCATAGTCATAGCCGGTACCCCAGTTGTTAGGGCTTCCGGGGATAGGGATCGTTGTATAAGAAATTTTCCCGGCCATATAATCCTTGATCCGCTGCATGCGTTCGGGACCGACCCAGTCTCCCCAACCCGCATTTCTCGACGCATCATTAAAATAAGTCGCCCACGTGTAGGAGTCCATTTCCTGGGGCATATTGATTGCGTTGCCGAAGCGGAAGCTGTTGTTGTAATTAATAACCGTCCGCCCTGCCTTTCCTTTTTTGGTTGTGACCAGGATGACACCGAAAGGCGCCCTTGATCCATAAATGGAAGATGAAGCGGCATCTTTCAACACAGACACGGATTCAATATCCTGCGGGTTGATGGTGAACAGGTCACCTTCCATTCCGTCAATCAGAACCAGGGGCGAACCTCCGGAACCCTGGCCAATGGTGGTTAGTCCCCTAATATTGAGACTTGCTCTGGCGTCGAGCGCGCCGCCCGAGGTTTGGGTGATATACAACCCCGGTATCTGGCCTTGCAGTGCCTGGACTGCATTTTGTACCGGGATAGCCTCGAGCGCTTCAGCATCGACCGCGCTGACTGATCCCGTTAGGTTCACCTTCTTTTGGGTACCGTAACCAACCGCAACGACTTCTTCAATACCAACTGCTTCTTCAGACATGATGATATCGACAATTGTCTTCCCTTCCAGAGGAATTTCCTGGGTTTTCATTCCGACGAACGAAAAAACAAGCGTCGCATCAGCCGGGACATCAGAGAGGGTATAGTTCCCTTCATTTCCGGTTATCGTTCCTTTGGTCGTTCCTTTTACCACCACGGTTACGCCGGGGAGAGGAGCGCCGGAGGAGTCGGTAATACGGCCGGAAACAGACTTAGATTGCTGCGCAACTTTTAAATCATTTCCAACAACTTCATGCGTTGTAAGTAAAATGAAACAATCCTTAATCTTGTAGTTCACATTGGTCCCGGCAAACAACGCATCGAGAACCTCATTAATTTTTTGGTTCTTCATGTTAACCGATACTTCACGGTTTACATCAACAAGTTTTTCGCTGTACATAAAATAAAACTGGCTTTGAGCCTCAATATTTTGAAGTACCTCCTTTACGGTTTTATTCTCCATATTTAGGGTTAGTCCTTTGGTTTGCGAGTAGGTTTTACTGGCAAACACGCTAACTACAGAAAGCAGTAATAAGAAGATAGCTAGTTTCATTGTTCTTAATACTTTTTGCATCCCTGGAATTTTCCATTTCCAAAGAAAACTGTTGTTTTTTTTCATACTTTTGTATTGTTAAGATTTGTAATTTCCCGGTTCCATTCAACCGGGATAATGTTTTAACAGGCAGGGAAGTGTTGGAGCACTTCCTTGTTGTTTCTTCAGACAAAGTAGTTTCAGTTCATTTCTTTCATAGGTAATTTATTTTTATAAGTTAGATTTCACTGTCGCTTTTCTATTCTTATTTTTTGTTTTGAGAATGAGCCGTCAGATTGTTTCTTTCTGGGCAATATTTTGTATGTTACAGGAGTGGTTTCTGTCATTAAATCAAGAATAAGATAAAGGGGGTCGTTAAAAAAGGTAACAGTATAAGATAAATACCTTGCATTTTCGGCCACTTCAATTTCAACATTAAACATCCTTCCAAGTTTTTCAGCAACCTCTGCAATGGGTTCGTTATCGAATACCAATTTGCCATTTTTCCAAGCTATGTATTTGTCGATATTTCCTCTACGTGAAGTAATTTTTCCAGAACTCGAATCATAAGTTACATGTTGTCCGGGGACCATCGTTCCAACGGATTGCTTTTTTTCCCCCTGAATTGTTTTTTCAATAACAACCTTTCCTTCTACCAAGGTTGTTTCGATAATATCGTCATCCGGATAGGCGCTTACATTAAATTCGGTGCCCAGCGCTTTTATGTCCAAATTCCCGATTTTTACAATAAAAGGTTTACCCGGATTACGGGCTACATCAAAATATCCTTCGCCTGACAGGGTAATTTCCCGGGTATTTCCGTCAAAGTTCCGGGGATATTTAATTTTGCTGTCGTAATTCAGGTTTACTTCCGTTCCATCGGATAATTGAACAACTGTCCGTGAACCAACAGGGGCAATAACTTCGAGGGAATCAACTGCCATGTCTGCAAATCTATTTCTTTGGAAGTCATTGTTCGAGAGCAGATAAAAAATTACGCCAAGTAATGGGATGAACAAAATTGCAGCCGCCCGGCTTAACCATGTTGTAACCTTCGACAAAACAATGATCTTGCTGTTCTTATAATTTCTATGTTTCAGGTTTATATGGTAGTGTATCTTGTGGAGTAATGCCTGATATTTCCTCTCATCTTTCCTTTCCGGTTCGGGTTCAAACATCGTCCACTGGTCTAAGCTCCAGCTCTTTGCTTCTTTCTGCTGCGCTTCTGTTTTAATCCACCCGACAACTTCTTCAAACTCATCGTCGCTACAATTGTTCTTTAAATACTTTATGAGTAATGCCTTCTCCATATACCATTTTAATATGTACCTGCCTAAACGGGGAGGTACTCCAACTAATTAAAACTAAACCTATGAAATTTAAACGTTATAAATTAATCAGGTTTATTAATATTACGCACAGCTTAAGAAAGATAACTAAGAAAAAAGTGCTTTTTTTTTGCTATAAAAATAGATAAAAGAATAAAGCACTGATAGCCAGATTACTATCGATGTGAGATTTTAAATATTTTATTGTAGTTACCAGGTGGTTATTTACGGTACTTTCAGAAATATTTAATTTTTGGGCTATTTCTTTATGGGTCAGGCCATCCTCCCTGCTTAAAATATAAATCTCTTTCTGACGAGGGGTTAACTGTTCTAACAAGGACTGCACTTTTTCATCTAATTCTTTAAATTGGATTTCGTCGATGACTTGTTCTGCAGCGTCGATTTGCTGTAAGGATTTTAAATATTCCCTTGACTTTTTTTCACTTATCCTTTTACGCAATAAACTGATAGTGGCATTATAAGAAATAGTAAACAGGAATGATTCGAAGGAAGAATAAATATCAATTTTACCCCTTAACTCCCAAATCTTGATAAAAACCTCCTGGACAATTTCCTCTGCATCTTCTTGCTGCTTTAAATACATTAATACAAATTCATGTAATTTATAGCTATACTTGTTATAAATCGTATTAAAAGCGACCATATCGCCTTTTTTTAGCAGAAGCAGAAGTTCAGTATTTGTTTTTATATTTTTCAAAGCAGCAAAAATAATTTGCAAATATATCGTTTTTGAATAATAATTGGAATTTGTGTCCATTTTGGGATTTGATTACAAAATGTCAATTAGTTTCTCTCTTCATCCTTGTATCTGTCTTTATAAAACGGATAACCAAAAACTATCAAAGGATATTCCTGTGCTTAAGGAAGTGGTGGAAAGTACCTGGCGAAGGGAACCCGAATTGGTAGAATTAAAATCAGAACTGGCAAAGCTGGAACGGCAAATTCAGCAGTCGCTGAAATCAACCGGAGAAACGGAAGGGCAAATTCCGGTTCCGGTTAATGGAACGGTAAGCAAACAGCTACCTCCTCCAGAAAAGAATAACCCGGAAAAGTCACCCAAAATACCGGAACGGTTACAAGAAATTGCTGAAGCATCAGACGGACGAATTATTATTGCCGGTATTGGTCATTTTGCAAAGCAGGATAATCCCATTGTTTCTAAAAGCTTGAAAGTATAGCTTACAGCGAAAAGAGCCGGTACTATAAGTTGGTACCGGCACTTTTCTTTTTATTAAAGAGGCCTGTGATCCTTTTCATTGGTATTTCAGGCTTCTTTATCTTTGGGTTAAAGCTACTTCATATTCATTTCGCCAATAATATCCTCAGCCTTATAATATTGGAAAGTCCGGTCAGACGACATGGCAACAAACAGTCCGTTGGGAAAGGTAGCATTCAATGGCAGGTTCAGAATATCTGATCCGTCGCTTTCCCTGGTCATAGTTTTTACAATTCTTACCAACTGATGATCGTGCGGACTATTTTTGCCCCCTTCCCGGCTGAACAAGTGAAATTTGTTTGCCTGCTGGTCTGACAAAATGATATATCCCTTTCCTTCTTTCCCAAGATACAGGGATAATCCTTCATGATCTTCCAGTATTCCGGTTTGGGCAAACAAGGCAAGTTCTTCATTGCCTTTACCGGCATCTGCGTAATATTTCCTGACGCCCACCTGTTCATCAGCATAATACACATAGCCCAACTCATCGTCAACCATGATAGCCTCGATTTCCTTTCTGCCGCTGAATTTGCCAAAAGCGCGAACTTTGACCGCGGAAACATACGAATCAATTTCAACCAGCTGGTACTGATAAATATATCCTTCAGTGGGGCCGGTTTTGCGGCTGACAAATGCAAACACCTCTCCGTCTTTGTCCTTATACAGGGCAATTCCCATAGGCGAGCACAAAGTGTCATCGTCAAGAACCGGGATACCACCGTGATCGATAAACCGGCAGTCAGGCAGCGAGATCACGCGGACCATGTCCCTTCCGCGTTCCGTAAATACAGCAATATCAACTGCTTTCCCCCGGAAGCGAAATCCGTACTCAACATCGATATTATTCGGGCGTTTCAAGTTACGGATGCTTTTTGCAGTGTCCATTTTTCCGTCAAGGCCGAAAACAAAGACCCCGCCAGTCGAATCGCCTTTGTCTGAGCCAAGCACCAGACTTTTCGCGGGGTCGGCGCGGTTGTACCAAATAGCAGGGTCATCGGTATCATTGGGTGTCTTTTCGGTCACTATAACAGGCGAGGCTACCGCTTCGTCCACTTGCCTGGTTGACCGGCAGGCCGCGAAAAGCAGCGCCGTTATGCTCAAAAAAAGGCAGAATTTTCTTTTCATGACATTTTTTTTTACCGCTATTGTACCTGAAACTTTTGCCGGTACCTGCGGATGTCTTCATCCGTATATTTTTTCAGGGCATTTGCAGGAATTTCAGTTCGTTGGGCAATTTTTCCCACTTCGGCGCCCTCGGTGAAAGTGTTCACCCCGTTTTTGTCCTTCCTGATCACAAAATGGTCGTACAGTTCGCCGGAGACCATGAACGACTGAAATTCCAGTTCATTTTGATCAATGGAAATATGCTGGTAAAGCTGGGTCATGGAGCCAACCCGGTCGCTCCAGAAACTGGTATTCAGGCCGTACATTTTAGGGCCGGCAACCGACACCACGTACAAAGGCATGTTTTTACCTTTTACCTTGATGTTTTCCGGGTTGAACCCGCGGCAATAGGTATGGTCGTGCCCGGTCAGCACCAAGTCGACGCCATACTTTTCCAGAAGCGGCTGAACGGCATCGCGGTACCTTTCGTTGTTCCTGCCCTGCGAACAGGAATAAACCGGGAAGTGAGTAAACACGATGGTCCACCGGTGAGGGTTTTCGGCAAGCGTTTTCTCAAGCCAGCCGATAAGCAAGGCGCTGTCCCCGGGGTATTCGCCAAGCGCGGGGGAGTCGAACGAAACAAACCGCGCTCCCTGGTAATCCAGGTAATAGGCGCGGTTTTGGTACTTTTCGGCAGGTGAATTGGAAGGAAAGGTGTAAATCTGGTTCCAGTGTTTCGAAAAGGTGCGGGGCTGGTTTTCCGGTTTATCGTATTCGTGGTTCCCCGGGGTGGCCAGGCTGGGCATCATCCCGAAAATCCACCCCCCGGCGTAGAAAAATTCACGCCAGTATTCTTCCTGGCTTCGGCTTACCAGGTCGCCGGCAAAAAGCATAAAAGCTGCATCCGGAAAATGGGAATAGGCCTGCCGCAAGGTTCGGGAACATAACGACCTGATATCGTTCTGCACGTCGCCGAAATATAGAAAAGAGAAAGATCCGGCTTTATCTGACGAAGTCCTGAACTGGAACCATTCGCTCCAGTTCTCCCCGTCGCCCACCCGGTAGGCATATTGCGTACCGGGCTGCAGATTTTCAAGAATGACCTTGTGCCCCATGGCAGAATCGTTTCCATTTTCCCAGAACGAGAAAGTACCTGAAACGGTCCGTACACCGTCGGCAAACTTTGGGGAGGCGTCAACTACAGCTACTTCGGCAACGCTTATCGTGTCGCTGCCGGTTGTTCTCCAGGATACGGCCCTCGTGGTGGCCGGGTCTCCTGGAACAGACAACATGACCCTGTCGGGGTACACTGTGGGGGCATAGTTGGCGTACCCGTTTGGGGCATTCAGGATAGCTTCCTGGTTGCCGGTAACCGTGCAACCAAAAAATACGATCATAAAAAATGCTAAATATCTCATCGTTAACTATTTTTTAGAATATATTGAATTTCAATCCCGCTTGCACCCTGGTCCCGTTTTCGAGCGATGAATAGGTGTATTCCGGTTTCCATTGGTAAGTTCGTTGCACTTCATTCAACAGGTTGTTCGCCGATGCAAAAAGAACAATCTTCTTACTTAAAAAAATATCAATATTGGCATCAAGGTATGATACCTTGTCATAATAAACGTTGTATTGCTCTGTTACCCCGTTGCTGGTTAAAAAGTCGGAAGTATAATTGTAGGAGAGGCGGGCGCTGAAACGTTTGTTGTCATAAGCCAGTGAAGCATTGAATATATCCCTGGCTGTTCCGGAAAGCTGATATTCCTTGTCGTTGTTCTCCAGCCAGTTGTGCGTGTAGTTCGTGTAAACGCTGAAGTTTCTCAGGAACCCCGGCAGGAAGTCCAAACGCTTCTGAAAAGCCAGCTCAATACCAATCAGGTTGGCATCGCCCCCGTTCCCGGGAGTAAAGCTTTCAAAATCATGACCTTCTGCTTTATTGTACCGTTTAATGTAATCTGCCTTTTGGGCGTCAGTGATGTCTGTACGTGCATTGGTCTGGTCCGGAGAAGGAACATATTGAACAACTTCTTCCCAGGGAAGGACATCAATTACTGTTATTTCAAAATCTTTGATGTTTTTATAATACAAACCTCCCGAGAACAATCCTGTGGAACCAATATAATATTCACCCAATAAATCGAAGTTGTGTGCTAATGTTGGTTTGATATCCGGATTTCCGAATTCAATCTCGTCATCATTGATATCACATTTCACATAAGGGACAATGTCGCGGTAATTCGGACGGCTGATGGTTTTGGTATAGGCCAACCGGAAAACATTCTTTTTTGTTGGCATGTACTTTAAATGTATCCCCGGCAAAAAAGTTGTATAATCCTGTGAAGCGCTCACTTCATCAAATATTTCAGCCCGTTCAAAATATTCCCATCCGTGATAGTCGATTTTGGTTTGCTCTATACGAAGGCCACCCATCAAATTCAATTTTTCACCGAATTTTTGTGTTGACATCAAGTAGGCTGCATAAACGTCTTCAGAGGCGGTGTAGCCGTCAGCAATTTCTTTATTGTACCCATTGTTCACCTGCCAATGGGCAGTTGTACCGTTATAATCGGTCACCTGGCTACCAACCCACTGAGCAGTAACAGTCTGACCTACATTATAGTTGGCATTGTTGAAGTTTGAACTGACATCCTGCATATTTTGCGCAAACTCATTCCACATCCAAACCCAGTTAAAAGTTCCCGGATAATCTGGATCGTCGGCAGGTTTCCATTTCACACGTCCGAGAATTTTTCTGCTTTTCTCCATGGTTTTCGCCTTGATACCGAATTTGATTTTATTCTCGTATTCTCCTTCAATAACCGGCAACTCAAAATTTGCAGAATATAGAAACTGATTGACATACGATCTTTGATTTTTACCTTTGAAGCCATCCAACTCCCAGGTGTCAACCCGGTTTTCATCAATATCTACCGAATTTCTTCCAGCAATTTCCCCGGCTACATTATCGATGCCAAAACCTTTATCCAAACCGAGATATCTTGGGTTGGTAAAATCCATCACTACCGTTTTCTCGTTGTAGCTTTGCAGCTCAAAATCGCGTGAGTCCGGTTCATCTTCTACCGATTTAACGTAAGCGAAATCCCAGTTAAATTTCATTTTCCCAAATACGTGGTCCCCTTCAAATGCCCAATTGAAGATTTTTTTATGAGTCAGGGCGCCGCCTTTGTCGTTTCCACCAGCCAAAACGTGCCTTTCCAATTCCGGATGAAAGGATGGATGTAATGGATCGTAATCAATATACATATTCCCGGTATTGTCATCAATACCGTCATTGTTTTCATCCAGAACAATGTACACTTCCCCGGTAGTGTCATTTACACCGTCGCCATCAGCGTCAATATCACCATCCACTTCATCGGCAAAATCTTCAGGATTATCAAAAACCTGTTCAAACCATTTTATTCCTGAATATTCATCCTTCATTTTCCAGTTCCCTTTATAATCGCCACCAATATCGTCGATACGCAAGGTGTAGGTCTCTCGCCAATCCTTGTAATCATTGAAAATACCCGTGAAGGCAACACTATGTTTTTGATTAAATTTATAGTCCAAACCCAGCGTGTAACTTTGACGCAGGCGTTCCATCAGGGTTTGCTCAATATTCAGGTATTTGGGAACAAAATATTCGGTATTTCCCACCATAGTTGGTTCCCACGAGGAGTTGTGTTTGTTGGAACCCAGCTTTTGGTCGTAAATTGAGGCCGAACCGATTATGCCAAATTTATCGTTGAAGTAACGATCGCCGAAAATAACATTTCCGTTAAACTGTGGTTCGCCGGTTAAGAAGCTATAACCGCTTGCAGCAGAAACCGAAAGACGTTTTGAATAAGGTGCTTTGCGGGTAACCAAATTCACGGCGCCGCCAATGGCATCTCCATCCATATCAGGGGTAATGGCCTTGCTCACTTCAATGGCCTGCACCATGTCGGCGGGTATTGCATCAACGCCAACAGCCCGGTTATCGCCGGTACCCGGCATCGCTGCACCGTTAATCGAAATGGTGCTTTTTGAAGGATCGGTACCACGGATACTGATCAGTTTGGCTTCGCCCTGGTCGTACTGGACATGAATGCCGGGGATGCGCTTCAGGGCGTCGCCAATGTTCGGGTCGGGGAACTGACCTACCTGATCGGCGGAAATAACGTTCATGATACCCGGGGCATTCAGTTGTTGGTTCAGCGCTTTCAAAACACCGCCGGCATTGCCCTTCACAATCACTTCGCCGATGATCTCGTTGTCTGTCAACTTAAAATCCAGTGAAATAACGGCATCTTTTGCAACCGTGACTTTTTTTTCAACCTGGTTATAACCAACATAGGAAATCGTGATCACGTATTCGCCGGGATCAAGACCGAGAATCCGGTACCCGCCGTCGTTATCGGTAACAACCCCCCGTTGCAGGGACTTGATATAAACAGTTGCTCCCGGTAGGGAAAAGTTTTCACTGTCAACCACACGACCGGCGATAATGCCTTTATTCCCGGTATTGTCACTGCCTTCCTCATCGGCGGCAACACGGGTTGTAATGAAAAAGAGCGATAGTAAAAGGTAAAAGGTCAATTTTTTCATAGGAACATTTTTTGGTTGTTTATTGCCGTGAAGCTATTTCTTCTGCATTACAGACAGCATACAGTTTTGTTAAGATCCTTTTACAAAAGGATGAAATCCGATTGTACAAGATGCCGCCAGTTTTATATCGAGCAAAACATAAACGAACCAGCTGAACTACCGGAACATTTTCAGAAAATTGCAGAAGCACCGGACGGAAGAATTATCATGGCCGGTATTGGTCATTCGGTAAAACCGGATAATCCCATTGTTTCAGAAAGTTTGAAAGTATAGCATACAACGAAAAGAGCCGGTACTGCAAATTGGTACCGGCACTTTTCTTTTGACTCCCCAACCCGCACCGTTTAACAACGAAGCGGGTAAAGCAAGAATAAACAATTCATTTTTTATCTTTTCGTTTACGCCGTGTATGAAAACGGCTGAAATGAGTCTCTATGAATTTTATAACATCCGATTCTTTTTATAAAAAGTCTTGTGGTAAATCATTTGAAAAGGGAGTTCACCTGACGAGCGGTAACGTTGCAACGTTCGCTTACTGACATTGAGCATCCGGCATACATCGTAATTATCCAGTGATTTTTCGCCATCAAATAAAGGAACTTCTTCCTCCACATCATCTAGCTTGCCAATAACCTCATCCAACCTTGAATTTAATCGCTGCATCGACTTTAATGCCGTTGTTACCGGTGGTAGCAAGGGCATTGGAAAAGCTACAGTTATAATGTTCTTGAAGCTTGGGGCTAATGTTTCTAGGCACACTGTTTCAAAAATACAGAAAGTCGACGACCATAGATTCGACTTTTGGTCTATGGACGCAATCCGGTTTTGTGGATGCTGGCCGTAAAGCTTGATGTGGTTTTATTCCTTTTAGTAAAAAGAATGCCTGTTTCAGATGCGGCATCGTATGCGCTTGCCCCTGAACCCAAATCATTGGCATCGCTTGCCGTAATGTATGCCCGTACCTTTAATTGGCCTTTCGTGTCGCGTTCCAATTCAGGGTTTTCTAACGATTTAATCTCAATCACTTTGCAACCTTTATGGTTGAAGTCGTTCCTGGTTGCATTCCAGTCGTCCGGCGTTAATATCAACAGTAATTTTCCATCGGCACCATTCGCAATGTCTGTCTGGGAGATGCGCTGGCCATCTAACTCGGCAGCCACATCTGCATCGGCCAGTATTCCGTTATATTCCCAGTTCCATGTTGACGGATTTCCGGAAGGGGTCGTTGAATACACAAACGTATTGTTCTTTGCCATTACCGGAGATGAACCTCTGTACACAAAAGCCACCATTACTAAATAGAGCTTGCCGGAGGCTTCGTCAAAGTAAAGCGCCGGCTCATTCCAAAAAAACGCTTCTGTGGTTAAGGCCGGTGGAATCAACACCTGGTTGACATTCCAGTTGGAATGGGTCATGCTTCCGCCAATGGTACCTGTTTCAGCGGTAGTTAAATTTTCAGGGCGACCGGCTTTGGCGATGGAAATATGAAATGAGTTATTGGGGCGTTCTCTAAAGCCGCCCCCGGCAGGAATAAAATAGTTCAGCCTTGCTGCCAGCCAATATAACTCCCCGTTTTGATCCACGGGCAGTAAGTTCACTGTCTCGTGATCCAGAAAGCCTGCTTCACCAGGATTCGCGGGGTTATCGATTGGCGTTGGCTCAAACAATTGTTTTACAAACGTCCATGTGTTTCCGTTGTCGGTCGACTTCGACAAATGGATGGAAACACTGGGAACAGGTGTGGTGCCACTCATCTTATAATGAGGAAAACTGTAGGCAAGCCAAATCGTATTAGAGGTGAGTTCCTTCCTGATGGATGGGTCTGCATAACCATAAAAATCAGGGTTGACCTGATAAGGGTCGGAAGGCACTATCAGCTCCTCACAATTTACACCTGCGCAATCAAAATCAATTTTTTTGACACTGTCATTCGGTTTAACTGTATCCTCTTTGCAGGAAAATAGAAGGAAACTAAGTGCCACGAAAAAAAAGTTTGTGCTCATTTGTCCTGTTTCTTTAAAATTTTATGTTAGACTTGGCTACGCCCTAATGGTTTAAAAATCGCTAAAAAATGGGCTCATCTTTTGAATGAGCTTTCCCGGTTGATCAGTAACTCCGATTTTCGCCTTCCGGGTACAGTACAATCGGATAGCCGGACAGTCAGGCAAGACTACCTGCTGCAGGCTATCTGCCCTTGTTCAATGCATTAAGTTTTTCACTGAGTTCAACCAGCCCCGCCTTCTGTAAACAGTCTGAGGAAAAAGCTTTCAGTTCTTTTATACTTTCTTCCGGGACATTGCCCAGCAGGCCGGATGTCTGTTCATCATCCCTTACCGTAAGTCCACGCTCAATAACGTGGCTCAGCAGCAATACATTTTTGCGCGAGAGCTTCAGGTCAATCTTCACCGCCTCATTCATGCCGGGGATACTCAAAACGGTATCATAAACCCGGACCACATCATTTGTTGTAAGCATATTCACACGTTTTAAATTCGACAAAAATCATGATACAAATATAACCGCTAAGACCTTTGCTATCCTCATCATAATCTGTTGAGGATAGGCACATTCCATAGTTCCTGTTTAAATTTATCCCGTTAAAAAAAATGTTGGATAAAAACGAGGGTTATGGAATTCAGGAAACAAAGGCTTTCAGTGCGTGAAGCCAAAGAAATCGATATGGTGGATTACCTGTCCGGGTTAGGTTATAAACCTTCAAAGATCCGGAACGCAGACTACTGGTACTTATCTCCGCTACGGAATGAAAGAACGCCTTCCTTTAAGGTCAACCGGCAGCTTAATCGCTGGTACGATCACGGTATGGGCAAAGGGGGTAATCTGATCGACTTTGGCATTGTCTGGCATCGTTGTACCGTCGGCGAATTGCTGGATAAGCTCAGTGGTCATTTTTCTTTTCAAAAGCCGCTTCTCTCTACCTCTGAAATCTTGCACAAACCGGAACCCGGGATCAACATATTGAGTGATTTCGCCCTTACCTCTTTTGGTCTGCTACGCTACCTGAGTCAGCGTGGCATACCCGTTGAACTGGCCCGCAGGTATTGCCGGGAAGTCCGTTATGAACTGAACGGGAAAACATGGTATGGTATCGGCTTCAAAAATGACCTGGGAGGATGGGAAATCCGCAATTCATTTTTCAAGGCGGGCAGTTCGCCAAAGGGCATTACCTCCTTCAGAAACGGTTCGGATGAGGCCGTCGTGTTTGAAGGCTTTATGGACTTTTTATCCTTTAAAGTTGTTCACAAAAATACTCCTGAAAACAGCCTGGACTATGTGGTCTTAAACTCGGTTTCCTTCTTTGAAAAGGCGCGTCCCTTTATGGAACAGCACCGGATCATCCGGCTTTATCTGGACCGGGATACGACCGGACAAAATAGCAGCCGGCGTGCACTTTCAATCAGACCTGAATACCTTGATGAGAGTATCTTGTACAAGGGCTTTAAGGACCTTAACCAGTGGTTAATGAATTCCGGCGGCTCGCAGAAAAAGTATTTAAGGCCGGGATTAAAATAAGGCAGACAGCTTTGGAAATTTAACCGCAGGCTGAAAAACGCTTTTAAGAAAGCTAACGGTCATTCAAAGGTGTTTGAAGCTGATTGCGAAATCCTGAAAACTTTCAAAAGGCTAAAAGATTGCCACGTTCCTGCAATCGGCCAGATGAACGGTTGTTAAACAACCGGGTCTGGCGGTCTTTCACTCGGAACTCGTGGACCGGGAGTATGAAAGTAAATTTTTGAGTTTGAAAATGCGTAAAAGATTAGTGATGGAAGGAAAAAAATCAAACCGAACACGGATTATCGGGCTGCGTCTGACACCCGATGAGTATGCGAAAATCGAAAAAAAATGGAAGGCTTCGACCTGCCGGAAGCTGAGTGACTATGTCCGCAGGCACCTATTCGGAAAGCCGGTTGTAACAACCTTTCGAAACAGCTCGCAGGACGACATAATGGCAGAACTTACCAGGCTCAGGGGTGAGTTAAACGCTGTCGGAAACAACTTCAACCAGGCGGTAAAAAGGCTGCATACACTTACCCAAATCACCGAATTCAGAACCTGGATGACTGCCTTTGAAGCAGAGAAAAAAATCCTCTCCAACAAGGTGGATGAGATCAAAAATAACATCAAAAAAATACTGGAAACATGGTTGCAGTGATCAAAGTAGGACACTCCATGCACCGAATTTTCAATTACAACGAGAACAAGGTAAAAGAAGGTGTGGCGGAGTGCATCGGCGCAGAGAATTACCCGTTGAATGCGGATGAAATGAGCCTGAAAATAAAGCTGGGTTACCTGCTGAAACGAATGGAAATGAATGAAAATGTAAAGCGAAACAGTATCCACATCTCGCTCAATTTCGATCCTTCAGAAACAGGTTTATCTGCTGAAAAGCTAATGGGAATTGCCCGGTTCTATATGCAGAAATTAGGCTTCGGCGACCAGCCTTACCTGGTTTATCAGCACCACGATGCCGGGCATCCCCATGTTCATGTGATGACTACCAACATCAAAGCCGACGGCAGGCGGATTGATCTGCACCACCTGGGTATCCTAAAGTCGGAACCGGCACGAAAGGAATCAGAAAAAATGTTTGGTCTGGTGGTAGCTGACAACCATCAAAGGCAGCAGGCATTCCGGCTGCGGCCGGCCGATGTCCGGAAGGCTCAGTACGGCCGCACAGAAACCAAAAGAGCAATTACCAATGTGCTGGATGCGGTACTGGACAAATACCGTTACACGAGCCTGCCGGAACTCAATGCAGTCCTTCGCCAATACCATGTACTGGCTGACCGGGGCAGTGAAAATTCCAGAATATTTAAAAGCGGCGGTCTCGTTTTCCGTGTACTGGATGAGCAGGGCAATCCGGTCGGTGTGCCCATCAAAGCGAGTGATTTTTACAATAAGCCTACGTTAAAATACCTGGGAGAAAAATATGCCGGTAACGAGGCTAAAAGGGTGCCTTTTAAGGCCAGGATTAAAAACGCGGTAGACCGGGAACTGACCGGTAGGACGGTCTCCCTGGAAGGGTTGGTAAAGGCATTGGAAAAACAGGGCATACACATGGCGCTCCGGAAAAATGATGCCGGTCTGGTATACGGGATCACCTATGTTGATCACCAGACCAGGTGCGTATTCAACGGGAGCGCTTTGGGAAAAGGATACAGCGCCAAAGCCATACAGGAAAGATGCCTGAAAAAATGTGTTTCAGAACAGGATTTTCCTTCGCCGCATCCAGTCCCGAAACCTTCCACCGGGTTACAGCCGCCGGCTGCGGCCGCGGCAGAAACCAATGCGTCCTTAAACAACTTGCAGGAGACCGGATTATTGCCCTCATCGCCAGGGATTGACCACGCACTGGATGCGCTGATGCTACCGGAACAGGTTTCCGGTTTCCTGCCATACCAGCTCAAAAGGAAGAAAAGAAAGAGGAAAAGAAGCCGTTTAAATGACAACCAATAAATTTCAGATTTATGGCTATGCATACAGGGGAAAATGAGCAGGCGCTGAGAAAAATCCTGGATATGACAAGGCTGATCGGCGTTGTGATACTGGTGCTGCATTTCTACTATTACGGCTATGCGGCTTTCCGGGAATGGGGATTAAGCGGTGCATTCTCTGACCGGTTACTGGGTAACATTTGCCGGACGGGGTTATTTGAAAACTTTCACCGGTCGAAGCTCATTGCACTGGTTTTCCTGCTGATTTCCCTGCTGGGAGCCAAAGGCCGTAAAGACGAAAAGCTGAAT
This sequence comes from Prolixibacteraceae bacterium, assembly GCA_034003625.1. GTDB lineage: Bacteria > Bacteroidota > Bacteroidia > Bacteroidales > Prolixibacteraceae > GWE2-42-39. Next base: position 7,484 of record JAVEYG010000033.1, on the reverse strand, counting down.
CACCGGACGGCTTTTGCCTATATCATTACCGGCCTGCTGATCTATTTTTCCGGTTATCTTTCCCTTTGGCTGAACCTGGAGATCACCCTGGTGGCTGCTGTCTATATGGGCATGACTTCAGTGGGTTATTTACTGGTCCTTTCCGGGGGAACGCTGCTTTCAAGGATCATCAAAAACGGGCTCAACAACAAAGATATTTTCAATAAGGAAAATGAAACCTTTCCGCAGGAAGAACGGCTGCTGGGAAACGAATACTCGGTCAACCTGCCGGCACGTTACCGGTTAAAGGACAAGGTGCGTAACAGCTGGATCAACATCATCAATCCGTTCCGGGCCATTATGGTCCTTGGAACGCCGGGATCGGGTAAGTCCTACTTTGTAATCCGTCACATCATCACCCAGCACATCCGCAAGGGATTTACGATGTTTGTCTATGATTTTAAGTTCGACGATCTTTCAAAGATTGCCTATAATACCTGGCTTAAAAACAAAAAGAGGTATCCCGTGCCGCCGAGATTTTACATCATCAACTTTGACGACCTCACCCGCAGTCACCGGTGCAATCCGTTGGAACCATCGGCCATGACCGATATTACCGATGCGGCGGAATCGGCCCGTACCATCCTGATGGGATTGAACAGGGAATGGATCCGCAGGCAGGGTGACTTTTTTGTGGAATCGCCGATCAACTTTTTGACGGCGGTGATCTGGTATTTACGAAAGTATAACGATGGGGAATTTTGTACCCTGCCTCATGTTATCGAACTGATGCAGGCGGACTATGACAGCTTGTTTACTTTGCTCCGGACAGAGAAGGAGATCGAAGTATTGATCAATCCTTTTGTAACTGCTTACCTCAGTGATGTGATGGAACAATTGGAGGGCCAGATCGCCGCAGCGAAAGTGGCCATGGCAAGACTTTCCTCACCCCAGTTGTATTATGTTTTATCAGGCAATGATTTCAACCTGGACATCAATAACCCGGATGATCCGAAGATCGTGTGCATGGGCAATAACCCGCAAAAGATCCAGATTTACGGGGCGGTGTTGTCGCTTTATGTGACCCGCCTGGTCAAGCAGGTCAACAAAAAGGGAAAGCAGAAAAGCAGCCTGATCTTTGATGAGTTCCCCACCATTTACCTGAACAACATGGACAGCCTGATCGCCACGGCAAGAAGTAACAAAGTTTCCACCTGCCTGGGTATCCAGGACTTCAGCCAGCTCCGTAAAGACTACGGCCGGGAACAGGCCGATGTGATCATGAACATTACCGGCAACATCATCTCAGGTCAGGTAACCGGAGATACAGCCAAACAGCTTTCCGAACGTTTCGGGAAGATCATGCAGGACCGGGAAAGTCTTTCCATTAACAGCAGCGACACTTCCGTCAGCCGTTCCAGGCAACTGGAAGCGGCCATTCCTCCATCGAAAATATCCGGATTAAGTTCGGGGGAATTTGTGGGGATGGTAGCCGATGACCCGGGCTGTAAGATCGATCTGAAAGCTTTCCACGCTGAAATTATCAATGATCACAAAGCATTGAAAAAAGAGCAGGACAGTTACCTGGATATAGCAGTCATCCGGAAGCTGGATAACAACATGGTGCAGCGCAATTACCTTCAGATCAAACAGGACGTGCAGGACATCATCCAGTCGGAAATGGAACGCCTCCTGAATGACCCGTCGCTGAGTCACCTGGTGATAAAAAAGGGATAGAATAAGTGTTCAAAATTTATGTTTTCGCATGTAAAAACATAAATTTATTATATCTTTGCAAAAAGAAAAAGAAATAATGCAGTCATTTAAATCAAATATATTAGGACAAACAGAGCGTATTCCCGAAGGCAGGATATTTACCTTCGAAGATCTCGCTTTTCCTATGGATAAATTTGCCCATGTGGCGGTTATCCTTTCAGATTTAGTGAAGGAGAAGAAACTGGCCCGGATAGAAAAGGGGGCCTATTACAGGCCCGGGAAATCAAGCCTGGGTTTAGGCTTATTACCGGTTTACCAGGACGAGCAACTGCGCTATCTGACCCGTAAGCTGAATGGTTATCTTACGGGAGTTTACATTTATAATAAGATGTCGCTGACGGAGCAGGTACCCTCGGTAATTACCATTGCTGTACATGACCCGGTCCGGCCATTCAGATTCAATAAATTATCGGTTGAATGTGTTAAATCGTACGTCGATACGCCTGACAACGAAAAAGTACTTTACCTGACAAGGATTTTAGATGCGATCAAGGATTTGAAACATATTCCGGGGACAAGTCCTCAAACAGCCTATAATAAGATATTTGCTTTACATCTGTCTCAGTTATCAAAAGCAGAGCTTGAAAAAATCGTATCTTTGGCTCTATCCTATCCTCCAAGAGTAAGAAAAATACTTGGTGATATGTTGGGAACAGGTAATCATACGGATTTAAAAGGACGGCTTATTGGTACTATCCGCCCAACCACACGGTTTGATCTGCCATATAAAACAGCATAACATTGATGACTTTACATTTGGACAACGAGGCTTTCAGGGAATTGATCGCATTGGCCGCTGACCACTCCGGCCACGAACAATCGCACGTGGAGAAGGATTACTGGGTATGTAAAATACTGAAAGAACTGGCTTTTTCCGGTTTTTCCGGTAACATCTATTTTAAAGGAGGCACTTCACTTTCAAAGGCTTACGGAGGAATTATCAACCGGTTTTCAGAGGATTTGGATGTGTTTGCCTATTCGGGGAACCCTGCATCTTCCAAACAGGCCGAGAAAACCCTGAACCGTAATGTTTCCCACTTTATCATTGAGAACAACAGGGAAATGTACAAACAGGAACTGTCAAAAACCGGAGGTGATTTCCGCAAGTTGGCTTTCTCGTATGACACACATTATGAAAGCGCCGGATTAAAAGAAAACCTGGAAGTGGAAATCAAATGCTGTACCTTAGAAGATAAGTCCGCCATGTACTATCCTGCACAAAAACAACGGATCGTGTCGATCATTACCGGTTACCTGCTTGCAATCGAAAGACCTGAGATCATCAAACGGTTTGCGCTGGACCCTTTTGAAGTACAAACCATAGATCCCAAACGGACATTTTGCGACAAGATTTCAAGGCTGACAAGACTTTCGTATAACGATGATTTTGAAATGCTCATTGCCAAACATATCCGTGATATTTACGATATTTACTGCCTGTTGAGCATACCTGAATACGCCGGCTTCATTCATTCAGACCATTTTCCTGTCGCTTTGAAACATGTGACCGACGAAGACGGTTTATACCGTAATTCGCAATCCAATCATCCAATTTCAAAAGCACGAATATTTGCTCAAACCGGGGAAATGTTGAAACTGCCGGCTATTTCACGGGCTTATAACATTGAACTAAAAAAACTGATGTTTGACCCGGCTAAAATGCCCAAGCTGGCTGATGTGATCAGGGTGATTACGTCGTTGCATGAACCGCTACGCAAATTTGATGAAAAATACAGGATATAAATATCCATCTATATGGCTTACCAGTTGACGACCAAACTGAACATGATTAAAGTTTCCCCGGGAACAATTCATTGGCCTCATTTGCATTCCTCCTATGTAGGACAATGCCCTAAAAGTCCCTATCTTTTGTAGCGCCATTCAGTTTAACAGTTCTCTCCTCCTATTTTCTCCCCAAAGTTATTGATCGCATCCCGGAAAAGTCAAGGGTGGCTTTTCCTTTCAATCCAAGCCACACGTCGTGCCCGGTCACCTTTTGCCTTTTTCGGTGGGGCGCAGCCTGTCCGTCGAAGGCAAAACCTGACATCGGCCCTTGACAAGAATCCGGTCTGCTCAATGGCTTCGGCTCAAAATAACAGGAGAGCCAGCCTATAAAAATCCACAGGGCAGTGGTACAAGACAATGAAAAATGATTTATTGACTCCGGGAAACTTGCTGAAATCAACGTTGGCTGAAATCGAGATCAGCTACAATCCAACCTACAAGGTATCGGAATTACCGATGGTTGACAGTTCAAATAAGGCTTATACCTTCCTGAAAGATATATTTCCCAGCCTCAGTTACCGGGAATATTTCTACATCCTTTGCCTGAGCAGGAGTAACAAGGCATTGGGTTACAGCCAGATCTCAATGGGAGGAATTTCAGGTACTGTAACCGACGTGAGAATAATCATGCAAACAGCTTTGAAATCAAATGCATCGGCTATCATTTTAGCTCACAACCATCCTTCCGGTAATCTGCAACCCAGCGAGTCCGACAAAAAAGTGACCGGTAAGATCAAAGAAGCCGGACAGCTTCTTGAAATTACCGTTTTGGACCACCTGATCCTCACATCTGAAACTTACTTGTCATTTGCCGACGAAGGTTTAATGTAGAAAAAGGCTCCGGCCTTTTTTTGGTCGTCTTTTATATGTAGAGAATACCGGTAGTCTGTAACGGCCGCACTCCAAAATTGATTAAAAAACCTTTCTGCCACATAACCCGCAATACATAAAAAAGGAAGGAACACGGAATGGTTCGTCCTCGATGTCTTTCGCCCTTCCCCCGGAGAATATCCTGGATGACTGCTGTTATATCTCAGGAAGAATACCAGAAGGTACGTCAGATCCCGATCTTCTATTCTCTCTCTTTCTCAATAAACCACAGACCATGAAAGACTACAGCCTGCCCTGCGCATTTTCCAAAAAACGGATAAAAAGGCAGCTAATTTACTGCGGGCAAAGCCTGGTGGCAAACCAAAAGACTACGGCATAAACGGATTTCTCCCCTGAAGGGTCCCCTCCAGTTATTCCGTTTCCTTTTGGTTTTCCGCTTTTCCCGCACCGGGTAGCTGCTTTCTTTTTTTCCGTTTTTTCTTTTGAAAAATGCTCTTTCGGGCAGGCAGCGTGAAAAAAGACAAACAAGCAGAAAGGGTTTAACAATTAAAATTCAAACATCATGGCGCACAATATAAATTTCAACCAGACAACAGGATGTTATTCCTTCTTCAGTGTTCAGCAAAAAGCATGGCACGGTTTAGGTCAAATCGTTACGGACTATCCCACCAGCGCCGAGGCAATCAAACATGCCGGTCTGGACTTCGGGGTCATCAAAGCCCCGCTTTTCACCCGCAGTACGGACCTCTCCGTCAGTGATGACGGGGAAATCAGGGAGGGTGTCAACATTCTGGTGCCTGACTACTTCGCTACCATGCGTATGGATACCAACGACCCTTTGGGGGTAGTGGGCAAAGATTACCGGATTGTACAGAACGCCGACGCTTTTACCTTTTTCGATGCCATCGTGGGTGGCGGGGACGGTATCCTGTACGAGACTGCAGGAGCTTTGGGAAAAGGCGAGCGCATTTTTATCACAGCCAAATTGCCCGGTTATATCCGGGTAGGCACCGGCGATGATGTAACCGAAAAGTATATCTTCCTGACCACCTCGCACGATGGGAGCGGAAGCATCACCGCAGCATTTACACCGGTCAGGATTGTATGTCAAAATACCCTCAACGCTTCGCTCCGTAACATGAGCAATGTGGTACGCATCCGCCACACTTCGGGGGCTAAACAACGCCTGGAAGAAGCGCATAAAGTCATGGGATTGGCAAACCTGCTGAGTGACCAATTGGAAGGGATCTTTAATCAATGGGCAAAAGTACGTATTTCAGACAAAGAGGTCAGAAGACTCATCCAACTGGCACTTTGCCCCAATAAGGAAACATTGGAAATGCTGAAAAAAGGCGGGGAAGATGAACTGTCCACGGTGTTTAAAAATACTGTGGAAAACGCTTTTGTCTACGCAATGATGGCAGATACCCAACAGACGGAGACCACCAAAGGAACAGTATTCGGGGCCTATAATGCCGTCACTGGCTACTATCAGAATGTACGCCGTTACAAGGACGGGGAAGCCAAACTCCGGTCCGTTGTCCTGGGAGGAACGGCACAGATCAAAGCGCAAAGGGCTTTTGAATTGTGTACTGCTTTTGCAAAGGATGGCGCAGACATTTTCAGTTTCAGTTAATCTGTTCCACGGGAGGTAACCACCTTTTGCCGTGGTTGCCTTCCTTAAATACCGAAAAAATGACATACAACGAAAATATGAAAATAACAGATCGGAACGGACAGGAAATAGAGGTTACAGACCTTGCCGCCGCAATAGCGCAGGCACGTTGTTTCAGGGGCTTTCACCATGTACCGCCCAACCCGGTAACGGATAAAAAACGGCAAGCGTATTGGGCGGATATTCACTGCAAATTGATTCGACTGCAAAGTAAGCGGGCCAAAGATAAAAACAGAAAACATAAATCATCATGGAAATACTTATAAAATTTTTTCAAAGCCTCTCCTATCCGACGCTGTTTTTCATCGGCCTGGGCATCTGTCTTCTGGTGGGGATGCGGCAATTCAACCGCAGGGGTCTGGGTGGCCTGCAGCATTTCCGGAATTATTTTATCGGATTAATTACCCTTTTTGTGGAAGGAGCCCTGAAATGGGCAGGTTTGGCTTTGATGCTGTGGGGATTGCGGGGATGGATTTTCAGCTAATAATCAGATAAACTTTATTATATCCCTGCAGCCATGCAGAATTCGTACAATACGGATATGGCTTTTCAGAATACGGTAGAATAAGATATGGCTTCCCTTGACAAAACTTCTCAAACCGTTTCTGATTTCGTCCCGTTTTCGCCCAAATTCAGGATTAGCCGCCAGGTTTACAAATACTTCTTCAAACCCATTGACATAGGCAATAGCCTGGTCAATACAAATTCACGGACGGTGTAATCGAATATTTCTTCCAAGTCCCGGTCAGCCTCCTGAGAAAGCCTGTATGTGGAACAGGGTTGGATCATTCCGGTTTATACACTTTCGTCCTGGCTCTGACAATGTCTTCCACGCTGCGCTTACTTGTAGCACCATCCCATCCTTTGGCAATTTCAGCACGTAACTCCTCTAACACTTTACTACGGTACAATTCATGCAAGCGCAGGGCTTCGCGCACCACTTCGCTTGCGTTCAGATAATCACCGCTCGATAGTTGCGCTGCAATATATTTTTCTTGTTTTTCTGTGAAGCTTACATTCATGGTTTTAACACTTTTATTTTGCAAAGATATCACAGATGTCCATATTTGCTAAATATGGACACAAAAAGATACTGCCCTGTCAGAAAATTTAAACAGATATTTAACAGTAGAATTTTCCGCCCAGGATAAAGAAGGAGGTGAGAAAGCAGAAAGCATTAAAACGCTGAAGAAAATCATTGATACGCAATTACTCTATACCGATTGGCGTCTAATGTCCTCTGGGAATATCGTATAATCTCGGATTTTTAAACGGCCAATTAAAAGGATATTCTTTAGAGGATGATTTGATAAATATTGCAAAACAAATTAGTGAAATACTCCGCGATAATCCCTCTCTATTATTATAATATACCGAGGTTATTAAAAAATGTCAATATAGGTATAAGGTGTTCGACTGTGATCCCTCTAAGCCCGCT
>JAVEYG010000004.1:31579-150625 GCA_034003625.1 Prolixibacteraceae bacterium | reverse complement strand
GACACGACACTATCTAAAATGTGAATGGTATTATATAAACGATAATTTTAGGCCATGAACGTTGAAGAGATACCGATAAATGTAGAATATTGAAAGTTTCTTTTCAATACTGTGATCTATCCAGTATTATTGGGCTTAATCAGTTCTCAAAAATCATTAGCAAAATAATTCTTCAGGGTTCCCTGACTGTATCCTTCAGGCGATTGAGCATAATTCCACCGGATTTGATCATCTTGTCCGTCACCATTAATATCAGCAAAAAAGTATTGGGTATCCGAGCTTTCTGACGTTCCGCGTAAACTGTAGATTGGGTCATCAAAGGAACCATCGCCAAGTGCTCTGTAAACTTTTATTTTTCCAAGATAATTTTCCGGGTTCCAATAAATTTTATCTTTCTTCCCGTCTCCATCAATATCCGCAAAATAAAAAGTTGTTAAAGTACTTACACTATACCCATTTGAGTTAGAATCAGCAAAAGTAAATGTGCCATCGCCGTTAGATAAAAATACCCTGGTGTGTCCTGAATCATACGTTGGGTTCCAATATATCTTATCTGCTTTTCCATCACCATTTACGTCTGCAAAATAATAGGTTGTTGACGTACTTTCACTATAGCCGGTTGAATTAGAATCAGCAAAAGTAAAATTACCATCGCCATCAGACAGAAATATACGGGTATGCCCCGAATCGTATGTGGGGTTCCAATAAATTTTATCTGCATTTCCATCACCATCAACATCGGCAAAATAAAAGGTTGTGCTGGAACTTTCGCTGGTACCTGAAATATCACTTACCGGAGTCGCGCTAAAATTACCATTCCCGGTAGCAAAATATACCAGTGTCTTCCCTGAGTTTTGGGTGCGATCCCATTTGATCATATCTGCTTTGCCATCTCCATTAACATCAGCAAAATAATAGAAGGTAGTAGACAGTGTAGAGGCACTTGCAGAATGCGACAGCTTGTATGTAAACGTACCATCCCCATTTGATTCAAAAATTCTTGGACATCCGTTATCATAGTTTGGTCGCCAAAATATCTTATCATCTTTTCCATCACCGGTAACATCAGCAAAATAAAATTTTGTGCTTGCAACACCGCTTATTCCGTGTATATCGTAATGAGCTCCCCCGAATATGGCAGGAATGAAAGTAGAAGTAATTGGCCAATGGTCTGAAGGCCAATTGCCACTATAAGAAGTATTTACTACTTTAGAATCTATAAATGATAAATTACGGGAATAAAGTATATAGTCGATTTTGTACTCCCCGGTAGCATCCCATCCGTGAAAAGTTTCTCCTGTTTCATTGTGTGCACAAACCAAATCTTTTGCTTCCTGAAGATTTGTCATTTCAGTTGTTCCCGGTTGTGCATTTAAATCTCCAATAATAATCAGCGGCAATCCTTGCGAATTTTCCGTAATGCCGTCAATAATGTCACTCGCATTCAATTGTCTTTCAGCGGATGAAACCGTTGTCCAGTGAGTATTTAAAACAAAATATTCCTGATCCGTTACATTATCCTGCAAAATTACCCAACGGGCGCTTCTATTCTCGGTATATACCATTGTGAAAAAACCTTCATCTGTCCGGGTAAATCTGCTGCTTTTATAAAATATAACTTTAGGAGAACCGAACTCTCCTGTGGTTTGATAGGCAGAATAACCTGCCGTGGTCATTTGCCCCGTCAGCCAGGATTGAAACCAATCATCCGAATATTCCTGTAATCCGACAATGTCTGGGTTATTATCAAGAATCACCTGACGTATTATGTCTTTTCGTTCTTCTAAAGATTGAGGATCTGAATCATCGTGATGCCTGACATTAAATGACATAACTTTAATAGAATTTGAAACAGATGCTACTTTCAACATAAGCGGAACATCATTGGTTATTGAATATTCTTCCGGGTCCAATTGCTGTTTACATCCGAAAAACAGAAGAGTAAGGAGTGCGATAATGGTCTTAAGAGAGATCATCTGTGGGAAGTCAAATCCCATCCGTTTTACATTCAACTTTCTTTTTTTCATTTTTTTCTTTTTTTCATTTTCTTCTAAAATTCAATAAGTTAACTTAGCTGCATTCCTGTTTCAGATTACATAAAATGCTCGGTTAGAAACAATTATTATTCACATTCATAGACATTTTCAGGATAGTACAACACATTTTTCAGTTCAATTGTCTTTTCTATGATGGATATACCCTGCGTTCCATGTCAGGGCGAAGAACAGGACAGCGGCCACGCCAGCGCCGATGAAGGACAAAAAGGCAGTGTTCCATCCGTAGTGGGTAACGATGTAGCCAATGCCCCAACCTGACAGGATGGTGCTCAGGTAGCCGAACAAACCGGTAAGCCCGATGGCGGTTGCGGCTGCGCGTTTACTGACCAGATTGGCCACGATGATGCCCACCAGCGCCTGCGGCCCGTAAATAAAGAAGCCGATGGTGCAAAGTAAAATTCCGTAAAACAGGGGCCCTTCGTCGGGCATTTTCCAGAAAAGGAAAACCGACAGGGTGCAGATCAGCATGTAAATAACCGCAGCCCTTCCCCCGCGGCCTTTGAAAATGTGGTCCATCATCCAGCCGCTGGAAAGCATCCCCAGGATGCCAAAGCCTTCGAAGGCGGCCACCAGCCAACCAGCCTTTTTCAACTCAATGCCTTTCATTTCTGTAAGGAAGGTTGGCCCCCAGTCGAGCATGGCATAACGGATGGTATAAAGCGAAAGGGTCGCCAGGCACAAGATCCATATCATCGGGTTGGCAAACACTTTTTTGCGCAAGAACTTTTTAAAATCCAAGTCCCCTTCCTGGTTCATCTTTTCCGATTCAAGGGGTTCTCCCTTATATATCTCCACAGGAGGCAGACCCAGCGATTCGGGTTTGTCGCGCAACCGGTTAATGATAAATAAAGCCCCCAGGAAAGCCAGCCCTGCCGGTACAAAAAAGCAAAGCCGCCAATCGTAAACTACCAGAAAACTGTTCAACAAAAGTACCAGCCCGGCGCCAATCGAATGGGACGAGTTCCACAACGAAAACTTGACGCCCCGTTCTCCGGGCGAGAACCAGTTGGTAATGGAATTGGCGCAAGGGGGGAAACCCATCCCCTGAAACCAGCCGTTCAGCAACCAGATGATACCAAAAGCCAATACACCGCTGCTCAACCCAAAAAGAACGCTCATCAGAGCCGACATCAGCAACCCGATGGACATGAAATAACGGGGATTAGTCTGGTCGCCCAAAAAACCATTCAAGAATTTCGATACCCCGTACAACAACCCGTGAAGGGTCAAAAAAAGGCCCAGCTCGGCCTTGGAGATGCCCAACTCTGCCTCGATGGCCGGCATAGCTATCGACAGGTTTTTTCGCACAAAATAAAAAAGGGCATAACCGATCACTGTCGTGTACATAACACGGTTCCTCCAATACCGGTAGTGCACGTTCATCTCACTTTCGCTGGCAAAATTTCTTTCAATTGCCGGGGCAGGTTTCAAAAATCCTATCAGTTTTAATATCTTCATCTTCAATCCTTTCGTAATTGCCAAAACAGCCTGGCATACATGGCCCTGCCGGAAAACGGCCGGAAAGGCCATGCAGTGAATAAATTAATTTATTAACCTATTTCAGGTAGCCCCCTTTTTGAAGGGTTTCCTTCCATCGCAGGTAGCCTTCCAGGTTCAGGTGGAGCCCATCGTAGGTCAAACCGGCGTCCAGTATCCCTTCCGGGCTTTCAAACGCAGAATAAAGGTCGATATACGTAGCGCCGTATTCAACGGCTATTTGTTGCAGTTCCCGGTTCATGGACACAATACGCACCCCCTTCCCGATTACACTTTTATGTTGCGGAAACGATTCGTTTACCGGCAAAATACTCTGAACATAGATCTTGATGCGCGGAGAACCTTTCCGCACCCGGGAAAGCATCTTGTGGTAATTCTCAATGATATAACGATCGGGAACATTGCGCAAAATGTCGTTTACCCCGATCATGATGAACAGTTTGGCGGGTTTACCGTCGATGATTTCCTGAAGGCGTTCCAAAACACCAAAGGTCATGTCGCCGGAGATGCCCCGGTTACGGGCTTGCGGCAGCTCAAGCAACTCGTACCAATCGGTCCCGAAGGTGATGCTGTTGCCCAAAAAAACAAAATCGCTTTTGTGGTGCTTAAAATACTTGAACTGCCTGGTCAGTAAAGGGTAGCTCGAAGGGCGGTAGGTACTGTCCCAGGCCGCCGGCTGGGTTTGTGACAGGGCAAAGCCCGAAAAAAGTAAAAAGGCACAAAAGGTCAATACGGTTTGTCTCATGTTAATTCAGTTTTTATTTGTTATACGTTTGATTGCATTTCTGCCAACAGCCCATTCACTTGGCCGGCCGTGCTTTGGCTACACACTTCTTCAACCAGTTGTTGCGCATATGAGTAACTGAATCTGCACACCAACTGCTTAATAGCAGGGATATCGGTGGAGGCAATGCTCAAACTGTCCAAGCCCATCCCTACCAGTAGTGCAGTAGCCTGCGGATAGCCTGCCATCTCGCCGCACATCCCTACCGGGATGCCCTGTCGGGAAGCGGCCCCGGCCACTATTTTTATGCTACGAAGGACCGCCGGATGAAAGGGGTTGTACAAGCCTGACACTTTCTTGTTCAGGCGGTCAACAGCCAGGGTATATTGTACCAGGTCGTTGGTACCAATGCTGAAAAAGTCAGCCTCTCGGGCAAGGTCGTCAGCCAGAAGAACTGAAGCCGGCGTTTCGATCATCACCCCAATCTCAATCCTCTCGTTGAAGGCCTTGCCTTCCAATCTCAACTCGTCCTTACATTTTTCAACAAAGGCTTTGGCTTCCCTTAATTCTTCCACCGAAATAATCATCGGCAACATAATTTTCAGCCCGCCAAAAGCGCTGGCACGGAGCATGGCACGAAGTTGTACCTTAAAAATATCTTTCCGTTCCAGACTGATGCGCAGGGCACGCCAGCCCAAAAATGGATTGTCTTCGCCGTGTACCGGGAAATAAGGCAGCGACTTGTCACCGCCAATGTCAAGAGTGCGAATAATGATAGTTTTCCCCCTGCATGCTTCTACGGCCTTGCGGTATACTGAGAACTGGGTTTCTTCGTCGGGAAACCGGTCGCGCCCCAACATGAAGAGGAACTCGCTCCGGAACAAACCGATCCCGTTGGCCCCGTTATCCATTGCCCGTTCCACTTCCTCCACCGAACCGACATTGGCATACAACTGTGTCTTGTGCCCGTCAAGAGTCGTAGCTTCCTGTCCTTTTATTTTCATCCTTTCTTCTTGCTGATGATAGAGCATGGACTTCTTTGCACGATAAATTTCGATGGTCGCGGCATCCGGGGTAATGATGATTTCTTTTTCCTTTCCGTCCATAATCGCAAAATCGCCGCTGTGGAGCTCTAAAAACACATCCCCTACGCCCACAAAAGCAGGGATGCCCTTACTTTTAGCCAGGATGCACACATGGCTGGTAGGTCCGCCCCGGCGGGTGACCAGACCGCATACTTTCGTAAAATCCATCAGGGCCATGTCCGATGGAGCCAACTCTTCGGCAACCACAATAACTTCTTCCTCAATTCCTAAAAATGGATTGTCAGAAACCCCTTCCAAGTGCTGTTTCACCCGCGAAAAAACATCTCGCAGGTCGGTGGCCCGCTCCCGTATGTACGCATCTTCGATGTCGGCAAACAAGGCGCACAGCTCCTTTTCCGTTTCGTCCAGGGCAAAGACGGCATTCTTGTTTTCCTGTTCTATCTTTTGTACCACACTCTCGTATAAGGCCGGGTCGCGGAGCATCTCCAGGTGGGCCACAAAAACAGCGTTGCCAACGGACAGTTCCAATAGTTGGTTTTCCGAAGCGCTAAAGGCCCCGGAAAATCGCAAAACTTCCGCCCCCTTTTCCTGCTCGCTGACCAAATGCCGGCTGGTACTGGTTTTTTCCCTTTTGACTAAGTACAGCCTGCCGGAAGCAATCCCCCCTGATCCGACCACCTCTATTGAAAATCGTTTCATCTTTTCTGGTTTTTCTGGTTTTTCCCACTCCTTCTCATCTTCCCATCTTCTCCTATTCTAATCCTCTAATCTTCTTATTGTAGCCCCAAAAACAAAGACGGGTAATCTGTTTCAATAATGTCCGGTTTAGCGGCCAGCTCCTGGCGGTAGGCTTCCAATCGGGCTGCATCGGGTTGTACCCGGTCGGAAGTCGGGTGAACCGAGGTCATGCACATCACCCCGTGCGAGCGCAAAAGCCGGTATACTTCGGACTGTTCCGGCTGCATCGAATAACCCACGTAAGCCATCAACCGGTTCCAGGGGATGCCCGATTCTTTATACTTGTCATAGTCCTCCCTGTTAAAAATGGCCACACAGAGCATCACATTGTCGACCCGCTGATAGTAATACAGCGCTTCTTCCAACGAGCGGACGCTTAACATGATGTGCTGCCAGTTGTGCCCTTTCAACAGTTTCACGTACACCGGCCAGGGCACTTTCTTATTGTCCAGGTTGAAAACAGTCTTGCCCAGGCCCCAATCGAGCATCTCTTCCAGGGTCGGTATTTTGTAGGATGTTACGTTCCCTTCCCGGTCTTTCAGGTAAAACTGTTGCAGTTCTTCGTACGTGTAATCCGAAACTTTCCCGCTACCGTTGGTCGTGCGGTCGATGGTAGCATCGTGCATCAACACCAGTACGCTGTCTTTGGTCAGCCTCGGGTCGATCTCGAAAAACGAGGGCATCAGGCTCAGTGTCTTTTCGCACGACTCGATGCAGTTCTCCGGGTAGCCCGCCATCATCCCACCACGGTGACCGCTGATAATTACCGGACGGCCTTCGCGATAAGTAAAGTACCCCTGCAACTGCTCCATGTTGGCAACCGGCACCGTGTGCAGTCCTGGCTGCCGGCAGCCGGTTAAAAGGCCGGAAACCAGAAGAACAGAAAGGATAAAAATCAAGGTTCTCGTTCGTGTGTTCATTTCTTTATCGGTTTAATTGGTTTGTATTCTTATTCCTCAAGGTTTTTCATAAAATCGAGCACCTGCCCAAGGGCTTGCGCTTCGTCTTCACCTTCCACCGTTATTTCGACCTGACTGCCATTGGACAGCCCCAGGGACAATAATTTGAGGATGCTGTTTGCAGGAGCCTTTTTTTCCCCGTAATGTAGTGCAACCGTGCTATTAAACTCTTTACACAGGGCAACCAACTGGCTGGCCGGACGGGCATGCAGCCCTGTCTTTAACTGGATGGTAATTGTTTGGGATACCATTTGTTTGCTTATTTCAGTTTTGTTTTTATTTCCGTATAGGCCTGCCTGATCTCCCCAAGCAAGTGAGGGTCGACAATTCCGGTTACATGGGAAACGGCGCCCTCCATACCCTTCTCCCGGATCATACATTGCAGCTCAACACTTTGCGGGTCTTGCTCATTTTGGTAATGAAGCGCGGCGCCTATGCCCAACACAAGGTTCTCGGCACCCAGCCCGTACTCTCTGGCCAGCAACAATGGCCTTACCAAACGGTCATCGGGCGAAAGCTTGCGCAGCGGTTCTCGGCAAACGCGTGACAGCTCGTCTTTCAACTTCGGATTTTTTAAGCGGCCGATTATCTTGTCGATATACTTAAAATGAGACTGTTGGTCGAAACCGTATTTTTTGATCAAACCAAGCCCCGACTCGCGCATGGCCTGGCGCACAACACGGTAAATTGCCGGGTCGCAAATACTCTGGTCAATGGTAGCATATCCTTTCAAAAAACCCAGGTAGCCCGTAATGGCATGGCCCGTATTTAAAGTGAACAGTTTGCGCTCGATGTAAGCAATCAGGTTATCGGCCAGGTTCATGCCCCCGATATGAGGAACTGCGCCACGGAATGACTTCGCCTCCACGTTCCACTCAAAAAAACTTTCTACCACCACATCGGTGATGTTTTCGGTCTTTACCGGGGGGACAATGCGGTCCACCGAGCAGTCGGGAAAACCCACATATTGCTCCACGTACGCTGCTTCTTCTTCGTTCAAATACTGAAGCACGTACCCTTTCAACTGGCTGCTGGCCCGGATGCCGTTCTCGCAGGCGATAATATTTAACGGGGCGGTAAGCCCTTTGCCCCTGCGTAGGCGGATGCCACTGGCAATCACCGGGGCAATACGGGGCAATACGGCCAGCCCCACGGCAGTGGTTATCAGCTCAGCGGTCAGCATTTCTTCCAGCAACGCATCGGTGTTAATGTTTACCCCGCTTATATTACTTACTTTCTGGTCCATCGTCTTCTTTTGTTGGTTCACTACAATTATTTCCCAAGGCTTCGTCCATCACATGCACGACATACCCTTTATCGGCGTTCAGCCGGTCGATCATTTGCTGATTTATGTCGGCAAAAACAACATGGTATCCTGCCTTTTCCAGCACAAGTCCTATAAAACCGCGGCCTATGTTACCCGCGCCAAACTGTATTGCTTTTTTCATCTTTTCTCTTTCTTTAATGTGTGTCTTTCAATTGCTTAAAACTTCCAGCACATAGCGCTGGTCAGCTGTGGCAGTGAGTTGCTGCAACACCGCCTCATCGTCCAGCAAAGTGGCCAGCCCGGCCAGCACCTCCATGTGCTGGCCCCCCTTTCCGGCAAGGCCAATGACCAGAAAGGCTTTTTCTTCTCCAAAACCAACCCCTTGAGGGTACTGTAAAAAAACAATCCCGGTCTTGTTTATTTTTTCTTTCGCTTCCGAGGTACCGTGCGGAATGGCAACGCCCATCCCCATGTAGGTCGTGGCTATTGACTCTCGTTCGAGCATAGACCCAACGTACCCTTGTTCCACATAGCCGCCCTGCACCAGCAACCTGCCTGCCCGGCGGATGGCTTCTTCTTTGGACTCACTTTCCAGCCCCAATTGTATGTTTTCAACTACCAAAATATCGTCTGTCGTTTCTGTCCCGCACAGGGCATCGCCTCCCAAACGGGAAGTCAGGCTTTCCAAGGCTGGATCATGTAAAAAATTGCCAATAACGACCAGCTCGGCCAGGGGGGCCGACTTCCGGGCCCTGGCAGCCAGCGCCGACTGGCAGACCACCACATCGGCATCTGCCGGGACCTGGTCTACAGGGCTGTACCCTACCTCTGTGTTTATCCCCATTTTACGGAGCTTGTCCCCAAAACGGGTCGCCCCCATCGCGCTGGAGCCCATCCCGGCATCGCAGGCAAATATGATTTTTTGAATATTTGTATTTCCAATCTGTTGTACCCCGGCAGGTTGGGTTTCTTCAGGATGGTTGCCCGCCCCCTGCCGCGCAGACATCCTGCGGATGATCGGCCAAGCCACCAAAAAAGAAACAGCCCCGGCAACAAGCACTCCCAGAAAAGTAACCAATAAGTGCCCTTTCGGGGCCATGGCCAGCACTGCGATGATACTACCCGGAGAAGCCGGGGCTACCAACCCGCCCCCAAAAAACGAATAAACCAGGATAGCAGAGGCCGAACCCAGGATAGGGGCAATAATCAGTACCGGACGGATCAGGATATAGGGAAAATAAATCTCGTGGATGCCCCCCAAGAAATGGATCACCGCCGCACCAGGGGCCGAAGCCTTCATGTCTCCTTTGGAAAAGGCCCAGTAGGCGGCCAGAACACCTAGGCCAGCACCGGGATTCGACTCTAATAAAAAAAGCAGTGACGAACCCGTTGCCTGTGCCTGCTCCAAGCCAAGAGGGGTCAGAAGCCCGTGGTTGATCGCGTTGTTCAGGAAAAGGACTTTCCCCGGCTCGATAAAAACAGAGACCAGGGGTAGAGCCCCTTGCTCCATGATCCATTCGACCCTGGCACCCAAAAAACCAGTCAAAACTTCCACAACAGGACCAATGCCATAAAAACCCAGAAGGCAAAAAAACAGCCCCACTATCCCCAACGAAAAATTGCTGACCAACATCTCGAAGCCCGCAGCCACTTTCCCTTCCACCGCGCGGTCGATCTTTTTGATGGCCCAACCCCCCAAAGGGCCCATGGCCATGGCACCAATGAACATCGGAATGTCGCTGCCCACGATCACCCCCATCGCGGCAATGGCACCCAAAACACCGCCCCGAGGGCCGCCAACGTTACGGCCTCCCGTGTAGGCAATCAGGAGGGGCAACAGGTATCTCAAAAACGGGGAAACCAAAAGGGCCAGCTTTTCGTTGGGAAACCAGCCCGACGGAATGAAAAAGGCCGTGGCCAGGCCCCAGGCGATAAACGCCCCAATATTGGGCATCACCATTTGGCTCAACGACTTGCCTATATGTTGTACCTGCCTGCGCATAAAGTTATTCTTATCCTGTTTTTTTATACTGATCCCTGATGTTTGGACATGAGAAGAGCAGGGAAAGCTGAAATTTTTAATTTTTAGCTCAACTCTCCAGTTTCTGAAATATCAATAAATAAATGATTAAACTGCTACATGATTGTCGTAAACAAAAACTTATAACATGGTTACTGATAATTCCTTACTTCTTCAACAGAAGTAGTAAAATGGTTCTGGGTATAAACGTTTCCAAACCGGTCTGTGGCTTTTATTTCGACATAGGAAGTATTTGAACGCGAAGGCAGCCTGTACAGGTGATCGGGGCGCCGAAACCATCCTGTAGCTTCATCCGGCTTGGAAGGTTCTGCTTTCCCAAGCGATTTATAAAGCTGGTAAGCACATTTCTCATAGTCGGTATATCGCTGCATATCGCCTGTTTTTATTCCGTCTTCAAAAAGTTCAACTTTCCAACTTTCATCGGCATTCCACACATTTGCAATAATGTATCCCGAATTGTCCTTAAATGAATACAACGGATACATTCTGATCTGGAAATCGCTATTATACTTTGTTGGTTTGTAATACCAATCCTCAATTTTGTTGTCCTTTATTTTATAAACTCCGTATCCATTGGGAGTCCCATCGCTATTAATGGTGCTGGTCCACCAAGCCCCGCAGGCCGCTCCATGTACATGCTCATAAACACCATTCGATTCGATCAGCATATTTTGATTGTAATGCGTATGTCCCGACATAATATGTGCTTCGTTGTATGGCGAAATGGCAGCGTACAAATCATTACAACGGCTAATGGAAGACTGGTTGCGAATAGGAATATGTACACATACGATCACTAATTTATCTTTCGGAACATATTGCAAGTCGCTTTTCAACCATTTTATCTGGTCTTCGGTAAAGCCGCCGGAATAGGTTTGTTTTCCGGTATAGATGACATTATCCATTGCTATGATGTGCGCATTGCCCCGGTTAAACGAATAATTCGTTGGCCCGAAACAAGTTTCATAGTTTTTTATGGCATCCAAATCTTTTGTTGTTTCCTGATAATGGTCGTGATTACCAATTACATGAAAGAATTTAACTCCGGAATTTGGGAACAGGTTTTTCATGGAAAACATCATATCGGGAGTGTCAAACACAATATCACCCAGTGTAATCCCGTAACACGTTCCATGTTTTATCTTTTCTGCTTTGATATCTGGCATCGTTTCTTTTTCGCAACGAGTGTAATCGGCTCCTGTTTTAACCTGGGGATCGGCAACACAAATCAAAGTAAAAAATTTTTCCGCCCCTCCTGGCATTTTTTTCAGTTTAAAATCATGTCGAAAAATATCATAATGAGCATAGATTGGAGCATAGAAATCGGGAAGGTTATTTTTAATTAAAACTTCACAGTCGGCAGGCAAAGAGCAAAATACATGTCTCGCATCAGAACTTTTCTTCATCTGATATATTCCGTTTGCATCGGTTATTGCTGATGTGTAACCATCGCTAACGACCACTCCTTCCCAGGGTGAACCGGTTTCTGAATCGGTAACTATCCCCACCAAAGTCATTCCTTCTTTTACATCAATACCGGTAAGGTCAGAAGTTATTTTTTCTTTTTCCGGCAGCGGGGTATCACTATTTTTCTCACACTGAACAAACAGCGGAAATAATAACAAAAAGAAGAGAAGTCCCTTACTTTGGAAATAACGAGTTATGTTAATTCTGTGAGACATGAATATACCGAAGATTTTGTTGATTAATAAAATATTTTACCCAGGCCGCCCCAACAGGGCAACCTGAGTAAAAATTACAATGTTATTCCCAACCGTTATTTTGAACCAAATTTGGGTTCACAACAATAGCCGACCGGGGAATTGGCTTCAGATAGAATTTATCTTCCCAAACGCGTTGGTTTTCTACCATAATATAACCACTGTTGCCGTTGGTCAATCCCAGATAAGACCCTTCTCCGGGCGTTATATAAACAACATCATTCAGTTTGTCTTTATCCGGTATGGTAGTCGTTGATGCGTAGAAATCAGGATTTCCGTCATTATCTAAATCCATTAAGGTGTTGACGGCTGGCACATAAATACCCGTCCATGGTTTCAGCAACATTCCTCCAAGTTTCCAGCGCATCAGGTCGTCATAACGACGATTTTCCATGATTAGTTCGATACCTCTCTCCCGCCGTATTTCCAGTATCCATTTATCAGTAGTCTGGTTCATGTAATAATTAGCCAAATAGGGATCGTATGAGGCAGGAACAGCCCCGTTCACACCGGCGCGTTCACGAAGAAGTTTGATGGTTTTGTTCCAGACAGCTTCGTCGCATTGGCCCATTTCCGCTTTTGCTTCTGCGTAGTTTAACAGAACCTCGGCATATCTCATAAAAGGAAGATCATAGTCGGCAGAATAGGAATCGTAATAATCGTTATCGAGGCTCCATTTAATAAACTGGTAACAAGTAGCTGATGACTGTGGGTTGGGAGCCACCGCAACATTGTTCACGTTTGAAACCGTCCGTTTGTACCCGGGGTGACGGATCGTTTGTTTCAAGCGATAATCACGATTGACAAATTCGTCTTTAAAAAGAACTGTTTCGTACCCTGGTTTTTCGGTAAAACGGCTTCCATCCAGCATCAGATAGGTATTTACGAAATCTTTGGAGATTCCCCAGTGGTCGCCCACAGCTGTCAGGTTGTAATAATTTTTAGTCACAAAATGTTCTTTCAATCCCGTAGCATAGCCTACTCCTAAAATAACTTCTTTTGTCTGAAGGCTTCCACTTGTGAACAAACTACGGTATTGTGTCTGAATTTTAGATGTACTGTGAATTAAAGAGTACACCCCTCCGTTCATTAATTCCTCTGCTGCGCTGGCCGCTTCATTTAGAAAAGCCTGGGCAGAACCGGTAAGGTTCAATTCTGTGTGATACTTCCGATAGGTCCCTTCAAATAAGCAAACTCTTGATTTAAACGCCAGAGCTACCCATTTGTTTATGAGATTGGAAGAAGCTACATATTTGCTTTCTGCCAAACAGTTTTCAGCCGCAAATGTTAAATCTTCCAATACTTTTTCCATGATAAACTCCCTTGAATCGCGGGCTTTGTACAAATCGGCTTCGTTATCCGACGGAACTTCGTGGTCGTAGTACGGAACATCGCCAAATGTACGGACCATATCAAAATAGAACCAGGCTCTCCAGAAACGGCCAACCCCTTCATAATGCTTCATGATTTTCTCTTCAGCATTAGCAGTGACCATGTTATCAAGGAAATAGTTTATATTTCTTAAATAACCCCATTGAGTTACGCTCCATCCGCCTTGCTGGTCGGCAGTCCATCCTCCCGACAGGAATGATTCCAACCGGTCGCTTGAGATATTATCACAGGTACGGTCTCCATAAGCCAACTCCTCATAGCCTGGCATCAATTGTTCCAAAAAACTGTTCGAGTAGAGTAACAGGTCATTCTCTGTTTTGAAGAAACCTTGTGAACTCACTTTGTCAAACTGTTCTCTTTCAAGAAATTCGTCACAAGAAGAGAACGAAAAAGCGATTAATATAGCGATAACTATTTTTTTCATATTCATTTTTTTAAAGAGTTATATTACGTTCTTAAAAAACGACATTTATACCAAATGTCCATGATTTTAAGATCGGATATCCATACCCATCACCGGCAGTATTGCTACCATAGTCTGAATTCCAGTCGCTGTCGCCTGAATTGATATTTTCAGGATCGAAGTTCCTGGTAATTTTGTGTAACGGAGTAAAAGTGAGCAGGTTTTCACCTGTAAGATATACTTTTAAATTATCCAGATGGAGTTTATTCGTAATTCGCTTAGGAATCGTATAATCAACAGTCAGGTTTTTTAAACGAAGGTAGGCTACATTTTGCAGATACCTGTCGTTTGCCAGAGACATCGTCCCCAGGGCACGCTGTGCCTGATATCCTCTGTAAAGAGGCCAGTAAGCATTTACATTGGGGTTTTCATCAGAATAGACATTGTTCCCGGTATGAACCTTCAACGCAGACTCGTAAGCACGGCCATATTGTCCCCAGAAAAGTGCAGACTCGGCGCCAGGATACCAATCCCGTTTTCCAACTCCCTGCCAGAACATACTAATGCCGATTCCGTTCCAATTGGCGTTAAGATTAATCCCGTAATTATATCGAGGTGTCTGATTTCCTATGATTTCCCAGTCGCCATGGTTATCAAGGGTGCGGTCGCCATAATTAACCCTTCCATCTTTATTAATATCTTTAAACTTCAGGTCTCCCGGCAAAAGGTGGTTATTGTTGTCGGAGGTAGAATAGTTGGCAATCGTAAAAAACGACTGATTAGCCCATGTGTTTAACTCTTCTCTGTCTTTAAAGAGACCTGCAACCCGGAATCCCCAGATGTCGCCCAGACGCTGTCCTTCATAAAAGGAAGTAAGCAGCCCTTGCGTATTGTAATATTTGGTGATCCAGCTCTGGCTGTCCCACATAACCCCTTTTACAGAATAGTTAAACGCTTTGCCGGCAAGGTTGAAACCATCTTTCCAACCAATGCTCAATTCCCATCCTTTTGTTTCCAAGTCGGCATTATTACCTTTAGGAGCAGCTGATCCCAATACTTCAGGAAGGCTTGGCCCTACGGTGTACATATCCGTAGTATTTCGCTGATATTTATCAAATACCAGGTTAAAGCGGTTCTTGAACATATCAATATCAACGCCAACATTGTATGTTATTGCCTTTTCCCAGGTCAAGCCTGAAGGAACCAATGCCGGGGCTTTTGTATAGCTTTGTCTTGTTTCGTTTACAAGATAGCTTGTATTTGCTATCGCCATAGAGGAAATAAACTGATAAGGACTAACGGCGCCGTTTCCAAGAGAACCAACCGATGCCCTGATTTTCAGATTATCAAGCCAATCTCTTGTGTTGCCCATAAAATTTTCTTCCGAAATTCTCCATCCCAAAGAAGTCGATGGGAAAAGCCCCCATTGCTGGTTGACCGGAAATTTGGAAGAACCGTCGTAACGTCCGCTCACTTCAATTAAGTATTTCCCCTGATAGCTGTAGTTAATACGTCCGAAAGTACCCACTACGCCCCAGGTATTTCCTCCTCCTTCAGTGGTAATTACATCGCCATCCATCAGGGTAAAACTCGGAATAGAGTTGTACAAGAGCCCCTGTCGGTAGGTGTATTGTGTTCTGTAAGTTTCATCTTCAATATTCCATCCGGCCATCACTTTCAGTGAATGATTATCCCCGAGATTCGGAGAGAAGGTACCCACCACATTGCTCGATAAATAATCGGTGTCGTAATTCCAGTGTTTCAGGTAACTATACGATTCGTGTTTACCGGTAAGTGTGGGGCTGTTATAATATTGATATAATCCGGTGGTACGGATTAACTTTTTGCGTGTATACGCATACGTGAAATCTGCCCTAAACTGCAATACATCTTTAATAGGAGTATACGTTAAGGCCGTAGATGTTTTTGAGTCGTAAATATTATCCTGTTGATAAGAAGTCCCCTCTGCAAACCCGGCATAACCGATGTACGTAGCTGCCTCGGTCCAGGTCCCGTCCGGGTTCTTCGGAAGCGTCATCGGAAATCCCTGACGGGAAATCATTCGTTGAACAAGCATGTTGTTATACTGGACCATCGGTTGATGAAAATCCCTGACGGTATAATCCATATTGTGGTCGAGTACCAACTTGGGGGTGATTTTAATATTCCCTTTTGCCCGGATGTTGTATTGCCGAAAATTTTCATTTCCTACTTTATAAATCCCATCCTGGTCGAAGAAACGGCCAGACACATAGTAACTGGCATTGTCGCTTCCTCCCGAAACGCTTACATTGTGTTCGTTGGCATAGTTAAAATCTTTAAAGAAATATTCATACCAGTCGGTATTTCCAAAATATTCGTACCGTCCGCTACTGTTGATCCTGAATTTTTCCAGTGTGGGATCTGCATCTCTTCTGGCTAATTCATCATACCAATCTTTTGAGAAAATAAATACATTATCGATTTTGGTTGGATAGGAAGTTTTGTTGTTGTACAACTGCCATGATTTCAAATACATTTTTGTCCATTCATAACCATTGGTAACCCTTTCAGGAACAACCGTACGGCTTTTTATGGAAACACTTCCGTTGTAAACTACTTTTGTTTCTCCTTTATACGCTTTTTTGGTAGTAATCAGGATAACCCCGAATGCACCGCGCGCACCGTAAACAGCGGCAGACGAAGCATCTTTCAAAACTGAAACGCTTTCAATGTCGGCAGGATTAAGCGTTCCCATGTCGCCTTCCGCGCCATCAATTAAAACAAGCGCTGAACCACCGGCGCCAATACTGTTACTGTTTGAGTTCCCATTATTAAAAGTAGTTCCACGTATTACCGGAGTGGTTGAGCGGGTTGGTTTACCATCCCATAATGCTACATTTACGCCTGATACCTGTCCTTGTAACGAACGAACAACATTCATATTCGAACGATTTTCAAGGACATCGCTCGAAACTTGCTCCACTGCACCAACAATGTCGCGGCGTTTAGAAGTGCCATAGCCGATAACCACTACCTCGTCTACGCCAATCGACTCTTCTCTTAAAGTTGCATCGATCTGTGTTCGACCTGCCACCATTACTTCCTGGCTTCTCATTCCCACAAACGAAAACACCAGCGTAGCATCAGCGGGAATATTAGCCAGCGTATACTTTCCGTCGAAATCAGTAATGGTGCCGGTCGTAGTGCCTTTCAGCACGACCGAAACGCCCGGCAGGGGTTGCCCGGATGAATCGGAAACTTTCCCTGAAACGGTTTTTTGCTGTTGCGACAAATTAGGTTCCCTACCTGTAGCTTTCCGAAGTACGATAAAATTATTCTCCATCACTTTGTACTCGATACCGGTTTGTCTGAAAAGCTGGCTGAGTACTTCATCAATTGTACTGTCTTCAATATTGATGCTTAATTTTTCATCCACATTGAGTTTTTCGTCTTCATAAAAGAAACGATACCCGCTTTGCTTTTCGATCAGATTCAAAACTTCTTTTACCGAAATGTTTTTCTCATTCAGGCTGAAACGCTTGGTTTGCGAAACCGAGGCTGTACTGTACAAGACCCCGAGAATCATTAAAAAGAGGATCAATCTCATAATGAATAAACCTTTTCTTACCAGAGTGAATATTCCACAATGGTCTTTTACTTTGTTTTTTTTCATAAATTTGAAAACTATTTGTAGTTAAACTTTGTGCCTTGCGGCTGCGAACCAAAAGGCACGATCATTTTGAAAGACCGGAGGACACTGCGAATGTTTTCCGGTTTTATTTTTCAGAGGACAGGATAACGGCCTTTTCCTGTTTTTCATATTTCAGCGATGAGGCAAAAGCCAACGCTTCAAGAACGGTATTCAAATCTTCATCTTGTATGGTCCCGGAATAGATACGGTCCCGAATGGCATTATCGCCGAACCGGATCTCAATATTGAACCTCCGCTCCAGTTTTTTCGCCAGTTCTTCAATCGTTTCTCCTTTAATATTCAGGATGCCTTTAGTCCAATCGGAAAACCGATGATCGTTCACTGCCTGTTTGGTGATTTTTCCGCTTGTTTTTTCATATTCGATAATTTCCGACGGTGCAAGGAAAATGTCTTTTTCTCCTTCGATGCGGATCTTTACTTTACCGCTTTCCAGGTAGGTGCTTGCAATCCGGTCATCGGGGTACGAAGATACGTTGAAACTGGTGCCAAGTACTTCAACCTGAAATATTCCCGCCTCTACTGTAAACGGGCGTGACTTGTCGCGGACAACATCGAAAAACGCCTCTCCCTGCAAAAATACGTCCCGTTTACCCGATTGAAACGATGAGTTGAATTTTAACCGGGACCCGCTGTTCAGTTGTACGGTTGAGCCATCGGGCAGTACAACTTTCGAGCGCTCACCTTTCGGGGCAATAATTTCGGTGTACCCGGCAGTTGAATATTGCAGGCCGGAAATAAAATATCCCGACACGCCCAAACCAATAGAGAAAACAAGTACTGCCGCATATTTCAGCCATTTCACAGAAACGGTTTTGCGTACCGGTTTTTTATTTATTACCCTGATCTTTTCCATGATTTTCCGGATCGCCTGTTCCTTTTTTTGCGGATCCGTTTCATTGCCGATGCCGGCAAGCACCCAGATGTTTTTTATCCGGGCAAGTTCCTGTTCCCCCTGCGGAAAAACTGCCAGCCAGTCGCGCACTTCCTCTTTTTCGTGTTTGTCGGCCTGATCTGTAAGGTATTTCAAAAGTAATTCGTCATTCATCCTTCTTTGTTTTGGTATTTTTAAAACGAATGAACCGGATTTTACCCTGAGTGAAAAATTGATTTTTTTATGTGCGGAAAATCACAGATTATTCTTTTCAGCACAAAAACAAGAGATAAACAAGTGAGAACAAAGTCATTAAATGGTGAAAGAGAAAATAAAAAATTATTAACGGGAGATGGACGTTTTTAATTTTTGCGCCAGGACCAACAGGAGATGAAGGGTTCCCGGGAACTTTTTTTCCAACATTGCCCGGATAGTGCGCAACGCTTTTGTGAGATGGCTTTCCACGGTTTTTTCAGAAAGGTCGAGCAGGCTGCTTATTTCCCTGTTTTTCATGCCGTGCATCCGGCTCATGATGAATACTTTCCGGCATTGTTCTGGCAGGGAACTCACAGTCCGGTCGATCTCAGACTGTAGTTCCCATGCGAAAATTCCATCGAGGATCGGGTCCGACAGGGCATGATGGTTTTCAGTCAGGCGGAGATATTCTTCTTGTTTATCAGTCCGGAATTGGAGCATTAACCGCTCCCGCCGGATAAAGTCGATACACCGGTTTCTGGTCAGGGTAAACAAATACGCATTGAGGGAAGTATTGTCGGCCAGTTTTGTACGGTTGTCCCAAAGATGTAGAAATACATCCTGGATAGCTTCCCGGGCATTTTCCTCGTTGCGGAGGTATCCGTTTGCAAAATTTAAAAGCCGGGAATACCACGATTCCATAATTTGCCGGAAAACTTTTTCATTGCCCGACCTCAGCCCGGATACATATTTTTGAATGTTCTCCAATTTGCCGATATTGATTTATAATTGTCAAATATATCCATTTTTCAGAATTTTGGCTTTGGAAGAATGTCCATTTCATTTTCTGATCGCGTTGTTTTTCCTATCAAAATATTTTAACTTGTATTTCGATCGGTAATTATTGTTTAAAGATTTTTTTACCTTTGCCGCAATTCCAGGATATTAAATTTAAACAGGAAGATAATGTCAAAAAAAGCTCCGCTACAAATTTTCTCGTGTACCGCAACCAGCTATTTAACCACTAAAATTTGTGACAGTCTGGGCGTCGAATTAGGAAAGTCGTCGTGCCCGGTTTTTGCCGATGGCGAGGTTGAGCCCTGTTATGAAGAAACGATCCGGGGGTCGCATGTGTTTATTGTCCAATCGACCCGTCCACCAGCAGATAACCTGCTTGAGTTATTGCTGATGATTGATGCGGCAAAGCGTGCATCAGCCTATAAAATTATTGCGGTAATCCCGTATTTCGGATATGCGCGCCAAGATCGTAAAGACAAACCGAGGGTATCAATCGGGGCCAAACTGATGGCTGACCTGTTATCGGCAGCGGGTGTAGACCGGGTCATTACAATGGACCTGCATGCCGACCAGATCCAGGGTTTTTTCAATGTCCCTGTCGATCATTTATACGCATCTTCACTGTTTGTCCCGTTCATCAGCAAAATGGGGCTCCGGAACCTGGTCATCGCTTCACCCGATGTGGGAGGTACCAAACGGGCCAACACCTATGCAAAAATGCTGGGTACCGATATGGTCATCTGCCACAAATCAAGGGCAAAAGCCAATGTGGTTGATTCGATGACCCTGATCGGCGACGTGAAAGACAAGGAAGTGATTATTGTGGACGACCTGATTGATACAGGAGGAACCATATCGAAGGCAGCCGACCTGATGATGGAAAAAGGGGCGCTTTCAGTCCGGGCTTTTGCTGCACATGGAGTATTGTCGGGCGCTGCATACGAGAACCTTGAAAAATCGGCCCTGAAGGAAATATATTTTACGGATTCTATCCCTCCCCGAAAAGAATCTGAAAAAATCAAATATATCTCCACTGCCGAGGCTTTCGGGGAAGCCATTATGCGGGTTTATAAAAATCAATCGATTAGTTCGTTGTATTACAGTTAAATTTATATATTTGCACCGCTTTTGCTGAAAGGCAGTGTGGTTATGCATGCTGTTTGTCCCGGATGTCCCGGGAAAAGCTGAGTACCATAATCTTAAAAAAGAAACAGAATGAAGACAATCGAAATTAAAGGCTTTAAAAGAGAAGCCACCGGAAAAAAAGATTCCAAAAAATTAAGAGTTGAAGGTAAGATCCCCTGCGTCCTTTATGGAAGAGAAGAAACCGTTCACTTTTATGCCGATTCAAAAGAATTAAAAAAATTATTGTACACGCCGAATGTGTATTTAGTGGATGTAGATGTAGAAGGCACTGTTCATCGGTCAATTGTTCAGGATGCCCAGTTTCATGCAGTTGAGGACGAAATCCTGCATGTCGATTTCCTGCAGGTTTCTGATCAAAAGTCAATTAAGATTGAAATTCCCGTAAAAGTTGAAGGATACGCCGAAGGGATGCGTAAAGGGGGAAAAATGAAACTGAACCTTCGCCGCCTGAAAATAAAAGCGCTCCCACAATATTTGCCGGATACAATTCCCGTACACATCGATGCCCTCGATTTGGGACAAAGTGTTAAAGTGGGCGAACTGAAAATGGAAAACATTGAATTTCTCAATGCAAAATCAGTCCCTGTTGTTACCATCATGATTACCAGGGCTGCCAAAGCTGCCGCATCGTCAACAGGCAAATAAAAAGCTACATCGACAGGCGGTTGAAATTTGTTTGAAAATCGGGTGTTGATCCCCAAAAGAGGTAAAGACCAAAAACAAATTATATTCGGATGAAATACCTGATTACAGGACTTGGAAATCCGGGTGTTGATTACGAAAATACCCGTCACAACATAGGATATAAAATATTGGACGCACTGACCAGTGCGTCCAATGTTGTTTTTAGCGACAAGCGTTATGGCTGGGTGGCCGAATACAAATATAAGTCGCGTATCTTCATTTTGCTGAAACCGACCACTTTTATGAACCTTAGCGGAAGGGCTGTAAATTACTGGCTTCAGAAAGAAAATATTCCGATTGAAAACCTGCTTGTGCTGACCGACGACCTGGCCCTTCCGTTCGGGACATTTCGGCTCCGCGCCAAAGGTGGCGACGCCGGGCACAACGGGTTGAAAAATATCAACGAAACGCTGGGGCGACAGGATTACGCACGCCTTCGGTTTGGCATTGGCGACAATTTCAGACAGGGGCAACAGGTCGATTACGTACTGAGCGAATGGAATAAAGAAGAAGAAAAAGAACTTCCCTTCCTTATTGATAAATGTATTGATGTCATCCATAGTTTTGGCACGGTGGGTATTACGATGACCATGAACCAGTTTAACCAGCGAAAACAAAATGGCCGATAAAGTACGCATCGACAAATGGCTGTGGGCAGTACGGCTATATAAAACACGCAGTTTAGCCACCGAAGAGTGCGGCAAAGGGCGTGTCATGATCGGTGGAATGCCAGTCAAGGCATCGCGTGAGGTGAGAATTGGTGATAAAATACAAATCCGTAAACCTCCGGTTACCCGGACTTACGAAGTGATTGGCGTTTCGGAAAAACGCATGGCAGCCAAACTAACGGAAGGTTTTTTCCGCGATATAACCCCTCCTGAAGAACTCGAAATACTGGAAATGCAGAAACATGTAAGCTGGTTCCGGCGCGACAGGGGGACTGGACGACCTACCAAAAAAGAACGGCGCGACCTGGATGAATTTCTCGATATGTAATCATCTTGTTCAGAGAAAAGCATCATTATTTGTTATTGCCAAAATCCTTGATCAGGCCTTCGCAAAGCCAATTTGCCAGCGCCTGCCGGTTGTCTTCGATAATAAAACGCTGTTGGTCCCGCTTGTGGTTAATATTGCCCAGTTCGATAAAAACAGCGGGCGGGTACGAATATTTGATCACGTAAAGGTTCCGGGCTGAAACCGATCCGTGGTATCCGCGTCCGGGCTGATGCTGCCGGTATTTGCTGTCGAAGGTTTGCAACAGGTTAGCAGCCAGCTTTTTGCCGGTATTGCTACGTTCGTCGTAATAAAAAAATACATCAATATTTTCTCCCCGGCTTCTTGAGTCAACGTGAACGACCACCAACCGTTGAAAACGGCCTTTGTGTTTCAGGTACAGATTGTTCACTGCATCTTTTCGCTGATGAAGCCGGCCCAGTTGTTTTACAGGGATCGGCAAGTTCGGATAGCACACCTCGTCTTTATCGGGTTTCAGAAAACTTTCGTCACGTATGCCGTCATTCGGATCCCGCACGATCATATAAACCGTAGCGCCGTGTTCAATCAGTCTTCGTGCCAGGCGCAGGGTAACATCATAAGCGTATTCGTCTTCGCAGAGCGCATGCTTACCATACTTACCGACAGCTCCCGGATCGGGGCCGCCATGTCCGCTGATCAAATAGTAAACAGCCCCGTTCAACTGATTGCCGACAATTGTAACACGTTCGTATCCAGGCCCGAATATTTTGTAAACCCCGCTTCTGTCGGCTGTCTTGCTGTTCTGCTGACTGGTATTTTCAGGTTGGGCGTCGGGAACCGGTAATTTGTAAGAACGCCCGGCAATCAGTTCATTGTTCCTCCCCAGTTTGTCCCGGTTTATTTCTACAAAATTCCGGAATTCAGAAGCCGGCAACCCGTAGCGTTTCAGTAACGAATAAATACCGTCGCCTTTTTGCGCAGTAACCGTTTGGTGTTCCTGAGAGAATACTGTAAATGATATAAAAGACAAGAATACAATGAAAATAAGAAAAGCTGGTTTGGTATTCTGAAATATATGAAGGTTCATCCGCATCAATATATTTTTATAAAAACCTGAATAAACCAGGTTTGTTTACAGTTGCATACAAATTTAACCGGAAAGTGAAACCTGTCCGGTTTAAAAATCATTTTTTTATCCGATATTTATTAACGTAAATGAAGCATACCGATTATGATGAAGAATATTCTGCTCTTGCTGATCCTGGTTGGCTCTGTTTCCTGTTCAACCAATAAAATAGGTATTGTAGAAACCATTACCCGGAATATTCCGGTAACCGATTCATTATCTACAGAAAATCAAATACTTATTGAATTACTGAGCCCGTACAAGCAGAAACTTGAGGCCGATATGTCAAGGGTCCTGGCAATTTCCGATGTGGAAATGATAAAAGGAAAGCCCGAAAGCAACATGACCAATTTCATGGCCGACCTGTTGCTGGAGGAAGCCCGGAATTATTGCAAAAGAAACATGATGGAGGCGCCTTCCGCGTCGTATGTCAATTATGGGGGAATCCGGTCAACATTGCCCCGGGGAGAAATCAGCATGCAGAAAGTCTTCGAATTGATGCCTTTTGAAAACACAATGATGTTGCTGAAGATTTCGGGAGAAAATTTTCAGAAAATGGCTGATATGATTGCCCAACGCGAGGGAGAAGGAGTAGCCGGGATAAAAATGGGCATCCGGGACAAATCGGTTTCAAGCCTGCTGGTTGGCGGTGAAAAATTCGATGCCGGTAAATCGTACTGGATTGTTACCAACGATTATATTGCGGGCGGCGGCGACAACATGACCATGTTTCTTCAGCCTGAATCATTGGTTTCAACCGGAATTACCATACGGGATATCATTGTTAGTCATCTGGAAAACAAAACAAAAAACGGGCAACATATTACAGCCCAGGCTGACGGGAGGATTTTTTATGAGTAGCAGGAGACAATTTATTCAGCAACTGGTTTGGGGAGGCGCCGGGTTCATTGCTGCACAGTACCCCGAAAGCAGCTATGCGAAAGACGATTTTGTGCAAATTACGATTCTTCACACCAATGACATGCACTGCCACATCGAACCTTTCCCCAAATCGGACCCGCTTAACGGGGGCAAAGGGGGGATGACCCATTTATCAGGAATTATTGAAAAGATACGGGCTGAGTCCCCTGCTGTTTTTTTATTCGATGCCGGCGATATGTTCCAGGGAACCCCTTACTTTAATTATTACCGGGGAGAACTGGTACTGAAAATAATGAGCCAAATGGGCTACGATGCAGGGACTATCGGCAACCACGAGTTCGACAACGGATTAGAAGGGATCGGCGAAGCCCTCCCGTTTGCCCGCTTTCCGCTTTTATCGTCGAATTACGATTTTTCGGATACGGAGCTGAACGGTTCGGTTGCAAACTATAAAACATTTAGAAAAGAAGGTATTAAGATTGGCCTTTATGCGCTGGGGGTGGAACTTGACGGACTGGTAGCCAAAAAGAATTTTCAGGGAACCCGCTATCTTGATCCGTTGACAATAGCCCGAAAAATGGAATTATTCCTGAAGGAAGAGAAGAAATGCGACCTGGTGGTTTGCCTGTCGCATTTGGGACTGGAATACGAAGAGAAAAAAGTTTCGGATAAAATTATTGCAGGAGAAACCCATTGTACCGATTTAATTATCGGCGGGCACACCCACACCTTTCTGGATGATGCCATCCGGATGAAAAATGCTGCCGGGAAACAGGTAATGGTTAACCAGGTTGGTTATGGGGCCCTGATGCTGGGAAGGATCGATTTTATGTTCGACCGCAACCGGAAAGTGCAAACAACCGTTTCGGCTTCTCTTAAAAACGGATGACAACAACCCATAAAAATATTTTATACTCTGTTTCTTCGGCTGTGCTGTTGTCGGTTCCATGGATTTTTGAAGGGCCTGGCTGGTTATTGTGTATCGGATTTGTCCCGTTGCTGATCCTCGAAAATAATCTTTCCCTTCTACCAGGAAAAAGTGGCCGCTATCTATTTTTAAACCATCTTACACTTTGCTTTTTAATGTGGAACCTACTATCTGCGTGGTGGTTAGGCTACGCAACCCCTATCGGGCTAATGCTTTTTTTATTGCTGAATACTTTCCTGATGGATACGGTCTGGTATCTCTACCATTTATTCAAAAGGCACAACAACGAAAACCTGGCACTTGTTTTTTTAGTTTCACTCTGGCTGTCGTTTGAATTCCTGCACCTGAACTGGGACATGCAACTTCCGGGGATGATCTTAGGCAGCGCTTTCGGCAACCAGGTAGAAATGGTTCAATGGTACGAATTTACAGGTGTTTTGGGCGGTTCGTGCTGGGTACTTGCCATCAATATTTTCATTTATAAACTGGTAAAATTCTTTCGGCATTCGCAAAAAATATCATTTCTTCATTTGACACCGGTACTGATTGTTCTGTTTGTGCCGCTTGCATTTTCGTTATTTTTATATTTTTCGTATTCTGAAAAAGGGGAAAAACTGAGCTTTGCCGTTTTACAGCCCAACATCGACCCGTACACCGAAAAATTTGAAAAGATGGCGCCCGGCGAGCAGCTTGAAATCTTGTTGTCGCTGATTGATTCTGCAAAAACAGCGGAAGTCATTGTCGGGCCCGAAACAGCACTTGCCCCGTTCCGGGAAGATTCGGTTTGTTTCATTCCTGAAATCCGGCACCTGAAAGATGCAATTTCCGGATATCCGGAGAAAAAAATAATAATGGGTGCAAATACAATAAGAATTCTTTCCGACAATGAAGAAACAACCGTTGCCACCCGTTTCCTGGAAGATGGCGCCCGTTATGAAGAATATAATTCGGCCTTACTGGCCGATACCTCGGAAACGGTCCAGCTCTATCACAAAAACATACTGGTCAGCGGGGTCGAGAAGGTTCCTTTTGCCCGGTATTTTGGTTTTCTGAAGAACCTTTTCTTTGATCTGGGCGGAACATCGGGCGGATTGGGAAGTGGCGTTCCTGAAAATTTAGATATGGGCGCCGGGCTACAGGTAAGTGTTTTAATTTGTTTTGAGTCGATGTTTGGCGAATATCTGGGGAAACTGGTACGCCAAGGCAGCCATTGGGTAGTTGTGATAACCAACGACGGCTGGTGGAAACAAAGCGCGGGCGCCGGCTTACATTTTTCTTATTCACGGCTTCGGGCCATTGAAACACGCAGGAGCATTGCCCGGTCGGCAAATACCGGATATTCCGGTTTTATTAATCAGCGCGGCGATGTGCTGCAGAAAACAAACGAATGGATACGAAGCATAGCGACAGAAGAATTGTACGGGAACCACACATTTACTTTTTATACCTTGCACGGAGATTATATCGGGCGCATGTCGGCCTTTGTAGCAGCACTACTTTCCCTCTTTTTTATTTCCCGGGGATTAAAACAAAGATCACTCCTGTTTTAAAAAACAGGGAAAACCTATTGTTGTGCCAATATTGTTTTGTCATGTTGAAGGTAGGGAAGCTTCTGTTGTGAATAGTACAAAACATGAGACCCTTCACGACGTTCAGGGGGGACAAGGTACATTTGGCACAATACGACAATACCAGATTCTTTTGTTTGTCTTTTCTGAACAGATAAAGCACACCGCTGGCATGGCGATAATAGTGTCCACACAGGTTCTTCAACTATTCCGAGGGATGCCCCGTCCGATACAGGATACCCGATACTCAACACTCTATACTTGAAACCCGATATTTTCTTTTGTAAATAAAAAATGCCAGAATTGACAATACTGAAATCAACGAACCTACGGAGTACGAAATTTCTTTTCCAAGAGAAAAACCTTCCGGGGCAAACAATAAATAGGTGGTAGTGACCGCAGTCATAAATACCGCAGGGATCAATGTGACCCAATAGAATTTCTTTTCCTGAACAAGATAAGCCGTGATGGTCCAGAGCACAATCATGGCTAAGGTCTGGTTCGACCAGGCGAAGTAGCGCCAGATAATGCTGAAATCAATCCGGGTCAGCAAAAACCCTATCAGAAAAAGAGGAACACTGACAAACAACCGGTTCTTAATCGGCCCCTGTTTATAATTCAGAAAGTCGGCCACAATCAGCCGGGCACTTCGGAAAGCCGTATCGCCGGAGGTAATCGGGGCGGCCACCACTCCCAACAAAGCTAAGAACCCGCCAAATCTGCCCAATAGCGAATTGGATATTTCGTTGACTACAAATGCGGCATTTCCTTTATTCGCAACCATCACCTCGTTTAGTTCGCGGATTCCCCCGTAAAAGCTCATTCCTATTGCAGCCCAAATTAAAGCGACTACTCCTTCCGAAATCATGGCTCCGTAAAACACCCGGCGCCCGTATTTCTCGTTGGTCAGGCAACGCGCCATCAGCGGCGACTGGGTGGCATGAAAACCCGAAATAGCGCCACAGGCAATGGTAATGAACAACATCGGGAAAATCGGGAATTTTTCAGAGTCGACATGGAAATTATGAATGTTCCCGATACTCAGTTCCGGGATATGATAGCCTTTTGCAATCATGGCAACAGTTATACCTACTGCCATGAAAAGAAGGGCAAACCCAAAAACAGGGTAGATACGCCCAATCAATTTATCGATCGGCAACATGGTAGCCAGCACATAATAAGTGAAAACTGCCCAAACCCAGAAGGTCATTGAAAAAATATCAGGCGTCAGGTCGGCCAGGATTTTAGCCGGCCCCATGATAAATACAGCGCCTACAAGGATCATTAATATTACCGTAAACCCCCGGATGAACTGTTTAACCCCCGTCCCCATATATATCCCGACAATTTCGGTGATGCTCAATCCCTTGTGTTTAATGGAAAGCATGCCCGAGAAGAAATCGTGAGTTGCCCCGGCAAATACCGACCCCAGAACAATCCAAAGGAAAGCGACCGGCCCCCACATGGCCCCGGCCACGGCGCCAAAAATCGGCCCCAGCCCGGCAATGTTCAGAAACTGGATCAGAAAAATACGCCACCAGGGCATAGGTATGTAATCGACACCATCATTCATGATATAAGCCGGAGTTTTCCTGCTTGGATCAACAGCAAAAATACGTTCAACAGCACGGGAATAAAAAAAGTAACCGAGAAGAAGCACGGTTAATGAAGAAAAGAAAGTAATCATGGTGTAAACAGGTTTAATTCGTTCTGAAAAAATTAGTCCGGGCTAAATTATAAAAAGAATTTTATAAATCGGCGAGCGACAGTTTTTTGCCCAGGGAAATCGCTTTTAACATTTAAGGATTTTTTCTCTGTACTTGTCATCCAGTGCCGCTCTCTGTCTTTTTCCATTTTTAGATGCTTTAAAGGTTTTTTCCTGTTCGAGCAAAGCCAGGGCTACTTTTACAACCATATTGAAGTTTATCGCCGAATGGTCTTCCTTTTTCAGGGAGCAGTCTTCGTTGAAAATCACGTCTATTGATACTCATTTTATTTTTCCTTAGATTCAATATTATTCTGATAATTAACTACTTGATACTACTTTTCACACACTTCATAAACAGCCCCATCGTATTTCTTTTCAAACCTGACATTAAACCCTTTTTGAGCAAGTTCTTCCCCTGAAGCAATCTCAATAGTAACCCCTTCCGGTGCCTTTTTTACTTCATAAATTAAGTCCGGATGTAAAAACTTGATTGTCACATTACGTTGAATTTCAGATGAGCCTTGTCTAAATATGCCTATTATTCCTCCCGAATGAGTATCGGAATTAATTCGTTGGTAACCGTCCCAACTTCCTTCGGCAGGCTCGCCAAAACCAGACAGATCCTGCCTGAATGACAAACAATCGTGTTTGTCTTGCATGGATTGCATCCAATCAGCCCACAGTCTTATTCTGGCTCGTTGTTCATTTGATAGAAGTCGAAGGTCGCCAAGAAAAATTGGGAGAGAGCCAGCAAGGGACATAAAAGATAATTCAAAATTTGGATCGTCCAACCGCTGATTTCCAATCAACAATGCGGTAGCTGGAATAACCGGAGACCGCCACCACGACATTTGCCGGACACGCAAAGC
Source organism: Prolixibacteraceae bacterium (assembly GCA_034003625.1). Taxonomy (GTDB): domain Bacteria; phylum Bacteroidota; class Bacteroidia; order Bacteroidales; family Prolixibacteraceae; genus GWE2-42-39. The sequence goes on along the minus strand of JAVEYG010000004.1, from coordinate 121,336 downwards.
ACCCAAAGGCGACTTTTCGTAGAAATTTGAGAGCCAGTTTCCCTCAGCGTGCTTGCACATGTCGAGGTCAATCAGTTGCAACTCCCCCATCGTTTCAAATGTACAATCGATAAATACCCCAGGAGCCTCTTTATGAATATCATCAAAAAGTTGCCAGATACGTCCGTATAATTCAAGCAACGATTCATTTTGGTCTTCATGTAAAGGATGAATAGTGGAATGACATCCTGATCTTGTTTTATCCGAAGTATATGCACCTGTTACTACGGCGAAGTCACCTTTCAGGTATTCCAGGCCATATTCTCGAACCAAATTAAGAATAACTTTTTTGATATGGTCATACCAATCGCTGGCCATACACATCGAATAGCTTCCCCTTCCATACATCTGGTCAACGTCAGCGTGAAGATTAATTGGCAGGCCATTTTTTCCCCTGACCGCCCATTCCTGATGCTTTTTAAAAATTGCGCTTTCCGACTCGGCTATTGCCAGGCTAATCCATAATCCAGGTTTCATCCCTTTCGATTTTATATAATCAAATACGGGTTTTAACCCGTTGGGGAATTTTTCCTTGTTAATGTTCCAGTCGCCATAAAAGTCCTGCCACCCATCGTCAATAATGAACTCTTGAACGCCGCATTCCGAGGCTGCATCAACTAATTCATATATCAGCTCCTCATTGATATTATCCTCAAACGGCACCCACGTATTGTAAACGAATGCAGGTTTCTCAGGGATTTTACTCAACCTCGTACCCAGATGATGACGTACAAAATTGCTCACGGGTTCATTTAATACGGCATAGGGATCATCAGAATTCTCATAAATACAGGTAAAAACCCAGGGACTTTCCCAATATTCCCCCGGAGCCAGCCATTTGCGGAATGCAAAGTTCTGATCAGAGTGGGTTAACCCCACCGTAAGTTGGGCCGGTTTAAGAAAAGCTGTTGTCCGTTTCATCACCCCCGGGGATTCATTCCCCAATACAAACCCCCTGCTTTCATTTGCCTCGTGCACCACTACCACCGGGTCATACCAATTGCCTATAAACTGCCCTAAAGATTTATAGCGGGCATAATCATGCATGATCCAGCAATCGGTGCCAAACCCCGACTTATCGAAATTAAGACTTTCAATATCAAGAGATTCAATCTTTATCTTTTGAATCCCTTTGTTTAGGACGCCGATATTTTTTCGGATAAGCGGAAGGCCGGGATACAACAGGTAGGTAATCCTCAATTGTATCGGCAACATTGGATGGTCCAAAATCACCACGGCCCCGCTCCCGCTATTCTTCAAATCAATAAGCTGCACAGAATCCAATTTCCATTTGTCAACGCCACTAACAGGCTTACCATTGGCTTCAAAATAAAACTCCTCTGAACCGGAATACAGGAATTCACCGCTGCCTGCCTTCAGTGTATAACTGGCAGAGACAATTCCGGATTGTCCTGTATCCATTTGAACAACCCTTTTAACCACTCCGTTGTCGAGAATAAGGGTATTTCCCGAATAGGAAGCAAATGGCTGGGCTGACAAAACACATCTAAAAACAAGAACATACACAAGCAAGAAAAAGAATCTCGGAAACATAAGCAATCTTATTAAATTTGCAGGTTTAATTGGTTTTTGGTTTACGTATTAACAATGAAAGATTTGACCTTAGTTTTTAATTCATCACGAACTACAATTCATTGATTTTTAGGCTAACATATGATCTTCCAAGGGTTTCTTTTCCTTTAAAATCCTGACCGGGATACCCTTTGATTGAATCATTGGCAAAGGCTGAAAAATACATTAAGTAATTTCCATTTGGTTGTTTAATAAAACTCAAAGGGGTACGTAACATTTTCCACCATCGCCCTGGGCGCTTCCAGAGGTCAAAATAAGTAATCTTCCCCCAATGAATACCATCGTAAGACATAAAGGCACAAATACCCCTTGGGGTTCCAAATTGCTCATAATCTGCACCATCTGCCAAAGCGATATAATTACCATCATTGAGCTTGAATACCAGGGGGTTCTCCGTACATGCTACAGCGCCTGTTTCAATAGGGTTTAAATCGGAAACTCTTGACCAGGGTCCTGTCATACCTGTGTTGGAACGGGCAAGTCCAATTCTGTTTCCCATCCGGCCAAAACTTCCATAAATTGCATATAAAGTATCCCCCTTAACCGGATAGTGGCACCACGACCATATCAAACTACTCTCCCAAGGATCGGAGGGCTGCGGTTCTTCCGGGTAACCATATTTTATGATGTCCTGCACATCCTGATACGGACCTTCAATCCCATCATATCCTTCTGTTTGAGAAACGGCCCGGAGTATCTTCATATTCGAATTATAAAAAAGGTTCCACCTCCCTTCTTTTTCATTGAAGTAAGGAATCGGTTCCCAACAATCCTGCCATGGTTTTTCAATGGGAATCTGTTTCCCTGTACTATCCGGTGTAACACTTTTAATTCGTTCCCATTTTGTCCCATCTGTACTTTTGTATAAACCCATTTTTTCAAATCCCCCAAAGCTCCCGTCAATTTCATGGGTAAAAAAACGGTATTCGTTTTTATAACTAATAATCGTACCCCCCTCGAATCCCTTTTTTACATCCATACTGTCGAGGTAGTTTGCATCAATCAGCGGTTTATTGTCAACCGAAACCGTAATGAGAGAGTATGTACGGTTTGAAAGACTTGAGAATGCATCGAATCCAATTTCTGCGGGTTTGTTTGAAGAATTTGATTTTAAAACGATCCTCATTAGGTGTGTCCCCATCTTAATACTGTCGGATTCATATAAAACTTCATTGTACTTAGGAACTGAACTATAACAATCAATTGAATCACGAAGGACATTATCAATATAAATGAGTGCTTTCCCATGATTAATGTTTCTGCTTCCATAGATACGAACCTTGAACCCTTTAAATTTGAAATTTACCTCCGACCCTGTTTCTGTACTCATACGTTGATATCCCTGATGGCACATGGTATTACTTACCTGTATCCATTTACCTTTGTATGACACTGATTCATCACTGTCGTCAAATTTTTTCCATAAAGGTTGTGGAACAGAAATTTGCCCAAGACTTTCGGATATAGTTTCAGGGCTGCTGTTTTTGGGAAAAGTTATAAAAGTATCGGATAAACATGAGAATGAATCAAATATTATACCTTTCCCTTTTATTTTTGCCAAATGCTTTCCATCCTTCAAACTATCAGCAACAAAGAGTATATATTGATATTGTGGCGAATGGTTAATCCAATTGGGAGGAGGCCACCCTTTGTTCAGATTTCCACATTTAACGTCGTCAATATACACTTCCCCATTGCCAAAACTACCGTAAATCCTCAGTTTAGTTCCATTAAATGAAAAGATTGCTTCAGCCCCTTCCTCTTTACTTACATGCTGCGATCCCCGGTAACACATATTATTACAGACTGTATCCCAAACCCCATAATATTTTATTACCGGGTCATTATCATCAAACTTGTACCAGATTAGATCAGTGCGTGAAATTTGCGCCTGCCCGCATTGGGAAAAACCAATAAGTAAAAGCAAACAACTAATATCCCGGAGAAATCGGGTTAAACTGCCGATATCGAAAGGAATATGAAATTGATTGTCAAAATTTATTTTCTTCATCGTTTTTTAATAATATTCTTTATCTGAGAAATTCAGTAGTATTTACCATTTCCTCACTCTGTTGATAATTTCTTGTTGGATTTCGGGCGGAGCGCTGATACAAAGGAAAATCCCCCGTGGGTCAACCTCTTTCATAAATGACTCTAATTCGGATACCTGCAGGTCGACAACAACAGATTTACCAGCAGCCTGGATTTTTTTAATGAAAGGTACCCATTGCATGATGGGCAAATCGTTACCCATTCCTTGTACCCATTGAATGGCATTGATTTCTGGTATTTCCAATATCCTGTCAACATGGTTGGCCACTCCTTTCCCGTCCAAATGAAAAATATTGTGAGTCATAGGCTTAACTTCATTTTGAATGACTGGCAGAATAAACTCATTAAATTGTTCCGGCGAAATCATGGCGCCAAAATCACAACTTGGTATATGCATCTTTCCGAAAGAAGGGATGCCCATCCAAGTTACCGATGGTTGATTATGTTGCTTTAATATCGTATCAAAATGGTCAAATATCTTTTGAAAATCTCTTGATGAAATGTCAATCAGTCTCTTCACTTCGTCCGGGTTCAAAAGGAAATCAATGCACAGTTGCTGCGGATCGCGGAAAGCGGCTGCGCAATCTAATCCGGGGTGCAGGTCGGTATAACCAACCAAATACTTTCCTTTACATCGTTCCAATGCAGCATAGGTCATCTCTTCGATTTTCTTAAAATACGGATTGGAGGTGTCAAGTTTAATTTCGTCTAACTGAGACCAGTCTTTCAGATTTGGAATAGAATAGGATGTTACCTCTTTGTATTCCAGCTCCACCCCATAAAATGCAGCATATACTTCAGGTCCCAGATTGGGCCAAAAAATTGGAAAAGTTTCCGCATTATAAACTGAATGTTTCAATTGATGTTCAAACAGTTCAATCTGATACGCCGTGTCCCACCAACAGTCTTTTAATGAGGGCCATGACCTGCCTTCCAATAAATGGGACTCGCCGTATTCCGCATTATGGGCCGAAAACCGAATGGGAACCCTGTCCACAATTTTCTGTTCGTACCAGGCATAAATCCGTTCCATGCATTTCTTAAAGTCGGGCTTTTGCTCCAATTCTATATTCCACCAGATATTTTTTAAGTTCATATTTTATTGTTAAAATGGTGATTTCTGATTTCATTATTCATTAAGTGTGGTAACCGTAGAAATACTACGCACCGGAAGAACAACATTAACTGTTTCCCCATTAAACCTTGATACTCCTTTAGGTGAGCAGTTGTCGTTCAGGTCAGTAACGAAAAGATGGACAGGCTTTGAGGTAAGCCCACTGCCAAAATCTTCCATGTTAACGAACATATCTACAGGCGATTCGATGCCGTTCATAACTACCAGTGTAAAATCGTTGCCATCGGGTGATACAAATGCAAGGGTACGAATATGACGGAATGAATCGTAGTATTTCTGTAAAACACCATGTTCATCGGACACAGGAGTTGAAATACCGACCATTTTCCATCCAGGTTTTACATACCGGAAAATTTGCTTTGCAGCATAATATCTTTTTCTCGGCGAATATTTCCAGTTAATAGTGTCTGTATGCAACAAGCCATATTCGGTCCACAAGGCGTCGTGCATATGAAAATTATCAAAAGCATCCCAAACAACACCAGCATTAAATCCATCGCGAAAACATTTCATAATCCGTCGAGTGGAACGCCATGAGAACTCAAATTCGATTTCACCAGTCTGGTCCAAATCGCCATACTCAGTAATCCAAACAGAAGAATTTTTAAATGGGCTGGCCTTTATTTTTTTAGAAAATTGGGCATACTCGGTTTCCGATTCATACCATTTATCGGTCTCGCAATCATTTCCATTACCGTAAATGTGGGTTGCAAAAGCGTAAACCCGGTTCACATAACTTGTGTCGGAAAGTAATGTATCCAGTTTATCAAAATTACGAAACGCATCGTCAAGGGCAATTATATTAATATCCGTCAGGCCGTGTTCATCCAGTTTTTCAATAATCCGTTTAGTAACTATTTTCATGCATGCAGCATCAACATTTGGCCCTTCGGGGTATCCCAAATCTGTTTCATTAAAAGGCGCCAGCAGACTGAATTTTAATCCTTCTTTTTCTCGTGCCCATTCGAGCATGGTGGCAATCATTTCCGCATAAGCGTCAAAATCGGCAAGCCTGTTCGGCTCATTCGTCTTGCCCATTGCCGGGTGGGTCTTTCCACTCACATTAAAGAAAGGTTCAATTCCTTTTTTATTCAGGTATTTGAACGTGGCCCATGCGTTCTTGAAAACGGTTGAAGTATAAACGCTATCCAGGTATTGATCCGGCCAACACCCATTGTTTAGCCTTTGGGTCGGGTCTAACCAGTTGGCCAGACCTGTACAGTCGAACCTGAACAATGTTGAACCCAAATCATCAACCAGGAGATCGAGCGCTGGCTTAAGTTTCCCATCATTCCATTGCCCCGGATTGATGTTTACACCAAACCCATCCACAGTCAGCAACGGTTTTGAACAATTTAATGTAAGCTCTTTAGGTAATGGCTTATCTTCCTTTTTTTGAAGGCATCCCCAAATACATCCCATCATCAAAATGACAAACAGGTATTTCTTAACGTTTAAAATTAATTTCATCGTATTCATTTTTAGTTCATTAAATTTTATTGAGTTGACAACAAACGTTCTTTTAACTGATATCTACAAAATGTCATTCTACGTATTCGATTGCCCCGATATCAGGATTAGTTCCCCGGTTGGTTTTAAAAAAGTCATCAGTAACCTGAGGAAGTAACGTTGCTTTGTTAATGGCAGGGGAAGAGGGAAGCGGTTTGAAATAATCAACAGACCAGGAAGTATTAGAGAACGAGCCTGTTTGTGCAAGCCCCGAATCTCCGGCTAAATTATTGGAGAAAGTGATACCCGGCCTTGTAGCAATGTCTGTTCCGACATCAAAGATATTGTTTACGACAAGGGAATTGCTGTGGGCGTAACTGCCAACATAAAGATTACCTTTTAAGAAGGTGTTATTCGCGATGAGTTCATTCTTGAAACCGGCGCCTGCCTGGGCCGCCGCTTCGGTATTCCAGCATTGAATACAAATGGAGGAGCCATAGGTAATGTTATTAATGGCAATGTTGCCGTGAGAAAGAACATTTACACCTTTAACCGATACTACTTCGTCCATCCAGGAGATGTTGCTTGGGAACCTCCGGCTTCCGGTTATAGGGGTGTCTGGGGTTACAAATACAAGGTTCCGCTGATAAACAGAGTTCCAGACATTAGAAATATAAAGGTTGACTGACCAGTTGTTGTAAACAATGTTATCTTCAAAAAGTATGTGTGATGCTTCAAATGCAGAAAGACCTTCGCCCCAGTTGTTATAAATGATATTTCTCCGGGCGGTACCATGACTCGTTATGCCATCAACCTGGTCACGTGCAAAACTGAGTCCTGATGCCCACATGCCGCTGCCAGATTCATTAACGTTTTCGAGAGAATTTTGCCATATTTTCGTATCCTCCACTAATCCATAATCTCCGGTTACAAGAATACCTCCATGATAAGAATGGTGGACATTACAGTTATATACGGAGTTATGATGACCATAAACGCCAATACCCCGCTGACGCGAATTTTTAACTTCAAACCCATTGACAACGATATAGTTGCCAGTAAGGGTTATTAGTCCATCCCAATCTTCCTCTGGGTAAACATTATCACCTTCTACAACCGGAGTTTCACCAGGATAGGCAACAATACATATCGGAGCTTTCGGATTGCCTGACTGTGAAACAGTAAAATCCCCGGCATAGGTTCCGCCGCGGACATAAAGCGTGTCCCCGGCAACAAGTTTTCCAACCCCATAAGCGATATGCCTCCACGGAGACAACAGGGTCCCTTTATTGGAATCTTTTCCATCAGTTGCAACATAGTAGCGGGTAACCTTGTCCCCATTTTCGTCAGGTAAAGGTTTTTCGTTTTTTTTTGAACAACCTGTAAAACTTGAAATTATCAGGAGAACGAATAAATAATCCATAAAATATAAAAATGTTTTCATTGTTAATATTTTTTATTTATGCGCACAACAAACCGTTCCGAAAAACGGCAGGCCTACGAATACTGCTTCATTCAGAACTGTTGTTCATTAAAAACTTTCCTTTTCAATAAATTGAAAATCGGTACTGGCCTTTCGCGCTTTATTCATCAATTTTAAAAGTTCCTGTACCTTTTCAGGATTCTGGCTGGCGACATTATCCTCCTCACCCTGGTCGGTTGACAGGTTGTAAAGTTCCGTTGTTGTTATTGAAGAATCCAATACATTTTGTCTTACCAATTTCCAGTTATCTTTCTGTAAAGCTTGCCTGCCCCCCATTTCATGGAACTCCCAATAGAGATAGTTATGCATTTTTTGTCCTTTTTTATCGAGCAGTGTGGGCAAAAATGAAATCCCCTGAATGTCTGTTGGAATTGTCAAACCAGTTATTTCAGCGAATGTTGGCATAACATCCCAAAAAGCTGACGGAATATCTGACTTTGATCCTTTCTTTATTTTTCCCGGCCACCTTGCAATCATCGGCACACGGATACCACCTTCATAAACATCCCGTTTATATCCCTTAAACGGGCCATTGCTGTCGAAGTAATCCGGATCAGCCCCTCCTTCCAGGTGAGGCCCGTTGTCGGAAGTAAAAATGATAATCGTGTTTTTATCTATATTAAGTTCTTTAAGTTTTGATAACACTTCTCCAACTTGCCTGTCAAGAATACTAACCATAGCAGCAAAAGCTGCATGAGGCTCTGCCTGACTGCTGTAAGCGATTTTTCTGAATTTTTCATCTCCAGGTTTTGCACCCTTGAAAATTTTTTCAGGTAGGTAACGGTTTCTGAATTTTATTAGCTCCTCTTCAGGAGCAATTAATTCTGCATGTGGGATCGTACTAGCGTAATAAAGGAAAAAGGGAGTACTTCTATTTTTATCTATAAAATCAATTGCCTGCTGATGGATCAATTCCGGGGCATATTGGCCAATTTGGTTGTTTTCGTTTTTCTCAAGAATTACTTTCTGATGATTCTTCCACAGGTGATCAGGATAATAATTGTGTGAAAGATTATGACAATTGAATCCATAAAATTCATCAAATCCCTGGTTATTGGGATCACCCTCCGAACCGGGAGAACCTAAACCCCATTTCCCAAAACAGCCGGTTGTATAACCTTCCATTTTTAACATTTCTGCTATAGTAAAAGCTTCGCTTTTCAATGGCCATTGTCCTTCTTCACCAAAATCCTTATTTCCCCGGATAGGTGTATGACCAGTATCTTTTCCAGTTAACAACGATGAACGTGATGGCGCGCAAACAGTACAACCGGCGTAATGTCTGGTAAACAACATCCCTTCACTAGCCAACTTGTCTATATTAGGGGTGTTAAACTTTTTTTGCCCGTAGCAGCTAAGGTCCCCGTAACCTAAATCATCAGCAAGTATATAAATGATGTTAGGTTTATCTACTTTGTTATTGACCATACTTGTCGTTGTCTGTTTGGTACAAGTATTGGTCCCGGTTGAAACGATGCCCAGGGAAAACAAGAACAATGTCCAAATAGCAGATTTTTTTAGTTCCATAATACTTAGTTGATTACTTTAACATTTCTTACAAACTGACCCATTTCAAAATATTCGTCTTCCTCCCCTTTTAGTGGATTTCCGGCAATAGTGCATGCTTCAAATGTTACATCTTCAACCAGATGATTCTCATCAAATCCCTTCAGGATTATTGGTGCATTTTTTGACCATTTGATATTTTTCAGGTAAATCCCTTTAATATGTCCAGGCGAAGTTTTGGTATAATGTTGCGCATCTGTTACATTTAATTCAAACAACCGCGCTACGTTCTCCTCAACACGTATATCTTCAAACCTGATATTTTCAACCATTGCAGGACCATCGCATATTATGCTGAAAGCGGAATGCTCCCCAACCTTGTTACTTCCCAGTGCATACAGGATATCGCAGTCTTTTACCAGTATATTACTTATAGATTTTGTAACCGTTTCGAAACCGATGGTAAAACCATCGCTTGTATAACCCGCCATGGTACAATTTGTTACGGTAATATCCGACACAGACGGCCCGTTATGTGCACCCTTCACAGCGATGCAGTCGTCAGAACACCGGAAAAAGCAATCGTGAATTTTAATTTTGCTGCTGCAAACAGGATCAATTCCATCCCCTGTGGGCCCAAAACTGATAACCTTTACATTATTGTATGTAATATTTTCACAATTGTTAAGCGTATTTTGCCAACTGGTTCCACAACGGATCGTTATACCATCAAATGCGACATCAGATGCACCTTCCAGCACAATTATCCTATCTTTCATCAAACTCCCATCAAGAATCCCCCTTCCAAAAACTCTGACATGTTTGGGGTTTCCCCTAAAGCCGCCGTATACAATTGCTCCTGGGGCGATATAAATTTGTTCGTTATCATTAAGTGTCATAATTCCAGGAGTATGAACCCCAGGCCCAAACATGCGGATGTTTTTACTCCCCTCCCTAGGTTTATTTGTTTCGAGAGGATTGACAAAAACCAGCAGGGGAGGCATGCTGTCAATTTCCACAAACAGCTTACATGGCCCTGGTATCTTGAAATTCAACACATTCCCTTTTTTTTCAAATTTTATGTTCTTACTTTTTGGCCTGACAACTACTTTTGATATCGGGTTATTTACCTTTACGCTTAGGTCAGTTACACCGGAACAAGCAAATGAGGCAACATTCACTTCCATATTGCTTGCAGAAGGAACGGTGTAGAACCACCAGGGAGCGTCTTGGGGAATTGGTTGTTTCAGATTTTCAACCCAGACCTCTTGTCCTTCAGCTAATAAAGTCACTTCCTTTGCAGTTGATAGCCCTTCAATTACCGGATATAATACCACATTCGGTTTGTCTTTTGAAAAGGGACAAAGTGGGAAAAGAACTGATAAAATAAAGATTACTACTATTTTATCAACTAAATATAGTTTCTTTCTTCGCATCTTACAGTCGTATTTTTTACTAACTTGGCCTAATCCAGTGTCGTAACTGTAGCAATGCTAAGTTCCGGAATCACTACGCGGATTGTTTTATTTTTGAAACCCTTATTTTTTTTTAAAGCACAATTGAGTGATTTATTGGTAACGAAAAGTTGAACTGGTTTTAAAGCCACAGCTTCTTTTAAATCCTCAATCCTTATTGACAATTCCACGTCTGATTCAATCCCATTCATTATCACCAAAGAAAAATCATTTCTGTCGGGAGATGCAAAAGCTAATACCCGGATATGTCGGAATGAATCATACCACAAATTGAGTGCACCGTGGCCTGTTGGTATTGGAGTTATAACTTTTACCATCTCCCATCCCGGTTTCACATACCGAAACACTTGCTTTGCGGCATAATATCGTTTCCGAGGAAAATATTTCCAGTTGATAGTGTCAGTTTTAAGTAATCCATATTCTGTCCATTGGCCATCATGAGCATGAAAATTATCAAAAGCATCCCAAATTACTCCGGCGCTGAATCCATCCTGAAAACTTTTCATTAGCCTACGTGTTGAGCGCCAGGCAAATTCATATTCGATTTCACCGGTTTGGTCCAGGTCTCCATACTCTGTAATCCAAAGAGGAATATCCCTGAATGCACTTGATTTAATTCTTTTAGCAAACAATGCATATTCGGTTGGTTGCAGGAAAAAACCTCCCCTTTCTCCAATATCTCCATTCCCGTATGTATGTGCTGCAAAGGCTCGAATCCGGCTCACGTAACTTGAATCAGAAAGAACAGCTTCCAATTTGTCTGATTCCCAATGTGCATCATCGATTGCTATTAGTTTGACATCGGACAGACGGTGTTCGTCTAACTTTTTCAGTATGGCGCGTTGGGCAACCAGCATGTCCGCACCATCAATATCCGGGCCTTCCGGATATCCCAGGTCTGTTTCATTAAATGGTGCTAAAAGATTAAATCTTAAACCTTCCTTTTCACGGGCCCATTCGAGCATGGTGGCAATCATTTCAGCATAAGCATCAAAGTCGGCAAGCCGGTTTGGTTCGTCCGGTCTGCCCATTGCCGGATGGGTCTTGCCACTCACATTAAAGAATGGTTCAATTCCTTTATTATTCAGATAACGAAACACTTCCCACGCATTTTTAAAAACCGGGGACGTGTATACACTATCCAGATATATTTCAGGCCATCGCTCATTGTTTTCCCTCTTGGTTGGATCTAACCAATTTGCCAATCCAGTACAGTCGAAACGAAACAAGGTTGAGCCCAACTCATCAACTAACAGGTCGAGTGCGGGAATTAATTTTCCATTGTTCCATTGACCAGGATTAATATTCACACCAAACCCGTCGACGGTTAACAATGAATTAGTAAAATCAATAGAAATCTCTTTAGGTATTGGTTTTCCCTTTTGATGCGAAAATCCAGGGATGGGGAAAAACAATAAAAATAAAAGACTGTAAAAACATTTATGTGAAAAAAAATCCATTTTTATTTATTTTTGATTTATTTGATGCCACTTAGTCAGATTTATCAACGATTAGATTTCGTTAATAATGAACTAAAAATAAGACACATGTAAAATATGCATCATAATCAACATCAATATCTGTGCGTATACTCTTCAAACCTTTGAAAAATCCGACCAATTTCTCCACCTGATAGAAAAATAGTTAAATATGTGCTGGTCTATATTTTTATAAACCAGCACAAAATCCAAAATAGTATTTAATTGGTTATTACAATTAATACCCCGGGTTATTGCCACTTGCCGCCATCTCGGGGTTCCGGTCTAATTCATCCTGAGGTATGGGAAAAAGTAAATGTTTACTTGGATCAAAGGCAAATAAATCAGAAGAAAATGGGAAGTCAAAATCCGAAGCTGACCAACTACTCAGGTTAATATAGCCGGCTGCGTGCCACCTTCTAAGATCCGTCCAGCGAATTCCTTCTCCTGCCAGTTCAACCATTCTTTCGTGCATGACATCGTCTATATTCACAGAAGACAAATTCGCAGGCACAGTTGATTCTACTCCATTAGGTGTCGACTTACGCGCCCTTTCACGAACGTCATTCACTTGTTTCAATGCTTTATCTGCAGCGCCAGTTGCCAGATATGCTTCTGCGGCACAAAGTTTTACGTCGGCTAATCGTATGATGCGCCAGTTATTTACCGAAAGTACGTCAAAACTGTTGCCCCAGCTACCGGCCACCCTTGGTCCATTCGAGTATTTAACCATTTGGTACCCACCAAACTTATCCCATTGTGGCACTACCCACCAATGTATTCCGTTTAAATTATCGGCACTATCCGAAAGTGTTTCAAATATCCTCGGGTCGCCAGGTTCAAAAGCATTAACCAGTTTTTGTGTTGGGCCAAAGCTACCCCCAAAACCATATCCGTTCGCCCAATGTGCGTTCCACATGTGTAAATAAGTGCCCATTTGCCCGTTGTTTCCTCCAAAATCGTTATCCTGCCAGGGATGGTTATAGTTATAATTATGGCCTGCCTGAAATTCGAAAAGTGATTCAGAGTTATTTTCTGTGCGAACATCGAAATTATTACCGAAAGGGATTACAAGTTGCCTTGAAGCGCTAATTTTTTCAAAAGCGCTGATTGCTTTGGAGTAATCCTCGGTATTCTTAGAATTATAACAGGCTCTCATAACATAACATTTTACCAACAATCCATAGGCTCCATCCTTGGTAATTCTCCCTGCATTTTCATTATCCCATGAGTCTGGTAAAAGTGGCACAGCCTCCTCTAACGAAGAAATAGCATTATCTAACATCTCAAAACCAGAAGATGGCGATAAGATAGCGCCATCAATACTATTTATCCGTTCAACCTGAATTGGAGCTTTTCTGAACCAATCCCAGAGTTGATAGAACGCCCATGAACGTAAAAACAAAAGTTCTCCCCTGTTTGCCTCCATAAGGCCTTCCGTAGTGTAAACTGATTGTATTGCTGGATCATTAATCTTTTCCAACATGAAGTTACTTCGGTTAACTATTTGATAAAGCCTTAACCATAGTCCTTTCAGACGATTGTTCGTACTGTTCAATCTCGAAAACGATTCAAACTCGTTTCCACTACCTTCAAAGGTGATATCATCGCCAGGCAACATCCAAATTTCACAAAATGGACCTTCATCAAAATAACCTGCCCCGTATATATCTGCTATTTTCGCATAGGGACCTGCCACTCCCCGCTGAACCCTGAATTCATCAGTAAAAAAGTTTGATTCAAGCTCAACGGTTGGCTCCACTTCAAGGGTATCAACACAGGAAATAAGACCGAATAATCCTGCCATTAAAATTATACCCGGTATAATTATTTTTTTTCGTAACATGTCTTTTTGAATTAAATTGTTATTAAAGATTTACATTCAGCCCCAGGAGAAACACTCTTGGAGTTGGGTAATAATCATTTTCCGGATCCAATCCGGTGTATGGCGTAATCGTGAAAAGATTATTTGCTCCCATGTAAATTCTTGCATTCCTAATACCTATTCCTATTGAATTACATACACGTGCAGGCAATGTATAACCCACCTGAATACTGGACAACCTGAGGTAGGCCCCACTTTCAAGGAATCTGTCAGAATCACGGAAATTACTTGCAGGATCACCATTAATAATCCGAGTATGGGTTGTTGATTTATTTTCCTGAGTCCACGCCAACAAAATATCTGTGGTGGTATTTCCCCCCGTTGTAGGGTATTCCATAGCCCTCACAGGATTAATTTTGTCGATGTCACCCACACCGGTAAATTGCGCATTTAAATCTATTCCTTTCCATTTCAAATTAAAATCAAAACCATAGTGATATCCGGGTATTGTTTTCCCTAAATAAACCCGGTCGTATGCGTCAATTACACCGTCTGGTTCATTAGAATAAAATTCATTTGGATTTTTAGGCGCTCCTCTTAAATCCAGAAAATACATATCCCCGGGAGCAACTTTTGCTGTCTGGTAGTTTGCATCTGTATATTTCGCTTTCCATGCATTAACTTCCTCTACAGTCTGGAAAATTCCACCTACTTTGTACCCCTTAATATAGTACATGGAATACCCTTTTTCTATGTTGTCTAACGGAATATCTTTGTAAGTACTTTCTACCCTATTTTTTACAGTGCTCAAATTTCCGCCAAAACCATATGCCAGATTACCTATTTGATTGTTATACCGGAATGATATCTCTATACCGGAATTTCTGACAGAAGCAATATTGTCAACCGGTTGATCTTTTACGCCAACACTAAGAGGCAAAGATACTTCCTGCAAAATTCCATTCGTTAATTTATTATAATATTCGGCAGAAAGATTCAGCTTATCAATCAATATGGCATCAAATCCTACATTTAGCGTAGATGTCCGCTCCCATTGAAGATTGACATTAGGCATTCCAAAAACAGTAGCCGCTTGTATCCTGTTTCCGTAACCATCGGATGTAGTACCCCAAGCAGCAATCGGAGATGTTGCAATGGGAGATACATAAGCCATATCCCTGACTTCCTGGTTACCCAACTGTCCCCATCCTGCCCGGAATTTCAAATCAGTAAGCCATTTCAATTCTTTCAATACGGATTCCTCTGATAATCTCCATGCAACTGAGGTGGCGGGGAAATATCCCCACCTGTTTTCAGGTGCAAAACGGGCACTGCCATCGCGACGAAGACTTGCATCAATGTAATACTTTCCTTTGTAGTTATAACCAATTCTGCCGAT
Organism: Prolixibacteraceae bacterium; assembly: GCA_034003625.1. Classification (GTDB taxonomy): domain Bacteria; phylum Bacteroidota; class Bacteroidia; order Bacteroidales; family Prolixibacteraceae; genus GWE2-42-39. The sequence continues at coordinate 105,902 of JAVEYG010000004.1, read as the reverse complement.
ATAGCCTACCAATGCTGAACGGAACAAGGTTGAACCGACTGATGTATATTGGTTTTCACCGCCTAACTGTCTTAAATATTTGTCTCTTGTTGTCATGTATTCGGTCTCTCCGGCAATGACCTCGTTATCAAAAACCTGATCCACGGCTGAGAAAAGCAACGATACAGTATGGTCACCGAATTTGTTGTTGTAATCAATCATCAACTCCCTTAGCAGGTTTTTGTTATTATTGGTCCTTTTCATATATCTACCTACTGATTGACCCCCACCCCTTAATTTTGGATCACCCCAGGATTCACCAAAATAGGCAGCATCATAATCAAAAAATCTCGTTGTATATTTTGTGAACATATCAAGACTGACCTGTCCCCTGATTTTTAGTTTTTTTATAGGTTCCAATTCAATATACGCATTTCCCATATTCCGAATGGAGGAAAAATTTTCATCCATTAATTCCATCAAAGCCAATGAATTATATCTTGTCGCAGCACCATAAAGTGGTCTGGTTGACCAAGCTCCATTTGGTAAGCGCCCTTCATACAATTGAGCATATCCATACGGTCCGGTTGGATCGTAAATTGGCTGCCAGGGAGGAGTTCCCGCTGTAAAAATTATATTCTGGGTATAGTAAGTTTCATCAAGGCCCCCCGCAGATGCAATTCGATAGTTTACCCCCATCCTTAACCAGTTGGTTATCGATGAATTAATTTTCATTGCCCCAGAGTACCGCGTCAAGTCATTCCCTTTAATAGTACCTTCCGTGTCGCTATAATTTAAAGAGAAAAAATAATCCGTTTTTGATGTCCCTCCCACAAGCTGGAGAGAATAATCCGAATAGAGTGCATTTCTATTTTGAATGGCTTTCTGATGGTCATAAGTTGGACTATTTCCAAGATATTTCGGGCTATTCGGATCGAATAATCCGACATTGTTTTCATTTACTGGTAATGTCGGGTCAGATTCGTATACCCTGCGCATCAGATCGGCATATTGTTTTGTGTCCAATACATCTATCCTGTTTACAATGTTTTGGATTCCTGAACGATAACTAAATTCCAGCCTTGGTTTATCCCCCTGACCTTTTTTTGTGGTTATCAAAATTACCCCATTCGCAGCTCGTACCCCGTAAATAGCAGCAGCAGAAGCATCCTTTAATACCGATATAGATTCAATATCATTGGGGTTTATCATTGTCATGATATTTAATGGTCCTTTTTCATATCCCGCCAATCCCGACATACTTTCTACTCCTGCTCCATATTCCATAATTGGTATTCCATCTATAACATATAATGGGCTTGAAATTCCCCAGGTATTTACACCCCGGATACGTACTTCAGGCGTTGCCATTGGGTTACCGCTATTACCTGTAACTTGTACGCCTGTCATTTGTCCCTGCAAGGACATTTCAGGTGACATAGCTATACTTTTTACAATATCTTCAGACTTTATTGAAGATATAGCAGTAGTAACATCTTTCTTCGCACGCGAACCATAGCCAATAACCACCACATCCTCCACACTAATTGTTTCTTCGGAGAGTTTCACATGAATTGTATCCTGTCCATTCACTTTAATTTCCTGTCCTTTCATCCCCACGAACGAAAACTGCAAGGTGGCATCTTCAGGAACATTAGACAATGAATAGTTCCCGCCAGCATCGGTAATCGTTCCGGTAGTGGTGCCTTTTATTACCACCGAAACGCCCGGTAGTGGCTGTCCCGACGAGTCGGTTACTTTTCCTTTTACCGAAACAGACAACTGTTGCCCCAAACCGTTCACATAATTTGTTTTCAGTTTCAGGGCAATCAGGTTGTTTTCCATGATTTCATACGAAACATCGGAATTGGAAAACAATTGCTCCAGTATTTCTTCCACATTCGAATCTTTGGTCGAGAATTCCACCTTGCGGTCGATATCCTTCAACTCGTCGTTGTAAAAGAAACGGTAACGGCTTTCCCGTTCAATTTGCTGGAATACCTCGCGGACGGTCCAGCCTCTCATTTCCTGACTGATCTTGGTTCCCTGGGAATATACCGAAGCATACAGGCTACAGGTAAAAACCAATGTCAAAATGGTTGTCAGTTTCATAATTAATACCAATTTTTTTAAGCTCCTGCCTGCGGCAAAGAAGCGATTCCTAACGTTTTTTTTCATACATTTGAAATGTTAATGGTTTGACTTTGAATGCCGGAAATTTGGCGATGACGGGCATTCTGATTGTTGAACTTTTAGATCGGGGACAAGGCCGTTGGCGGCCCTTTCCCCTTTTTTATTTCGGATTGCATGTGTTTGTTTTTAGTGGTTGTTCGTTTTTTTCAGAAATTTAGTATAGCTGTCAATCGTTGCCGGGTTTACAACCAGGGTGACTTCTTTCCCGCTCATTTTGTAGTCAACCGGGGCCGAGAATTTGATCACTTCCAGCACCTGTTGTATGGTTTCGTCTTTCAGGGTCCCCGAGAATTTGTAGTTTTTGATTTCTTCCGATCCGAAACGAATTTGCACGTCGTATTTTCGTTCCAGCTTCACGGCGAGGTCTTCAATTTTTTCACCTTTTAAAATCAGTTGGTTATCTTTCCATGCTATTTCTGAATAAACATCATCAACAGCGCTAACAAGCATTTCCCGTTTGCTTTTGGAAAACACGGCTTTTTGCGAAGGGAGCAAAACGTTGTCTCCTGAAAAGCGGTACCGGTTGCTTTCCAGCAGCACTTTTCCTTCCACCAGGGTCGTGGTAATGGTATTTTCCGATTCGTACGCCTTCACGTTAAAACGGGTTCCTTTTACCACAACTTCCAAACCCAGTGCATTGACCACAAAGGGGATTTCCCCGTTCTTTTTAACCTCGAAAAAAGCTTCGCCCGAAAGCGACACATCACGGTGGCTACCGTTAAAATTAGCCTGATATTTTATTTTACTGCCGGCATTCAACCACACTTTCGAGCCGTCGGGCAAAACCATTTCTGTTTTTGAACCGTATGGCGCCACAATTTCGCTAAATGTGTTTTCATTCACTCCGGATACTTCAGTAAAAAGAAAATAGGAAGCCAATCCGCCAATAAGAAATGCCAACACCACTGCTGCCGCCCACTTTACCGACCGGTTGAAATAACGAAGGGCAGATATTTCCCCGCTTTCTGTTTTCTTTGAAATCTGGTTTTTAATTCGTTGGAATAATTCTTCGTAATCAACCGGATAAACGGTTTGGTTTTTTGACTGGCCGGCCAACGAGCCCAGCATCCATTCCTTAACCGTCTCTTCTTTTTGCATTTGTGCATCCAGCCTGATCAATTCATCAACAGAACATTGGTTTTTCCGGAATTTTTCAATCAGTGCATTAAATTCATGAAGTCCCATGATTTTTCCTTTTAGTGCAGCTAATACAATTTGACAGTGGTAAACTACTCATTGCAATCGTATTTTTTTCTGACTTTTTTCTCTTTAGGCGGGAATAGCCCGTTTTGCAATGTTTTTCAGAATATAAAATAAAAAAGAGGCCTCCAATTCCGGCGCATAGAATGCCATTTTTTCAAACTACTTCCCGAATGCGCCGGATTTATTCCGTTATTCTTTAACACCGAGTTTCAACCCGGTGTTAAAGAGCGATTATCCCTATGGGATAAACCCGGCTGTTTCCCTGCAACTTGTAAAAATTCTGCGACTGCCCACTGCGACTTTTTCTGGCTGTTTATTTGGATATTCGATATTGAATATTGGGTATTCCTCTCAGGGAGACAAAACAAGATGGACAGGAAAGCTGTTCAAAAGCATTAATTCGGAGATCAGGAAAACAACAAGGTGGTCGGTTTTAATATTTTCGCGGATGTATTTTACGGCCCGGTACACCTGGTTCTCAACCGTGCGGACCGAAATCTGCAACTGGTCGGCAATTTCTTTGTGCGACAGGCCTTCCCAACGGCTGAGATAAAAAATAACCCGCTGCTGTTCCGGCAACCGGTCAAGCAAATGATTGACAGCCCCGGCCAGTTCTTCGCGATAGATTTTCTTCTCGGCTTCGTTTATTGTATTGGTTTCAAGTACATCAAGACACTGAAGGTATTTTCGCTCCACCACTTTCCGCTTCAGGTGGTTGTATACTTTATTCACGGTGACCCGATACAAATAATTTTTCACAAAACGCTCTGGATCAAGTTGTTCGCGTCTTTCCCACAATTCAACAAACACATTTTGGATAATTTCTTCTGCATCGGAAATATCAGGTAAATACGAAGCGGCAAAACGGATGAGCTGCCGGCAGTATTTTTCATACAACATCCGAAACGCATTTTCATCGCCCAATTTTATTTTTGTGATAAGCTCCTCGTCGGTATGTGTGTCTTTCCCCGGCATCCAAATAACAAACTACGTTGAAAGCCAAAAGTATTAATTTTTTTTCGGTTTTGGTGATGGACATAAGTGAATGACTGGTGTCGGGAATACATGCACGTTCGTTTCTTGCTGCCGTATTAAATTGCACAACGCAGTAGCGTTCAAAAGACAGATGCAGGCAAAAACCTAAATTTATCAAAAGAAATCAACCGGTTCATATTAAAAAAGTCCGTAATTTGGCTGCCATAAAAATGATCTTTTGTTTTGACTACGTTTGATCCACATACCGAACCCCGGCTGGTTTCTGGACTGAAGAACGGGGATGTCGAATCGTTCAACCAGCTCTTCGACCATTACGGCAGGAAACTTTATTTTTTTGCTTACGGTTACCTTAAATCAAAAGAAGAAGCCGAAGAGGTTGTCCAGGAAGTATTTCTCAAAATATGGAAGTCGCGAAAATTAATCAACCAGGAGCTTTCATTCAAAGCCTATCTGTTTAAAATTGCGTACAACCACATCCGGGAATTGTTTTTAAAAATAAGCCGGGAGCAGGCTTACCGGCACGAAATTATCCATTCGGAAACAAGCTATTCTACTGACATGGACGAACGGATGGACTACCAATCGCTGCTCGAAATAACAGAGAAGATCATTAACCGGTTGCCACAACGGCAAAAAGAAATATTGCTCTACAAACGTAAGGAAGGGCGGTCGGTAAAAGAGATCGCCGGCCTGTTGGGCATTTCTCCCAAAACCGTTGAAAACCACCTGACCGAAGCCCTGAAAAGATTGAAAGAAGGCTTGGCCGATGAAAAAATTGCCGGCCTTATATTCTTTTCCCTCTTCTTCTCTTCCGAAAAATAATTTCACTTTCCACTGGGGGATTTTTTGTGCCCAACCCTATTACCTTTTACAGAACAGAATAAATCGGTTTTAAACCCATACTGAAAAATGAATTTATTGCGACGATACTTTGAAAACCGGTATTCGGGGAAAGATTACCGCGAACTCCGGGAAACTTTTGAAACAAAACCTTCTGATCCTGAATTGGTGGGGCAAATGCAGGAACACTGGATGGAATTCAGCGAAAAAGAAACACCCGAAAAAGATATGGGGCCGTTACTTTACCGGGTTCATCACGAGTTGTTTATGGAAGAAAACCGCCGGAAAAAACAAATGCGGATATTTTTCCAACTACAACGCATCGCAGCCCTGCTTTTCATTCCCTTTCTAATCGGCGGACTGGCCTACTTCTTTATCAGCAACAGCCCCAGGCAGCAGCTTGCATGGGCGGAAATCCAATGCCCGAATGGCGTTCGTACCCATTTTGAACTGCCCGATGGCTCAAGCGGCTATCTAAACAGCGGCTCTGTGTTAAAGTACCCGGTACCGTTTACCGAAAGCCGCGAAGTATACCTTTCAGGCGAAGCACTTTTCGATGTCGCCCACCGTTCAAATTCCGCCTTTCATGTATTGACGGGCAATCTTGACATAAAAGTTTTGGGCACCCGTTTCAATATAATGGCTTTTGAAGATATACGGTCTGAAGAAGTAACGCTTGAAACGGGAAAAGTGGAAGTATATAACCGGAACGGGCAACTTATTTCCAGCCTTGATCCCGATCAGCAACTTACATACAACCGGCAAACCGGCAAGTTTACGCGAAAACAAATCAACGCGGTACAATATATCTCATGGATTGAAGGAAAGCTGATCTTCCGGGACGAAACATTTGAACAGGTTGCCAAACGTCTGAGCCGCTGGTACAATGCCGAAATTGTAATTGCGGACGAACGCCTTAATAACTACGTATTTCACGCCACATTTGAAAACGAACAACTCGAAGAAGCGCTCCGCCTGATTGAGCTGACCACACCGATAACCTACCGGATTGAAAAAAGAGAAAAGAAGCAGGACGGCAGTTTCGGGACAAAGACCGTTGTACTCAATTTTAGCGAAGAAAAATTAAAAGAATTCAAATAAAAAAACGACAGGAAAGTGTCGTTACCACTTCCCTGTCAAATAAAGTAGCGTAATAGTCATTTTTATTAAACCACTTAACTTGACAAAAGTATGAAAAAAAAACGAACCGACAGGGCCGGGTTGACCGGTCTGTCTAAACTTTTGAAAATTATGCGCCTGAGTGTATTTTTTCTTTTTCTGGCCATTGTGCAGGGTTTTGCAGCCAACAGTTACTCACAGCAAACCCGTTTTAACCTGAAAATGGTGAATGCTTCAGTGGTGGACGTTTTGAACGAGATTGAAAATGCCAGCGACTTTTATTTTCTCTTCAACAAGAACATGATCGATGTAGAACGCAAGGTCTCTGTTCATGTTGAGAACAAGCGGGTAGAAGACATCTTAAACGACCTGTTCGCGGGTACCAATGTCAATTACGTGATAATCGACCGCCAGATTGTATTGACCACCAAAACATCCGAAATACAGCAAACGCCGCAAACCATCAGCGGTAAGGTTACCGACCAGAACGGGCAATCCCTTCCGGGGGTTACCGTGTATGTGAAGGGTACCACACAAGGAACCATCACCGATGCCGACGGGAAATACAACCTTCCAAACGTTTCACCTACTGCGACCCTGGTTTTCTCCTTTGTCGGGATGAAAACCCAGGAAATTACAGTCGCCAATCAAAGCCAGATAGACGTAGTTTTAGGCGTTGAAACAATTGGTGTTGACGAAGTTGTGGTAACAGCTTTAGGTATAAAACGTCAGGAAAAAGCGCTCGGTTATGCCGTACAAAAAGTCACAGGTGAAACGTTAAATACAGTAAAAGGCATTGATTTGGGAACCTCGCTGACGGGTAAGGTCGCGGGAATGCTGGTTAAAAACAGTACCGAATTTACAGCCGAACCGGATATCCAGATCCGTGGCGAATCGCCCCTTCTGGTCATCGACGGGGTTCCCTACGGGAACATGAGTTTGCGCGACCTGCCTTCCGACGATATTGAGGATATTAACGTGCTGAAGGGGGCAACGGCATCGGCGCTTTATGGCTACCGGGGGGCTGGTGGCGCTATAATGATCACTACGAAAAAAGGAAGTAAAGACAAAGGCTTATCCGTTGCGGTCAATAGTGGAACGATGTTTTCAGCCGGTTTTCTGGCAATACCCGAAATGCAGTCAACGTACGGACGGGTTGTCAATACGGCAACAAACACCTACGTGCGTTCCGGCGATGGCTCGTGGGGCCCTCCTTTAGACGGACGTGAAGTGATCCAGTGGAACCCATTGACAAAGACGATGGAAGCAATGCCTTATTTGCCAAGGGGAAAAGATAATTTCAAAAATTTTCTGGAACAAGGGTACATTTTAAACAATAACGTTAGCGTAGTGCAGCAAGGCGAATATGGGAGTTTGCGTTCGTCGGCAACCTGGGTGAAAAATAAAGGGCAATACCCGAATTCCAAATTTGAAAAAATAACATACAGTTTAGGCGGCGACATGAAGATCAATAAATTTACCTTGTCGTCGACCATGAGCTATAATAAACAAACTTCTCCGAATATCGGCTTTAGCGGATATACCGGATACGACCCCATGTACAATATCCTTATCTGGGCGGCGCCCGACTACGACATCAGGGATTATAAAGATTACTGGGTGACTAAAAACGAAACACAAAACAGTAGTTTTACCTCTATTAACAACAACCCGTATTTCGACAGATACGAAAGAATACACAGCTTAAACAGGGACATCTTCAGTGGCACCCTTGCTTTAAGTTATGATTTTACAGATTGGCTCAAGGCCACATTCCGTACCGGATATGATACTTATAGCGACCGTCAGGTTGTCCAGGTTTCCAAAGGATCATTCCAGGGGGGAGGTACTTCCACGGTCATTAAAAACGGGACCCAAATCTGGGGCGAATCAATGAAAGGGTCTTATAATGTCGGGCTTGGAAGAGGGTACAGCATCAATAACGACTTGATCTTGTCAGGTGATAAAACGATAGGAGATTTTTCGCTGGACGGACTTGTGGGCGGGACCATTTATTTTACCCAGGACGAAGGTATTGAAGCCCGCACACAAGGCGGACTGACTATCCCAGGCTATTATTCACTGAAATCTTCCACTAATCCGGCGGTAGTCAGTTCAAGCCTGCATAAACGACAGGTAAACAGTGTTTTCGGTCGTATAGCCATATCGTGGAAAAATATGTTGTATGCAGAAGGGACATTCCGGAACGACTGGAGTTCAACGCTGTCGGAGAACACACGTTCTTACTTTTACCCTTCAATCTCAACAAGTTTTATTGCTTCAGAAATATTGCCTGAAATGGATTGGCTGTCATTATGGAAATTGCGCGGATCCTGGACATCTGCAAAAACACCTCCGGGTATTTACGACATAAACAAGGTTTATGCCGTCGAAGCAGCAGGCGCGAAAGGCTGGGGGGCTTTGGGATTGGCAACATATCCCACAACATTGAGGTTAGACGATGTTTTTGCTGATGGCAGCGAAACCTTTGAAATTGGTACGGTCATAAAAGCATTGAAGAACAGGGCTTCATTGGATGTATCATATTACAGCAAGAGAATGTACGACTTTTTGAGATCTGCAGGAGTAAGCCCGGCTTCAGGTTTTACCAATAACTATATCAATTCCAAAGAGGAAATTACACGCAGGGGCCTTGAAATTACAGCCAATGTGATACCGATTAAATCAAATGACTGGCAGTGGGACGTCAACCTTAACTGGTCGAGGTACGCACGTTATTATACCGGGTTGGATCCAGATTTTTCTGCTGATAAACCATGGGTGAAAGTAGGAGAAAGGGTTGACCATTATATTTTGCGTGATTACCAGCGCGACCCAAATGGCAACATTATCCACAACAACGGGCAACCACTTTATTCTGCGTACGATTCTAAGTTTGGCTATTCCGATCCCGATTGGATTTGGGGGGCAAATTCAAGTTTGAGGTACAAAGCATTTCAATTCACTATCTCGATTGATGGGCGTGTCGGCGGTATCGCGCAAACAACCACCGAAATGTATATGTGGCGTGCCGGTTCTCATCCGAAGTCCGTTGTCCCTGCTCGTTACATAGATGCAACTGTGCCAGGTTCAAAAAATTATATCGGCCAGGGTGTAAAAGTAGTTTCAGGAGCAGCTACTTACGATACCTATGGGAACATTCTTACTGACACACGGGAATATGCAACAAATGATATAGCTGTCACTTATAAGTCATACCTGGAAAGTATGCACAAAGGAACCGCCTGGGGCGGTGCGCCATCGCCTGTTGATGCGTATGATGCCACTTTTTTCAAAATCCGTGAGATGTCGCTTACGTATGAATTGCCAAAGAGGATATGTGCTAAATTTTATGCCAAAGGAGCTTCTGTGTCTGTGGTAGGCCAAAATGTTTATTTGTGGGCGAAACAGTTTGAATATTCCGACCCGGATGGAGGGGTTGAAAATTTTAGCGACCCTTCGCAACGTTACCTTGGTTTTAACCTGAAGTTTAATTTCTAAAATACGACCGACATGAAAAATAAACATACATACATCAGTATATGCGCCATCCTCGTCTTTACGATGCTTTCAGGCTGCAATCAATTTGAGGAAATGAACACGAACCCCGATGCCACAACTACGGTCAGCGCATCTCTTTTGTGTACAAACGTTGTGTTGAAAGTTGCCAAATTTCAGGGCATTGACGCCAAAGCGATGATTTCAGAAAATGCCTTGTCGAAATATGTTGGTTATGCCAACGAAGGCCAAATGGGGACACAATACAACACAATAGGAAGTACCGATTTTGGGGGTTTGACCATTCTCCCCAATATCGATAAAATGATAGAACATGCTTTAGGAAGCCCAAATGAAAACTCATACAGGGGAGTAGGAAAATTTGCGAAGGCCTTTATGTTCTATCGGCTGACCATGCAGGTAGGAGATATGCCATACAGCGAAACCGGGCAGGGAGAAATCGGTAATTTCCGTCCGAAATACGACACACAGGAAACGATCCTTATCGGCATATTGGATGAACTTAAAGAAGCCGATCAGTATTTTGCCAACGGGACAACTTTTGCCGGCGACCCTACTCCGTACAATGGTGATCCTGTCAAATGGCGCAGGGCCACGAATGCCCTGGCGCTTAAAGTTCTGATGTCATTGAGCAAGAAAGAAGGTGTTGCCTCACTGAACGTAAAATCGCGTTTTGCCGAAATTGTTGCCGCCGGTAATATTTTAACCAATACAACCGGGCATTTCGGGCTTGTTTATAATTCAATAAACAAACAGCCAATTTATAGTACCAGTCCACTTTTTACCGGCAGGACAATTCTCAGCTCATTGCTCCTGAACAACCTGAAAAGCTTAAACGACAGGCGGATGTATTATTATGGAGAACCTGCAGCTGCTGAAATAGCTTCAGGAAAAACCCAAACAGACCCGGATGCTTACGTGGGCGTGGATGTTGCCATGGAATATTCGCAAATGAATGCCAACCACAGCGCCAATAAATATTCGCTGATCAACCAACGTTACCAGAAAGAAGAAATCAACGAACCGCGCATGCTGCTGACTTACGCCGAACAACAACTGATTCTGGCAGAAGCCCGGATACGTGGCTGGATTACAACTGGCACCGCGAAAGATTATTATGAACAAGGCGTTAAATCGGCCTTGACTGCAACCATGGCGGTTAAACCGGAATATGCTCATGGAATGGCAATTAACCAGGCATACATTGACGGCTATTTTACAGGCGAAGCTGCATTTAAAACAACAACCGAAGAGCAGCTGAAACAGGTTTGGATGCAGCGTTACATCCTTAACTTCTTCCAGGATGCCCCCGGCAGCTTCTTTGAATACCGACGGACAGGCTATCCCGAATTTCCAATTAACCCGGCAACAAGCCTGAATGAAAACAATAAAAACGGCATTCCGATGCGTTGGTTGTATCCTTCTTCGGAAACCAACTACAACCGGGAAAATCTCATCGAAGCACTTGACCGTCAATACGATGGATACGATGAAATAAACAAATTGATGTGGCTGTTAAAATAGATTGGAAAAGTTAAATCAAAAAAAGGATGTGGGTTGATTTAGGTATCCTGAAAACAGGGTCTTAACAACCCGCATCTGTTTTGCTTTATCATCATCTTTAAAAATCAGTAGTATGAAGAAAATACCTGCACTCATTGTTCTGTCGGCTATTTGTTTTTTATTCCTGCCAGTCGTGCAAGCCTCGGGAATGCACTTAAAAAAAAAGAAAAATGTTACATGGAAACTGGTTTGGTCCGACGAGTTCAAGGAGCCGGGTTTGCCCGACAGTACGAAATGGAATTACGATACCCGGGGCAATGAATATGGCTGGGGGAACAACGAAAAACAGTGGTACACGGTTGCCGACCCCGACAATGCTTTCATCCGCGACGGCATATTAACCATTACCGCGATAAAAGAGCCCACTTCGGGAAAAGATTACAGTTCGGCACGCCTGACCACAAAAAACAAAGGCGACTGGAAGTATTGCAAAGTGGAAGTCCGGGCGAAACTGCCTTCCGGAAATGGGACCTGGCCGGCAATCTGGATGCTTCCAACCGAAAACAAATACGGCAACTGGCCAAAAAGCGGTGAGATCGATATCATGGAACATGTAGGTTTTAATCCCGATACTGTTTTTTCAACCGTACATACCGGAAAGTTCAACCACATGATTGGCACACAGGTTGGAAAAAAAACAGGTTTACCAACTGCAACCACTAAGTTTCATGTGTATACAACCGAATGGGACGAAAACGAAATCCGCAGCTATGTGGATGGGCGCCATTATTTTACCTTCAGAAACAACGGCGAAGGATTTGAAGCCTGGCCGTTCAACCAGCCTTTCCACCTGATCCTGAACCTGGCCATCGGTGGTGGATTGGGCGGACAAAAAGGGATCGACGACAGCCTGTTCCCCCATACCATGGAGGTAGATTATGTACGTGTTTATCAGCGTGCGGGGCCAACCACCGATTAGCCGGATGGGACAGGGATTTTTTTACGTTATTCCGAATCCGTATTTTCCGGATAAGCCGTTTTTCTTCCGATATTCTGCTTAAAGCTGTCTTTGTACGATTTTAAATGGAGCCGGTACCAGGCCGGGTCGCCAAGCCTTCGAAAAACGTTTCTCCGGATATTTTTGCTAAAAAAAATGCCCGCGGCATTGCAAATATATCCGGTCCATATCCGCGATGCCAGGTATTTCGCGACCCAGTTGATCCGGTACAAAAATCCGGATTGCTGAAGGGATTTGTACTCCGGATAAATTTCCGGGATTGCGGGGCGAAGAGAGTGTCCAAAAAGTCAGGAACCGGGTCATCCCGATCCCGATTACTATGACAAGGGTGACGCAAATTGCGGATTTTCAAACTTTCTGGACAGCCTCTTTGGAATTTCATATTTTTACCATACTGGAAAATTAGCCGGTGAAGAGGCTACTGCTTTATCGGGCTTATTGATTAATATCATCATGGTGGCCGCCGAAAGGGCAACATAACCTGCCTTTTTTAAGGCTTCTTTCCGGTTCATGACCGGCACCTTCCCTTCTTCGTGTTGTATATTTTTTTTGTTGTTCATATCTGTATTTTTTTATGTCTGTTTGTTTTTTAACACCCGACAGGTTTTTAAAATCTGTCGGGTGTTAAAACCTGTTAATTGGAATGAATAAGCACTTTTAAATTGGAATGCTTGTTCCCTTCGATAAGCCGGAGCAGGTACACGCCCGGGACCAAGCCTGTGGCGGGGATGCTGTTGCGTCTGCCTTCCTGTAAATTATAGGTTCCACGGATTTGTCCATTCATGTTATACAACTGTACCCTGGCAGCAGGTCCTGCTTTGCCAATGATCCAAATCCGTCCGTTTGCAGGATATGCTTTCAGCTTGTCCATTTCGTCCTCCAGAGGTGAAAGCGCCCCGGTAGTAGAGTAACTGGTGTGAATATAGAATCTCCCGATGTCTGTTTTCCCGGCAGAAATTACTGCCTTATAGCTTGCTCCGGAAGTCAGGTCGGTGAGCGTTTGGGCCGTTTTGTCTTCCAGTATCACACTGCACGTTGCCGGTAGCCCGACTGTTTGGGCGCTAAAAGTAATTTCGCCGCCTTCCTTAAATTCTGCACCTACCGGAATGACCAGCGAGCTGTAGTTTTCAGGCAAACACTGGATGGCAAAGTCCACCCCGTTATCGTTTACTAACCGGGTGTACAGCTCCTGACCGGTAGTGCCGCGCAGTAAACCGGCATCGTATGTAATATCGAGACCAGCGGTCATTTTGCTGTTAAAAACCACAATCGCGGAGGCTTCACCCTGCGCCGAAGAAGCGACGAGTTTAAAGCCCGGCCACGGAGTGGCAGCCGATTTCAAGGCAATATAATTATGGGTTTGCATAGCGCTGTTAAAAGTAACCGAACCGGCATTTTTTGCTTTTACAAAGAAACCTTGTCCTGATGAGAATAAATTTTGGCCCAGGGTACGGTCGTCCCACCAACCGCTCGCATTTCCCTGTATCTTGTAGCCCGACGAAGCGTCGTTCCACACGTAAATGCAGGCATAACTTTCATCCAGGCTACCGCTGTTGTTTTTCAGGAAATTATTTTCGGCATTGCCGGCATCTGTAATGAAAATGGAGGATGGATAAGGGTTGCCGATGCAGTTCCACCCTTCCGTGCCTCCTTTGGTCAGCGCTACTGTTTTTGACCCGCTGGTGAGCGTCCCTGTGTAGGTCACTGTGCCATCGCTGCTGCGGCGCAGCCCATACCCTTTCCCTGCTGTTAAATTGCCTTCTGTAGAAGAAGTAAAATAACTGTTCCAATCGTTGGTGGCTTCATCGTAGTCCATCATACCATAACTGCTTTCTTTTGTCGGGATGGCGTTATCTCCATCGACAAGGAACGAACTGATCGCCCCTCCCGACACAACCGGTGAAACAACATGCCATTGGTTCCCGGTGAGATAGCTCTCGGCATACGTTGTGCCGGTAACATTAATGGTTCCGTTGTTAATTAGTGATGCTGCTTTGCTTGCTTCGCTTTTCAGGCTGAGGTTGCCGCCAACAGAAAGTGTGTAGCCATTGTTAACGGTAAGGTTGCCACCTGTCTGGATAGTCAGGTCTTTACAGGCGGCAGCGCTTCCAATTACCGGGTCGTTGGCCACATCGGGAATGGTTGCATGATCATCAGCCGTGGGGACAGCATTTAAATCCCAGTTGCCTGCCGTGTTCCAGTCGGTTGAACTGGTTCCGGTCCAGGTGTAGGTTGGCGTTGCCGGGTCAACGCCTTCGGTCCATTCATAGGCTCCCATGTCGATAGTTGTATTCTGGATACGCGTTTCTTTTCGAATATCATAGTCGGTCGTATTATAACCGTTATAGCCGGTATTGACACAGGGCGAATTTTCATATAACCTGAAATCTCCCCCACTCGCATTCACAAATTTTGGATCTGTGGTAGTGCAATGTGCATCTGGAGTAAATGTGCCCTCGTTATATACGTCTCCTGTCCCGTATGAATAACAAGAATAGTAGAGGTTTGTAGTTCCGGCATGAACATAAATTTGTTTGCCACTTGTGGCAGAATTGCCCCAAATGATAGAATTATAGGTTTTCGAATTTAAAACATTATATAATCCCCCACCACTTGTTGCTGAATTGCCATAAATAAGGCAATTGATTAGTGAAACAGATGAAGATGCCGTATAATTACACACACCACCACCCTCTAAAGCAGAATTATCAGAGATTACACAATTCGTCAGACTTGTTGAGCTGGAGCTGCCATTATACACCCCTCCACCGTAATTCGATGCCGAATTTCCGGTAATTGTGCAATTTGTTATGACTGCTCCTGAGGAGTTGTAATTATACACCCCTCCTCCGCTATCATCGGGGTAACTGCCGTTTGCATTCCCATTTTCAATGGTAAAGCCATCCAGTATTGCTGTTGGGTCGTTACGTTCGGTTTGGGTATAAACCACATGGTAACTATTATCGGACGAAGAATCAACAGTACCAATATCGCCACTTAAAATAGTGGGATTTTCAATCCAGTCGCGCTGACCGAGTGAAGTCTCTGTTCCGGCAAAACCGCCATAAACTGCCATATTGCTTTCCAGCTTAAACGAAATGCTCCGGTCGCTTCCGGTTGTCGGTTTATAGGTTCCGGCGGCCACCCATATTTCGTAATATCTGCCAGCATTTAAAGCCGATTGCAGTGAAGTATAGGCATTGGCCCAACTGGTCCCGTTATTGGCTCCCGTTGCATTCGATTTTACATAGAGCCTTAACAAATCCGGTTCTGCCTCATCGGTCCCATATTTATATTCGTATGCCCCCATATCGATAGTTCCGGTTTGTCCGGCATCGGTTTTTAACAATTTCCGTCCAAAACCAGATCCCCGGATATCGTTCGTTTCAGCATTGTAGGCATCGTTACCGGTATCGAGACAAGGCGAGCTGCCCGTGAGCCGGAAATCACTATTAGGGTTCACAAATACAGGGTTTGAAGTAATATTGTTGTTGGTTGCCGTTATGGTGCCGTACACATCATTTGTCCCGTTTGAATAACACGAATAGTTTAAGGTTGCTCCGGCGCTGTTAATATAAATTTGTTTGCCCAGGCCAGTTGCGCTATTTCCCCAGATAATAGAATTGTTCAGGGTTGGCGAGGACGAAGACTGGTTATACATTCCACCCCCGCCGGTCGATGTATTTCCCGAAACTGTACAGTTTGTAAGCGTTGGCGATGAAGAACTCATGTTAAAAAGGCCGCCGCCATTATACGCCGAATTATCTGTAATGAGGCAATTGACAAGCGTTGGCGATGAACCGGTGTTATACACTCCTCCTCCCTCAGAGCTTGCTGAATTACCTGAAATTGTACAACTGGTCAGGTCTGGCGACGATGACCCGGTATTGTACAGTCCACCACCCTGTTCGGCAGAATTTCCCGTTATCATGCAATGGGTTATTGATGGCGATGATTCATCATTGTATATGCCGCCGCCATAGGCATAATAAGAAGCGCCGTTGGCATTGCCTTTGGTTATTGTAAATCCATCCAATATGGCAGTATTGTCCAGCGACCATGTATCAATGACATGATAACTATTGTCGGATGAAGAATCAACCGTCCCGATATCGCCGCTCAGGATAGTAACATTTGCTTCCCAATCGCGCTGATCGGGCAAAGTTTCCGTTCCGGCAAAACCGCCATAAATGGCCACTCCGTTTTTTAATGTAAACGAAATACCCCGGTCGGTACTGGTGGTCGGTTTATAGGTCTCGGCTACAACCCATATCTGGGTTCCCGAAGTGGCTGCCGTTATGGCTGTTTGAAGTGAAGTATAAGCATTCGTCCAATTGGCGCCATTATTGCTGCCCGAAGCCGATGCGTCAACAAAAATTGGAGGAGTGTATCCCGTATCATCCGGATATTGCCAGCTTAAATACGGATACCCATCGTTCCGGCTGTTGCCAATGTTCCATATTTCGCCGGTCCCGTTTGCTGATTCGCCTTTAAAATCCCAGCCGGACAAATAGAACGTTCCGAAACCTTGCATTTCGGCAGTGGTTTTACCAGTTCCCCCATCGCTGGCGCTTTGTCCCGAAGTTTGGGTGTCCCAAAAACAGTTGGTAACCGTTGAACCTTCCCAAATAAACCCATTTAATCCACCATATAAGCTGGCGCCACTTGCTGTTACTAACCCTTTTGAGAAACAATTGGAAGTGCTTGCATTCGTCGAGTTATCTCCCGTCAATCCGCCAATTTTTTCGACCGTTCCGGTTACGTTTCCGGTAGCATAACAGTTCGTAATGGTGGCGCTGTAGCTCGAACCAGCAAGCCCTCCCACTCTTGATGCCCCGCTAACGTTTCCGGTTGAAAAACAATAACTCATGGCCGAACTTGAATGGTCGCCTACCAATCCTCCTGCATATTCACCCGTGCCGGTAACGGTACAACTTGAAGAACAATATTGAATAGTTGTACCGAAATATCCGGCAACTCCCAATAAACCCCCGGCGTTGTTTTCACTGGCAACAGTTCCGGAAGAAGAGCAACTGGTAACAGAAGCACCAAAGTGATAAGCCGCCAAAGCGCCTGCAGCATATTTTCCGGTTATATTTACTCCTGTCAGATTAAGATTGCTAATGGTAGCCTCTTGGGTCATCCCAAACAAGCCGGCAATTCCATCGGGATTATTGACGTACAGGTTTGAGATTGTTTTATTATCTCCATTATAGTTCCCTTTAAACGGCCTGTTATCTTCATGTCCGGGGTCGCCCACAATATATCCTATCGGCGTCCAGCCAGCACCGGCATTGTATGGGGCGACATTCAAATCAACATCGTCCATCTGTTTAAAATATACCCCTGAGTAATGAGTCCCAGCGTTTACTGCCACTGCCAGATCAGCTAAATCGGCTACGGAAGAAATCTGGTAAGGATTTCCGGAACTACCATCGCCGCCGCCATAATCTTGCCCATACAGGGCAACTGAGAAAAAGAAAAGAAAGGGAAAAATGAACGTTTTTTTTGGGGGAACAATACGGGTTTCCGTCCACCCCGTCCCTCTTTTTGCAATGTGTAGAAATTTGTTCATAATGTGTTGATTTTATGGTTGTAGAACTGAAAAATCAATAAAAACAAAATCCCATTTCCCGCAAAATCGTTAAAGAAAATAATCGCTGTCTTTGATAAGGACTATCAGACGTTCTGTCTGCTGATAAAGAAGCAACTGTTTTTGTCATGGTATTCCATGCAAGCAGTAAAATAAAAAATATCAGCATTGAATATTCCATGCTGGGGATCTTTGGTTGTTGATTTTTGCCGATACTTTTATGCCCCAACTCCCAATACCCAAATAATGGCCAAAAGTTTTAAATCAAAATTAATTCTATTTTTTATATCTGTTGATACTCAGGAGTGTTAAAAAATAAATGTTTTCACCCTTCTTTGTCCGATAAAATCCGTTTGTTCGGGTGCGGGCTGCCCAGCGGGATATCCCTGGCTGAAGAAAATTTATAATCTGGCCTTGCCCGGTAAGGCAACCATTGACAAAGATGCCACAAAAATATTTGACTGTGGCATGAACCGGCCAGTCTGCAGGGACTTTATTATTGGCAATGAAGGCAATTTCATTTGTTACAAAATCAGCACGATAAGAAAAGCATTGCTGGCAAATATGGCACCAAGGGCTTTCCTTCCGCAAACAGATACATCTCCTGTTGACGAACAGTTAAGCCTTTTGCTAAATTTTGAAAACTAAAAACAGGAAATGATCAAGTTTTCTTTTAAATTGAAATCGGAGGAAATATTCTGGAATTGAAAATATATATGCCGGAATAGTGACCAGGCATTTACCGGCATTTGTTCCTGTAGGCCCTGATCCGGAAAACATTCCGGATTCATTGTGTTTTTATCAGTAATGAACAGCCAACCAGATTGTTTTTTGTTCCGGATCTGTCCATTTTACCCTGTGTTTTCGGTGTGGCAGGATATTTATATAATCGTTCTTCCCCAGCTTCACTTCCTTTCCCCCTTCAAACTCAAGAATCGCCTGCCCCTCCAACACCATCACCCATTCACTTTTTTCCTGGTCGTACCATCCGGAACCGGGCGAAGACTGTCCGTGTGAAACAATCCGTTCAATTTTAATGTTTTCTGTTTGAACAATGTTCCCGAATATTTCTTCACAGACTTTTTCGGGAATATGTTCCAGAAAATTCAGGGCACATTCTGCATTTGTTTCCTGTTCAAAAAAAGCCGGAGACATCTTTTTCTTCATGGCTATTTTAAGTATTTTGACTGTAAATATAGCCGGCTTTTTCAGCAGTCGCACTGATAATTGCACGAGTGGCATTTGGCCAGGTCGCCGCGCAGCCGTTTGTCGACCAGTTCACTGATACGGTCGCGGAGTGGTTCCACCCGTATGTTCTGAACAACTTCGTAAGT
Organism: Prolixibacteraceae bacterium; assembly: GCA_034003625.1. GTDB lineage: Bacteria > Bacteroidota > Bacteroidia > Bacteroidales > Prolixibacteraceae > GWE2-42-39. Next base: position 86,605 of record JAVEYG010000004.1, on the reverse strand, counting down.
AAACGCATTCATCAGCATCAGGCGGGCATCGGCCTCGCCAATACCGCGCGAACGCAGGAAAAACAACGCTTCCTGGTCGATCTGCCCGATGGTGGCCCCGTGGCTGCATTTTACATCATCGGCATCAATAATTAACTGCGGTTTGGTTTGCATGCGGGCCGAATCGGTCAGCAATACATTGTTGTTTCGTTGAAACGCATTGGTTTTCTGGGCATCACGCGCCACATGAATACGTCCGGCAAAAGCGCCGGTTGAATTTTCATCCAGCACATTTTTATACAACTGGTTGCTCAAACAGTTGGGTTTGGCGTGTTCAATAATGGTATAATTGTCAACGTGCTGGTTTTTGTCGGTAAACGACATTCCCAATATATTGGCTTCGGCATGTTCACCGTTAAAAGTCACTTTTAGATTATTGCGTACCAGTCCGCCATGCAGAGTTGCGGTATGTGTCAGCAGGTTCGAATTGGCCTCCTGCCTGAAAAATGTCGAATTGATGGTTTTCGTATTGTTGTGCTGGTTTTGCACCGTATAATAATCGAGTACAGCGTGTTCGCCTACAAATACTTCGGAAACCGTATTGCACAAGAATTCGTTGGAACTGAGCGTGTGGTCGCACATCACCAGTTTTACCTGCGAATTTTCTTCTGCAATAATTAAATTACGCTGGGTAACAAAGGTGTTTCCGCTGCCCCTCATCAGGTTCACCACCTGAATAGGCTTTTCAACAACCACATTTTTCGGGATGTAAATAAAGAATCCATCCTTGGCAAAAGCGGTATTCAGTGCAACAGTTGCATCTTCAGAAAGCGCTGCCTGACGGTTCAGATAATTCTGTAATAATTCAGGCTTCTCGTTGGCAACTTGCTGTAAACTGCCCACTACTACCCCGAAAGGCAACTGTCCTGTTTTTTGGTTCTGAATGTAGTACCATCCGTTTATCAGCAATACCAGGTGGGTGTCCAGATCGGGCACATCGCATTTAAAAACATCGTGTAAATCGACTTCTTGTTTCTGGTAGCTGAAATAATGTTTATAGGATTTCGAGAACGCCGGTTTCAGGCTGGTGTATTTGTAATCTTCGTTTTTAACGTCGGGCACGCCTGCTTTTGCAAACCGGCTGATGGCTATATCGCGCATCCGGTTCAGTAAGGGCGACGAGCCATTATTGAGCAATTCCCTGTTTTCTTCAAACAAAGACTTGTAGCTCTCGCTAATTGCTATTCTATCCTGAACAACGCTCATAATCAAACGTCCCCGTTTTTAATCCAGTCGTAGCCTTTTTCCTCCAGCTCGAAAGCCAGTTCTTTGCCTGCTGTCTTTACAATTTTCCCCTTGTACAGAACATGCACAAAATCAGGAACAATATAGTCGAGCAAGCGCTGGTAGTGGGTTACCACGATGGTTGCATTATCTTTCGACCGCAAGGCATTCACTCCGTTGGCCACAATACGCAACGCATCAATGTCGAGGCCGGAATCGGTCTCATCGAGAATAGCCAGTTTCGGTTCGAGCATGGCCATCTGGAAAATTTCGTTTTTCTTTTTTTCTCCTCCTGAAAAACCTTCATTCACGGAACGATTGGTCAGTTGAGTATCGATCTGCACCAGTTCTTTTTTCTCACGCATCAGTTTTAGAAATTCACCAGCGGTTAATGGTTCCAGTCCTTTGAACTTGCGGTGTTCGTTAACTGCCGCCTTCAGGAAATTCACCATCGGAACGCCGGGTATCTCCACCGGGTATTGAAAACTCAGAAAGAGGCCGGCCCTGGAACGGTCTTCCGGCGCCATTTCCAGCAAATCCTGACCTTCGTAAATTACCTCTCCGTCGGTAATTTCATAATCTTCTTTCCCGGCCAACACATTGGCCAGTGTACTCTTTCCGGACCCATTCGGCCCCATAATTGCATGAACTTCACCCGGCTTTACAACCAGGTTGATCCCTTTCAATATTTCGTTGCCTTCAACCGAGGCGTGTAAGTTTTTTATTGTAAGCATAAATGGCCCCTCTAAAGCCCCCTCTAACTCCCCCGAAGGGGGAGAACCGGAGCATTGTTCATAAATTATTGTTGTTTTTAGATATCTATTTTTTTTGACGTTTTTTAAACTCCTATTCTAAATTGCCTGTCTCAATGTCTTCATCAGTTCCCTCTCCTTGGGAGAGGGGCAGGGAGAGGCTTGTTTTCTATAAGCCTCCCCTTGGGGGAGGTTTGGAGGGGCCTCTACCCCACACTTCCTTCTAAACTGATCTGTAACAGTTTTTGTGCTTCAACTGCAAATTCCATCGGAAGTTTGTTCAGCACCTCCTTGGCGTATCCGTTCACAATCATGCCAATGGCATCTTCCGTAGAAATACCCCGCTGGTTACAGTAAAAAATCTGGTCTTCCCCGATTTTCGAAGTAGTTGCTTCGTGTTCGACCACCGAACTTTTGTTGCCCACTTCGATGTACGGAAAAGTATGTGCGCCGCAATGGGAGCCCAGCAAGAGAGAATCGCACTGCGAGAAGTTGCGCGCATTGACCGCATTGGGCAACACTTTAACCAGACCGCGGTACGAATTATCGCTGCGTCCGGCTGAAATCCCTTTCGAAATAATGGTGCTTTTCGTGTTTTTGCCAATGTGTATCATTTTAGTCCCGGTGTCGGCCTGTTGATAGTTGTTGGTAACAGCTACCGAGTTGAATTCACCTACCGAGTTATCGCCCATCAGTATACAACTGGGATATTTCCATGTTATTGCCGAACCGGTTTCCACCTGTGTCCAGCTTATTTTCGACGATTCGCCACGGCAAACACCGCGTTTCGTTACAAAATTATAAACACCGCCTTTGCCTTGCCTATCACCCGGATACCAGTTTTGCACGGTCGAATATTTTACTTCGGCACGGTCAAGAGCAATAATTTCAACTACGGCAGCATGCAACTGGTTTTCGTCGCGCATGGGAGCTGTGCACCCTTCGAGATAACTCACATAACTGTCGTCGTCGGCAATAATCAGCGTGCGCTCGAATTGTCCGGTTCCGGCCGTATTGATACGAAAATAGGTTGATAATTCCATCGGGCAGCGGACCCCTTTCGGGATGTAGCAAAACGAACCGTCGGAAAAAACAGCGGAGTTCAAAGCTGCAAAGAAATTATCGGTAACAGGAACTGACATTCCCAGATATTTTTTCACCAAATCGGGGTGTTCTTTCACTGCTTCACTAAACGAGCAAAAAATAATTCCCTTCTCCGCAAGTGTATCTTTGAATGTTGTTTTCACTGAAACACTGTCAATCACTGCATCGACAGCAACACCGGCAAGCATCTTTTGCTCTTCGAGCGGAATACCCAGTTTGTTGAATGTATCCAGCAACTCAGGGTCAACCTCATCAATACTCTGGTACTTTGGTGTACTTTTGGGCGCCGCATAGTAAATAATATCCTGGTAATCGATCGACGGTATTTTCAAATTTGCCCAGACAGGCATGCTCATTTTCTGCCATTCACGGAACGCTTTCAACCTGAATTCAAGCATAAATTCAGGCTCTTCCTTTTTGGATGAAATAATGCGTATTGTATCTTCATTCAGACCCTTTGCTATCACATCGGTTTCGATGTCGGTAACAAAGCCGTACTTGTAATCCTGCGATGTAACTTCGTGTAATATTTTATCCTGATCTTCCATTTTCTGCCTTTTTCAGTCATGCTTAATTGTACCGTAATAACAATTGGGAATGCAGACTGTTTAAAAATAATTGCAAAGATAAGCAAGTAAAGCTATTTTTGCCCAAGAATTGTCTGCATTAAAGGACAAAACAATCTGAAAAGTTAACATGAACGAAAATAAGAAACAAACCCCACTTTCAGCATTGGGAGAATTTGGCCTGATCAAACACCTGACCAACAAAATTGAACTGAAAAACAGTAGCAGTGAAAAAGGTGTTGGCGACGATGCGGCGGTACTCAGCTTTCCGGATAAAAAAATTGTGGTAACTACCGATTTGCTGACGGAAGGAATTCATTTCAACCTGATGTACGTTCCGTTGAAACATCTGGGCTACAAGGCAGTGGTGGTAAACCTTTCAGATGTGTACGCCATGAATGCACAGCCCCGGCAAATCACAGTTTCGATTGCTGTTTCAGGCAAATTTTCGGTGGAAGCGATTGAAGAGTTGTATTCGGGCATCCACCTGGCCTGCGAAAAATATGGGGTCGATTTAGTAGGCGGCGACACAACTACATCAATGACCGGCTTAGTGATCAGCATCACGGCCATCGGCGAGGCCAATGCCGATGAAATTGCCTATCGTTCGGGGGCACAGCTGAACGACCTGGTTTGTGTGTCGGGCGATTTGGGCGGCGCATACATGGGGCTTCAACTGCTGGAACGCGAAAACGAAGTTTTTAAGGTAAATCCGAAAGAACAACCTCAACTGGAAGGCTACGATTATATTCTGGAACGTCAGCTCAAACCCGAAGCCCGCAAAGATGTGGTTGAACTGCTAAAAAATCTTGGTGTGAAACCGACTTCGATGATCGATATTTCCGACGGACTTTCATCTGAAATACTACACCTTTGCGAAGAATCGCAGGTGGGATGCAATATATACGAAGATAAAATTCCGATGGACACTCAAACAAAACTATTTGCACAGGAACTAAATATTAACCCCATTGTGGCTGCACTCAATGGCGGCGAAGATTATGAACTGCTGTTTACTGTTCCACTTGCCGATCACGATAAAATTAAAAAGGAATTCGATTTTACCATCATCGGGCATATTACTGAAAAAGGCAACGGCGCCAACCTGATAACCGGAAGTGGATCGGCAATTCCGCTGCAAGCACAGGGTTGGAACCCATTGAAGCGGGATTCGTGAATTGGGTTATTTCTTTTTTGTAGTTGTTTTTATACAATTCAGATTTTATATTGATCTGATACTGTTCCTTCGATGTTGGTTCGATGACGGTTCGATGATCCTATACTCAGGTGGTACTCTTCGAAAATAAAAAGACCTAACAGGTTTTGGAAACGCTGTCAGGCCGATAAGGTTAAAGCTCCGGAACAATGATTGTTAACGCGCCGGTATTTCGTTTTCCTGGTTGTCGGTATTACCGGGCATATCATACGCTGTTACGGTGATCTTGTCACCGGCCAGGGTTTCGTTTGCTACAGTAGCTGTGTAAACCCAATCTATGTCGGTGCTTCCCGGTACGGCTTCGCCTTCTTCGACCAGCGAGCCATCCAGGTTCTCGATTTTTACATGAACTGAAGAAACAGCAAAATCGTCGGTTACTGTAATGGCAATTGTACTACCTACTGCTCCACTGTAATTATCCAGGTTAATTTCTTCTATCTGCGGAGCATTGAAATAATCGGCTATCGCCACGTTGAAAGCTGAACGCCCGCCTGTGGCTTTTGCTGCATAGAGCGCTTTTGTTGCAGGATCGGCAACTGCCGAACTGCCATAGACTATCCCGCGCTGAAATTTGCGCTGGACATTTTTTTGAGCCTCTGTAGGCTCTTCTTCGGAGGCTACCGGCCTCCTTGCCACAAAAATCTTGTCGTCGGATTTACGGCGACGAAAGATGAGATTGCCAACCCGGCCGCTAAGGCCTTCGGTGGCAATGTTCTTTTTTGATTGTGCCATACATTTAATTGTTTATGTCCCGAAAGGGACGGTTAATAAAAATTTGTTTTTTTTTATACGTATTACTGGTCCGGAGCTTTATCATCCTATACTATTCCTATACTCATCCTACACTGATGGTACACTCATCCTATACTCATCCTATACTTTCAAAAAAATTTTCATTCCTGCTCTATTCGGATTGTGAAAGCTTATCAACCTGAGTTCGATATTAAATGGAACATTTAATAATTGAAATACAATAGGTTAATAAGGTTGGACATGTTTGTAATATAATCTCTACTTAGGTTGCCATGAAAAAATAAGGTTTTAAAACCTTATCATACATTATAAAGCTCAGCAGCCAGGACAAACACCAATGGCTGCAATCTTATTACCTTGGTTACATACTCATACTGAATTGATTATATCGAACTCACGCTATTACAAATAACATACAACTGAGAATTTAGCGAGTCACAGAGATTTGAATCTCCCCGTCAATCAAAATTTTCCCAACATACCAGTTGTTTGCTTTATAATTATCAGGATTTTTGGCCATATCCTCTTTCCTTGTAAGGATGGCTGATTTGTCGAATGGTTCACAGAGTGACCTGAATACCACCTCATGATCTTTGTTTTCCAGGTGGTCGATCAAAAAGTAGTTCATCCTCCGGTAAGTGCAATACTGATCAAATCTTGAAAGGGTATCTTTTACCACCCCGTCAATTTCAACAACCACACGGCCTGCGTCCGGTCCCATGATATCATAGGCGCCAATGGCCCTGCCCTTAAAACGAACCGTCAGGGTTTCTCCCGATTGGCCGGCTTTCCCGATTTGCTGCAGGTACTTTCCAAATCCTGAAAATAAAGGATGGTCTTTAACCTGAAGAGCTTCCCAGTTTTTGCTCAACTTCGCCTTTGTAAAATCGACCATTTGCGTGTGTGCAAAATAATCAGGGGCAAGCGGTTTGTGCAGGGTGTGGTTTTTTGCATGTCCGGGTTTTTCAGGGATCATTTTCCCGAACGACCGTTGTAATACCTCCTGGTAGATGACATGTCCTGTTTCGGTGTTGGGGTGTACGCCATCGGGGCTGAAAACTTTCTTTCCATTTATCTCTTTTCCCTCTCCTTTAAATATCAGTTGATTGTCTTTTACCTGTCTGGCCACTTCAAATCCAAAGTTTATCGAAGGGATTTGGTATTTATCCGCTACTTTCTCCATGTATAAAGCTGAATTTGGTAACTGCCCGCCCTGTTCTGTTTCCAAAAAGTTGTTCGCGATGGTATAAACAAAACAGATATCTGTCTTCGGGCTATCTTGCCATACCTGCCTGACAATCCCTTCCATTGACCGGATGATTTTTTCTTCAGCGGCGCCACCATCATTCACTGCAAATTCCACAAAAACAAAATCAGGCTTGAACTTCAGTACATGGTCGTGCAGCCGGAATACGCCAAAATCAGAACCTGTTCCTCCAATTGCTGCATTGATTTCAGTAAATACGGCTTTGGGAAAACGTTGTTTAAACCAGTCAAGCGAATATACCCGCCAGCCATTCTGGGCGGTTATACTTCCGCCCAGGTAAGCTACTTTTATCGAGTCGCCATGCATGGCCTTTTCAAAAAAATTGGGAAGGCCGCCCCGTTCGTAAAACTCTATAAATTTAGATAAAGCTGGATTTTTAGCTTTCCCTTCGCCCTGTCCATTTGCCCATGTTCCTGTAGTTACACAGAAAAAAATAGCGACTAATAAAATGTGTTCATATTTTCTCATGATTTTGGTAGTTTACTGGATTTGAAATTTAAATGTCCAGGCATCCTGACACACGGGGGCTTTCTGTAACGACTTTGGGATGTTGATCACGATCCCTTTGCCATTCGTTTCCCATGTTAGTGGTTTCTGGTAACCCAACAGAAACAACTGGCTGCCTTTTGCTGGCTGCATCGAAGAAATCATCACTTTGGATGGCATCTCCTTTTCGTTTTCATCCGGCAGGTAAAAGGCATAAACCGTTTTGCCTTTTTGCGTAAACGCGAGTTTTGTTTCGTGGTACGGGGCGATTGGTTTCGTTCCGTAGATGGCTTCGCCGTTTATCTGCATCCAGTCGCCAATCCCTTTTAAGCGGTCATAAACAACCGGGTCAAGTTCGCCATCGGGGCCGGGACCAACGTTGAGCAAAAAGTTGCCCCCGCGCGAAACGATATTAATGAGCAACTGAACCAACTTGTGAACCGGTTTATACTCATCATTGGGCTTGTACGACCAGGAATTCCCCATGGTCATGCAGGTTTCCCACGGGTAATCCAACGCTTTGTCGGGCACTTCCTGTTCAGGGGTACGGTAGTTTTCATACTGCCCGTTTGTATAGCGGGCAACCATCATTATCCCGGGTTGGTTTGCCCGGGCCATCTTTGCAAACCGATCCCAGTCAGGAGATCGTTCTTTCGAAACATTGCACAGGTCAAACCACAGAAGGTCCAGTTTGCCATATTCGCCACCGGTCAGTTCTTCCAACTGGTTATAAATAAAATCGTTCAGCCGTTTCCATTTCTCCGGGTATTTATCCGCCGAATAGTTGATTCCCCGGTCGTGCGGGGGAAAATAATCCCACCAGTAATCCTTGTTGTGCCAGTCGGTAATGGAATAATAGGCCCCGGCCATAAAGTTCTCACTACGGAAAGCATTAAAAACTTCCTTCGTGAGATTGGCACGTGGGTTGGAATTAAACGGGCACAATTTACCGGTAATCCGGTAATCCGATTGCTTTGTATCGAACATGTTGAACCCGTCGTGGTGTTTGGTGGTGAACACAACGTACTTCATCCCGGCATATTTTGCTGCTTTGGCCCATTTTTCAGGGTTAAACTTGACCGGGTTAAATGTGGTGATCAGGTTTTCATACTCCTTCACATATTCAAAATAGCTTTTGTCCCTGGGACGGACTGAAGTAAAAGGCCAGTCTTCGGGGCAAATCGACCACGACTCCACAATTCCCCACTGGCTGTAGGTCCCCCAGTGCATAAACAATCCAAACTTCTGGTCCTGCCAGTTTCTGATCTTTTCAAGTACTTCGGGCTCTGCAGGGTACTTGTAGGGCGGGCGTTTATCCTGGGCAATTCCGTTCCCACAGAAGTGAATCAATGATATCAGGAAAACAATGATTAGTAAATTCGTTCTCATTTTTAAAAGGTTATAGAGGTTTATTTATTTTCAACTATCAGAAACCTGTTAGTATCAGTTCATCTTTTAATCAACCTAAAGTTCCGGGTTTGCTTTTTACCTGAAATCCTGACAATATAAATTCCCTTTTGAAGGGTTTCAATGTTCAATGGCAATCCTGGATTTAATGTTTCTTGAAGAACAGCGCGACCGGATATATCATATAAGGTTACTTCAACTGGAAAAATTTCAGACTTCCCCTGAATATATACCTTATTATCTGCCGGATTTGGGAACAATCTGAAAATATCCCCTTTGGGCTCTTCCAAACTTTCTATATCGGTGGTTGTAGTGCCGGTAACGAATACCCACTTGACTGCATCAGCAATCACATTCCCGTTGGCGCCATCGTTTCTGATTTTTACATAGCCCGATGTTCCGGCACTAAAGTCGAAGGTTCCCAGCAAAACCCAGATTCCGCTATTGTTTTGCAGATTTACGCTTAACGTATGTGTCCTTCCTGCTACGTCAACCACGTCAATGGGCGCATTAGTGGCCCAAACCGATCCCGCAATACAACGAACATAAACATTGTAAGAACCGGTAGTGGGGATTGTAGGAGTAAACTTCGCACTCTTCCCTCCTGTTGCCCCGGCGTTACCATCATGCAGATAATTGGTGCCATAATAACCTGCATTAAAAGCGCTTGTAGTCCAATTACCGACAAGGGCGATGCCGGTTAAGTCGGTATTGTCTTTGATTATTTCAGAACCACAGTCGCTTGTGGTTACATTTAGCGTGCCACTCAAAGCCGAGATATTTCCGGAGGCATCTTTTGCTTTCACCGTCATGGCATAAGTTGTATTGCAGGAAAGACCGATCATATTAAATGAATTAGACGATGTACTTCCTTTTAAGACACTTCCTTCATATATATCATAACCCTTTACACCTACGTTATCCGTTGAAGCTGTCCACTCCAAAGTAAAAGAGGTCTCGGTGATTTTCGATGGAGTTAATCCTACCGGAGCAGTTGGAGCCTGCACATCGACGGTCAATAGCACCAACCAAAGAGAAACTGCCGATTGGCCAATAGTCTTTGTCGGTAAGGTAATTATACCTCCAACAGGTTTTACAGTATATTCCTCCACTTTTTGGAGTTCACAATCAGCCACTGAAGGAACAAGTCCTGCATCCACATATTTGGCCACGTTACTGGTCTGAGCATCCATGAGAAATCGCCTGACGGTAACACTGTCGGGGAGGTTTGTTCCGGAGATTTTAACCTGTACATCATGAGGCTCACTACGATCTACAATATTCTGATTGTCCCAGTCATAGTTATATACAATCACCCCAATCGAATCACTACTGGCCGAAGCAATAGCACCAAGCTGAACATTGGGGTTTTGCCACTCTGTTTTTTTTCGCTGCCCGGGCAACTGGTAAAACATCCGGTAGACATTGTAAGTAGGTTTGGGGTATACAACACCGTTAATGGTAGCTAAACAACCTAAACGGTCCCATCCCGAGCTGCTGTTTTCATCCCTTAGACGTAGGGGCACCATGCCATCAACCCCATTATCGAGGCCCTCATGCATAAAAGCTGCAGCAAAAGCCCCGCCTACCGGCCTGTAGTTATTCTTGATCCGCTCTGTGCCAGTCCATGTTGTACAACCCCACTCCGTTATCCAGAGTTCGGTATTGGTGAAACCGAACAAGTCCAGTTGGTCCTGTAATTGTTTAATTACTGATTTAAAGCTGGGTAGTTTGCCCCCTGAATAATCAGGGCGGCCACCCAGCATTTCGGCTCCATATTCATGAAATGACAGACCATCGAACTGCCAGTTGTTGGTTTTTGCATCCTCAATAAATTTCAGTCCCCAGTTTAAGTTGGGGGTGTACCAAAAAGTATAGGTGGTAATGGCCGGGCCAAAAAGCCGGACTTGCTTTTGAGGATAATCTTTATTGAATCGCTTTATGGCGTCAGACCATTCGGCATAGCATTTTATATACCCCGCATATGCTTTTAAATCCGAATTGTTCCATTTCCCGTCTACGAACCAGTACCCCTCGGTGCCGGAAATGTCCAGTTCATTTCCAACTTCAATAATCGATTTCTGAAAGCCACCTTTATAATCGACCATCACGTATTTTATACATTTGTAGGCGTAATCCTCATAGGCGTTCCATTGCCCGGCATCCCAATTCCAGGCACCATCAGGAAAAACCGGGGGTCTCGATTGCCCAACAATAAAGTGCAAATCCCTTTGGCTATCGTGGAGAATGTTAAGATGCCTAATAAGGTTGTTGCTTGGTGTAAAATTTCCATTGGCATCAAGGCTGCAATCCCGTTCTCCGTTAATGGAACGCATACCATGTGCCCCTATAGCATTCGTATAGTCCATTGTTACCGGCCATAATGCCTGATTGGGGCCATTGGTCAGATTATCATCATTGGGAGATCCTGAAAAAAAGTAATTACGCAAGACTCCAATGTCGTTCCGCCCCGAAGTACTTACAGTCTCATTTGTCTTTACAACAATTGTAGATGTTTGGGAAAAGCATGGCACTATGGCAATCGTCATTATCAGGACTGCCATAAAATGAATTTTAGTACTAGGCATATTGATTTTCATTTATGGTTATAAAAGCTATATTTTGAAAAATTTTAATTCGTATTGAAGAGGAAAGTATAAGTTACGACGAACCGTCAATGGAATATGATCACAACACTTTGGAGATTATGATTTAAACGTTTTTATAATACTCGAATTATAGTCAATAACGTATGTTTTTAAGAACCCATCCACAAACTGCAGGTGGGTTATCCTCTACTTATTAATTATAGGGAGAAAAGTTTCCAGGAGAACAACATGGTTACCGATGACTATAGTATTCTCCACTTCATGAGTTTAGCTGACACTTCGTAAAGTATTCAGATAACATCATATATTTAATAATCGCCAACTTTTCATTTTACAATAGAAACATTTCGCAAATGCGGGAGTAAGGGCAGGAGGTGTTTTGAGCATCTCCTGCTTCTTTTGATTTCTTTTTACAGAAAACATATATCCGGCTACATCTCTGCTTTAGCCCAAATATTGCTTGCATAAAACTCTACTGCCTTAGTCAGGTTTTCTTTAGACTCAATGGCTTTATTGAGCCCCTTAAGTCCTAACCCTTTGAGCAGATATGCATTTGACTTGGCCATATTTTCAGTTTCACGTTCACCATATTTGGCAAAGAAATCAACCCCTGCCCCTTTGGATAGGCGATCATTGCCAAATTTCACCAATGCCTCAAAAATGCTATCTGCTTTATTTTTCTGTCCCAAGTTTAGTAAGGCCATTGCCTGATAGTATTTTAGAAAATTATTGTCCGGTAATTTGTATTCTGATGATCTGGTAAAATAAAAACTACTTTGCTTTTTATTTCCCATCAATTTATAAATCAATCCTATATAAAAATCAATTTGGGGCATCCTCTCATCATCACATTCTTGCTTCTCAACGTCTTTTCCTGGTAGATAATGCGCATTTAACAACACAGTTAATGCTTCATTATATTTTAATTCATCTAGAAACTTTCGTCCCAACAAAATGCTTGCATCAACATTAGCTTCGCGTAAATGATTCTGACCTTCCCGAATGGCAAAATTATTCTCAGTCAAATCCTGAATCACCCTAGCGTACTCACCATTCAAATTCAACACTCTTGCCTCCCTATACCATGAATCGGCGCGTCTCTTCACTACTTCATGTTTGTTTTGGAATAACTTTAATCGGGTTTGCAGGTCAGTATTGTTTATTTCGTAAAGTACGTCCAGTTCTGCATAATACATTGGATCATCATTTTTAGCAAAAATCGCTTTTTCATAAGCAGCAATCGCTTTTGGAATGTTGTTTTCGCAACGATAATAGCCCCAGCCCAGATTGCGAAAAGCTATAGCAAACGATGGATCTAACACAACAGCTTTTTCCCAGTATTGAATCGCAAGCTGTGGCTGATGGTCGTAATAGATATTGCCCAAATAATAGTAGGCATTAGCATCATTATCATTGATGGAAACCCCACTTTGAAATACTTTTATAGATTCAAAGCGGAATGGAAAACAAAATTCAACCGATTGGTCAGCTCCTTTTTTGAACCAAGTTTTTGCTTCATCTGTTTTTTTCAGGTTCAGGTTGCAATATCCCAGATAATAATATGCTTCAGGATTTACCCAATTACCTTTTACCTCATCAAGATATATCTCCAACACATTAACCGCATCATTCCACTGGCCAATATTTATAAAATCGGTTACTAGTTCCAGATAGTTCTGATCGGACTTGCGCATTTTTGTCCTGAAATCTTGTAAGGGTTGTTGATCACTACCGGAAGCAAAACACCTGGTACTTATTGCAAAGAAATCGAGCGGATCAATTTTTATTACATTATCCAATAAAACCTTTGCTTCGTCTGGGTTACCCAGATTACGCAGAATATTAGCTTTAATGCTGAATGCTGTAAAATTTTCAGGATTAGCGACCAAAGATTTATTAATTTGCTCCAATGCAAGCGGATAGTTCATTTGGATGCAGGAAATTTTTGATAACTCACAGAACGAAGCTGCTTTGTAAGTATAATCCCAGGCTGCTCTGTTGAGGGTGTCGATAGCGCTAGCGTATTGTCCAGTAGCTTTCAATGCCACGCCCAATAAATACAAAGCTTCGCATGATTCTGGGCGGGTATAGTTGGCAGTTAGACGTTTAATGGCGGTCCTTAAGTGGGTTATGGCCATTCCATAATTGGCTTTTTTCAGATAGATATTTCCTAAAGCCACATTGGTCCTGATATCACCCGGATCGTGTTTCAGAGCTTCATTATAATAAACTTCGGCATCTAAAGTGGCATTGTGGAACTGTTTGATGCGGCTACCGGTAAGGTACAATTCCTCTACAGTTTTATATTCGGAAGGATTTTTTGGCACTTCTACTACCGGAGGGAGTTCTTTCTTATATTCGTATTTAACAGGTTGATAGCTCAATAAAGTATCTCCAGTCTTGGTATTTAGCAAATAAGTTCGTAAGTCTGTTTCTTTGGTTTCCTTGTCCAACTTAACCTCTGTAGCAAATGTCTTATCTGGAGAAAGCCTTGCCTCTTTTTCAAATATGACTTTGCCTTTACTTGTCAATACCATCTTGGCATGATCGACCTGACAGGTTGAATAATAAGCTAATTTCGATTTGTCATTTTCAACAGTAAGATTAACGGCACCGTTTAGATTTGCAGATTTGAACCCACCAATATTTTTGATAGGGTACCAATATTGTTTAAATGACTTAAGTTCGTAGGGCTTAATCCAGCTATAATCGGGCTGATTATCAGAATATGCGCCCACCATTAATTCGGCATAAGCTCCATCTGTATCACTTAAAGCTTTCTCCCAAATTTTACCAGTTTTGCCAGAGCCCCACTCCCACAATTTGGCGCCTTTTACCACGTTATGATCGGCAATATGGACTGTTCCGGTTTCTGATCCGTGATCGTACCCGCCCATAAAATCCTGTTTCAAGTCGTACGCAAAGAATGAGTTCGGATTTGGATGATTTTTCCACCAACTCAAGTCAACATTGCCTCGATAATCAATTTCATTGTATACTTCATCGGCAATGGGCCAGTGCGCAAAATTATTTTTAGCATGGTACATTACATTTTGTACACTTGGAGGAAAGAGTATTTGATAATTTTCATTTACATGTGTGGCAATATTAGCCCAGTACAGGAACGATTGAGCAACAGCTGTTCGGTTATGGATTTTCACTTCTGTTTGAAAATATGATTTTCCCGGAAAAACAGTAAGGCCAACAGCCCAGCGCATACGATGACGTTCTTCAGTTTCGCCCACCCAAACGGTTTTGCTACCATCTGCATTCTCCACCAATTCGTAATCAGTTGGAAGAAAAGTTGACGGACGGTGATGATGGATAAGACACCATTCTATACCACCAGATACCCAGGCACCGTGCATACCAACATTTGCAGGTTTGAATGTTCCGTTTTTATAGACAAAGTTGTACCCATTGGTTTTATCGGTGGCGTAGTAAAGTTTTCCGCCTATTTCAGGAGAGATACAAAGTCTAATAAACTCATTTTCTAAAATGATAGTTTTCAATGTTTTTTGTTCCTTTTCGCTGACAATATTATCCATTAATTTGTATGGATAAATGAATTTCGATGCCCCCTGATAGGCTTCATTCTTGAAGAATATTGGGTTTGGATCGGGAATCGGCGATTTATAGCCTGGTAGTGTCCAATCTTCCTGGTATAATTTTACCCCTGATTGAGCTGAAATATCAAGACTGTATAACAGCAACATACTAAATATGAGTACTCTAAAATTAATAATCATAGATATAGATTTCATTTTATTAATAAATTTCAACATTTGAAATAACCGGACACGATCTTGCCTCTGTAATATTGATCCGTAGTTTATTCGTTTCTACCGGATCAATCCTCACAATTCTTTTATAACCAATGGTAGTCGAATTAGCGACCTGCAGCCATTTCTCGTTCTGAAAAACCTCAATATTGAATGATTTTATCCGTTGACCTAAAGCAATATATTCCTGTATAACTACATATTTAATCAATTGTAGCTTTTCGAACTCAAATTCTATCATACCAGAGATAATTCCGTCATCGGTAGTCCAATATGTTTCCTTATTCCCATCCGTCAAGTTCCTCGCTGAATATTGTTCCGCTTTTCCGCGGGTCGAACTAACGGTCACCTTCGATTTCAATGCAAGGTTATTAGAAAAAGTTATGTCAATCTTTTCCTTCCAGAGAAGTAAAGATTTAATATCTTGTTCTGGAATCAACCCTCGTTTATCAGGAGTCACATTCAAAAGCAGGGTAGAACCACGACCGACCGAATTGAGGTAAATCTCGAACAATTCATCGGGTGTTTTAACAAGACTGTCTTCGGATGCATGATAGAACCATCCGGGTCGTATTGAAACATCAACTTCTGCAGGCATCCAGATAGTTCCATTCTCATATCCAGTATTTAACAGCTCTATTCTGTTGTTTCCCAAGGTCTTCAAAGTATCGGGTGAAATCATATTCCAGTTTGTTTCTCCGACAAACCCTTTTTCATTGCCGCACCAACGGCCGTCGGATGCTGCCCGAGCATCACCCCGAATGATCGTTTTAGGATTAAAACTTCGCACTATTTCGAATGTTTCTGGCCAATTGTAATAAACGTTGTCATCTATTTTTCTCATTTCACGGGCTCCACCGTAAAAGCCATCACCACCATTGGCGCCGTCAAACCAAATCTCGAATGCCGGACCATACTGACCGAGTAATTCTTTTAACTGGTTCTGATAATATTCGACATAAGAAGATTTACTATAATCAGCACGATTGCGGTCCCATGGAGAAAGGTAAATCCCGAATTCGATTCCATGTCGTAAGCAGGCATCCCTGAAATCACGAACGACATCACCTTTCCCGTTCTTCCAACTTATATTTTTGACCGAATGATCAGTATATCTGCTTGGCCAGAGGCAAAAACCGTCATGATGTTTTGCAGTGAGAATTGCACCCTTAAAGCCTGCTTTCTTCAATACTTCTGCCCACTGATCCGGATTAAAACATTCAGGATTGAAAACATTCGCTTGTTCATCTCCATAACCCCACTCTTTATCTGTAAAAGTATTTACGGTAAAATGTACAAAGGCATAAAGTTCTTTTTCCTGCCATTCCAACTGTGGTATTGAAGGTACAGGTGAAAGTGGGGAAGGTGGGGGAATATTTATCTTTTGACAGGAAGAAAAAATAAAACAGATAGAAAAAATAATAATGATATGTGCATCTATTTTCATAATAGTTTTAATATATTGTCCAAACTACTTTCCATTTCTGATTTCGTACATTTTGTACCCTATAATCCTGATTTTTGCAATTGTTTCTGGGTATGGATTGTCGCAAACATCTACCAGGCCTATCTGAAAGTTCTCACCATCAAAACGACCCGTTGTTGCCTCATCTCCATACTGAAACCAATGTGCTCCAATAATATTCGGATGCTTCAGCCCTGATTCAATATAATCAGCAAAAGTCTGTCCACGCTCTTCCTGGTCTTTAACTGGGACCAAACCCGTATGGAATAATCCACGATCAAGTGCACCAAAATGAAATTCACCTACTATTACAGGTTTATCTATTCCTACAGGTAATTTAAAATCGGACAACGTCTTTTTGTAAATGTTGAAGCTAATTACATCACAATATTTAGAAGCAATTCGAATTAGGGATTCGTGTGATCCAGCAAACCGACATCCGAGATATAACTTATTTGGCGCTATCTTTTTAAATTCGCCACGAACATTTTTAAAGTATTCTTCTGCGATGATTGAAGAATACTTTATACAATCATTTTTTGCTTCGGGTAAAGGTTTCTCTTGTGATATAAGGATTGCATCCCAATTTGAATAATCAGTCTTCCATGCATCGTTTAATTTCTCAACCTCCTTGTATTGATCTTTTAACCAGTTTATAAATGCAATTTTAACTGGTTGGCTTGGGAGCGATTGTAATGTCCATTCGGCCAAAGAAGATTCTGATCCCCAATTGATTTCATTATCTACAAAAAAACCAAAACACCAAGGATCGTCTAGCTCAGCCTTATGCTTCAACAGTTGTCCCCTTATATTGGGACAAAACTCTGGATGAAACGGGTCTTTAAATTTCCACCATTGCCCGGAACTACCCTCTATAGCTGGTGATTTAATTTCTATTCTATCGGTATATGGCGTTTTGTCCAGTAAGCATATTTTAACATCCGAACCATTGGCAATAGTATTCATTCCCCAACTCTTCAGACGTTTATGTACCATATCCGCATATTCTGACTGCCAGTTTTCACCATACTTCCTGTATATATTTGCAGATGAAAAATCGTATGTTTCCTTCACTCCCCTGGCAACGTAATATGGATAGAGTAATTCGTCCCGAGTTTTGTAAAATTGGGCGAAGGGAGAATCTTGATCAGGAAGGCCTGTAAAATAGAATTTACGGTCGTCAAGTGGAGTAATTGCATAGGAAGAGGTCACTCTAACTGGTCCATGGGACCAAAATAAATTACCTTCAGGGTCAACCATCCACCATTTATCTTCGACTTTTGTGACGTAAAATTGACCTGTTGCTTCTTGTTTTGGCCCATTTTTCCAACCTCCAAACTGATCGCGGTCTATTGCCCCTGAATGTATTTCAATATCGGATAATTCTCTTTTTAACGACTCCCTAAAGTCGCTTTCCAATTTTGTTTTTCCAGGCCAGTCTTTAAATTTAAATTGACCGTAAGCGTCAATAAACGGAAAGAACTTCTCAGGGGACAATTGCATCCATGCAGGCAATTCTTGGGGAGCCCCGACTTTTGCGACGATCCGTTTAATTCCCCATTGTCCTTTCTTCGTTGGCTTGTTGATGTAAACATATAATCGGATAATCTTTAATGGATTAATGTCAGATGCAATACCCGGTAATGAATAAGGAGTATTTCTCATACCAAACAATTTCTCTTTGATTTCAGGATATGGAAGTTGGGGAGGAATAGAGACAGAGAATTCTTTTGTCTGACCAGAGGGGACAGAAACATTGTTGATCTGAATCCCCTTTCCTTTGCCTAAATCTGCGTTTGGATTTTCAATACGGATAGTAATTGGCAAATCCACTTCGTTGTTAAAATTTACCAACTCAAAAATTAGTTTGTTGCAACCAGATAGGTTCCAATCACCTTCGACTAATACGCCAGACAATTCTTCGTTTTTTAAAGCATCTACCTTTAAAACATTATTGTTTTTCTCGATTTTGCTTCCAGACAGAGATGAAACGTCTTTCATCGTCGAAGTTCTGATATCGAAAAGAACGATTTCATTGATATCGTTCTGCGGATATGCTACTATGACTTTAAAGCAGAAAAGTGAAAGAACAACGGAACAATATAAATATCTTTTTTTCATATAGGAAAAGTTGGATAATACAAACTCAAATGCTTTCATTTCATAGAAAATGAATTGGCATTTACATTTCATTTTGTGTTATAAATTATCGGAGATATTGATACTCCTCAGAAGTCTAATAATTCCCGTTTATATAATCATTCGATGAATAAACGGGAATTATTTGCCATATTTATTTTTGTTTGGAATAATCTTTAGCGTTTAAATATTACTCCTAAAAATCAATACTAATACCCAGGATTCTGTTTCAGGTTAGAATTAATTAATATCTCTTTATCGGGAATTGGCCACAAATATTGTCTGGAAGTAAAATTATGTATTGCCAGAAGCTTAATTAAACCTGAGTTATATAATGGTTCAAAATCAGCGATCCCATCATCATCAATTTCTGGGACTCCAGGGAAGAACCACAATCCTTTCTTGATTACTTTTTCTCTTAAATCAATTGGATCCAGCATCCCATAGCTATCTCTTGTTAATATTTTCTCTGCAATCCGCCAACGAATGATATCCATATATCTCAATCCTTCATTTGCAAATTCCATTCTTCTTTCATAACGAATGGTTTTTCTTAATTCAGCTTGTGTTGTGGCTGTTACAGCAGGATATGCAGAGGTTTGTGTATAGTTAACTTTATACGCTCTAGCTCGTACCTGATTTATTGCATCTAATACCGTCTGATCAATTTCATTTAATTCTATCTTAGCTTCAGCATACATGAGTAAAACATCAGCATATCTGATAATGATTTTGTCAGGATCGGTTATTTTATCATCCGACCAATCATCATCAACCCCCTTTTTCCATACAAGCCCGTTGAATGAGGCCCACTGAATAACCCCACGACTATCTTGATTTGCCTGACGTTTCCCTGTCATAAAGTTCATAACCATTAGAGAGTCAGGATGAGGTTGGAACATAAATCCTAAATGTCTGGTTTGGAACTCTACAACAGTAGCAGCGCATCTGGGATCTCTATTTTTAAAAGGATTACGGGGATCAAATAAAGGAGACTCATCAATTGGCAGCCCATCTGTACATAGAAAAGAAAAGAATAAGTACCAGGATGGACCGAATTGAGAATATCCGCCAGCATTTCTTGTGGTATAATCCCAAGGATTGGGAAAGATATTTCCTAATGTAACAGATCTGGGTAAAGCAAAAATAGACTCCTTCGTATTTTTTGTTTTTGAAAGAAATAAAGAAGAAAAATCTGCATATAATTGATATTCATTTAAATCGATACATGCTTTTGCTGCATCACGCGCGATTGCCCAATCACCCATATATAAAGCAATACGAGCTTTCATAGCTAAGGCAGCTCCCTTTGTGGCACGCTTTACTCCTGAACCATAATTTACCGGAAGTTTTGAAATGGCATAATCATAATCGTCATAAATTGCTTTCAGTATTATCTTTTTATCCGTTCTGGACAAAGTAAAGGCTTCATCCAACTTTAGGTTCTCAGTGAAAAAAGGAACATCTCCCCAGTGAGAAATTAAAAATGAATACTTTGATGCACGAACAAACTTAGCTTCTGCGACATAACGATTCAGCGTTTCAATTGGAACACTCCCTTTACTTGCACTAATTTTTGATATCGCATCATTTGCTTTGGAAATGCATTTATAGTTATTTTCCCAGGAAGTTATCACTTCACCAGCGGTTCCATTTAAAGTTCCTGCTTCAATGGCAGTTACATTATTTCTGGAAATCATATCTCCCGTATTCAATTCCGTATCTCCCTGTGGCCAATAGCTGTCGGTATATAAAGTATTGACAGACATTTGTATTTCGCTTTCATCATTATACCAGTTTTCGCTGGACCCCTGAGATAATGGATTTAGATCAAGATCAGCACAGGAGGTCAAGATAAACAAGCTAAGTGATACGTATATTATTTTTTTTGTCTTCATAATTTTGATTTTTTAGAATTTAATAGATGCCCCAAAAATGAAAGATTTTGTCATCAAATAATTTGTAGCTTCCGGGTCCCAACCTTTTGGATAATGATTTAATGAAAACAAGTCTGAGGAACTGGCATAAATTCTCAATGATTTTATATTGAACTTATTCACTGTAAAATCGGGTAAAGTATAGCCGATGGTGATATTTTTCAATCTCAAATATCCTCCCTTAAATAACCAATAATCTGACATCACATAATTATTCGTTGCGCCAACATCAGAAAGCCTTGGATATTTTGCTTTTAAGTTTTGTGCTTCGTTGTTGTACATACTCCAGTAATTATTCATGAGTATTCCCGGGACATTTCCCCATGCTTCTCTGAATGGTCTAACCATAGCATCAATTAACCTTGCGTTTTGTTTGCCAACTCCCTGAAATACTAATGAAAAATCGAAATTACTGTAGTTAAGACCAATATTTCCACCATACATATACCGTGGTAAAGATCCTCCCAGCAACACTTTGTCGTATGAATTAATTTTACCATCAGGAATTCCGGTTGGTCCGCTAATATCAATATACTTAATATCACCTGGTTTTACTGAAGTGCTTGTTTTTGGGGAATTATTTACCTCTTCTATTGTTTGAAATAAGCCATCTGATTTATAGCCATACCACTCATTAAATTCGCTTCCTTCCTTCTTAACTTGATCTCCAAGGAATTCGGTACCACCTAAATTGCCCATGATGGATTTAAAATCTGAAACATTAATTGATATGGAATATCCTAATTTCCCAATTTGATCCTTCCATGCTAATTCTGTATCCCATCCTTTTGTATCCATTTTCCCCGTGTTCTGGCTCGGGTTATCAAACCCTGTGTAATCCGGGATTTCTAGTGCCAACAGCATATCCTTTGTGGTTTTATGATAATAATCTCCAGTAAAACTTAGCTTATTTTCAAAAAAACCAAGATCAACGCCGATATCTAAAGAATTTGTAGTTTCCCACGAAATATTAGGTATCGCATATTGGTTTTGTGCTGCTGTTTTAGACGAAATAACATCATTTCCCTTAAAGAAATATGCATTGCCAAATTGGAGTATTGCCTGATACGGATAATTTCCAATACGTTCATTTCCTAAAGTGCCCCATGAAGATCTTATTTTCATAAATGACAACGCTGGAATATTTTTCATAAATTTTTCTTCTGAAATAACCCATCCGGCAGAAAATGAAGGGAATAGGCCCCATCGGTAATCCTTTTGAAAGCGGGAAGATCCATCATACCTTAAATTGGCCTGAAAAAGATATCGATTATTATAATTATACATTATTCGGCCAAAGTATGACCGGTATGCATTTTCATATGCATTTCCTCCATTGGTCGTATAGGCTAATGAACCCAAATCCAAATATGGATAAGAAGTTAAATCGAATTGATCTCTTGCTGAATTAAGGCCTTCATAAAAGAAAGCATATTCTTCATATCCGGCCAGAACATTTAAATCGTGTTCACCTAATTGTTTTGTATAATTTGCTAAAAACTGGAGTGTTGTGCTATGACTGTCATTTCTGCTCTCAGTTAATTTAGTACTTGCGTGCCCTTCAATAGTGCTTAAAATTACAGTAGGATCACTCCAGCCTGTATAGGTTATTTTCTTTTGGAATACTTTACCCTTGTAAAAGTTAAGATTGGGAGAAACGATGGCTGAAATTTTGAGATCTTTAATTGGTGTAAAATCAATACTGAGTCTCCCTCCAACTTCATCTCCCCACGAGTTGCGAAATCCACCATATTTTAATCTGGCGTACGGGTTAGTACCAGACTTCCCTTCTGCTATATATCCATTTGTCCATATTGCCGCATAAACCGGAGCTGCGATCCGACTATGGTACATTGGATCAAAGAAAGGCATTTTTGTAATTGATCTTCGTATATTTAAATCAAGAGCAAATCTCAGATATTTATTGATAGTTATATCATTATTTACTCTAGCAGTTATTCTTTCAAAAGTGTATCCATCATACAAAGCCGAGCTCTTATCATAGCCCAATGAAGCTTTAGTTCTAACATGCCCAGAACCAGCAGTTACACTTAAAATGTGACTTTGACGTGGTGCTGATTTATTTAAAAGTACATCGCGCCAATTGGTATCAGGGTATAAATCTGGATTTTCAGTATGTAATGTAGAGTAATTTTTAATGCGATCTTCCGGATAGGTTGGATATTCAGTTCCTTTGTTTCCTGCATCGTTCCAAGCCTTTTCATTTGCAGCTTTCATGTAACCAACTGCATTCGCAGTCTCAACATAGGTAGTTGCCTGATCAATCCCATTCTCAATATTATACTCGAAATTTAACTGATCGGTTTTAGCTCTTTTGGTAGTGACAAGGATCACACCAGCAGCAGCTCTTGAACCATAAATTGAAGCGGATGCCGCATCTTTTAATACCGATATATTTTCGACATCGTTCGGATTAACTGCGTCAAGATTTCCCGGAATACCATCAATGAGAACTAATGGGTTATTGTCTCCAATAGTAGTTATTCCACGAATCCTAATTGTAGCGCTACTTCCAGGGGCATTAGCATCTCGTGTAACCATTACGCCTGAGACTGCACCCTGAATTGCCTGAGAAAGATTTGTTGTTTGTCTATTGGTTAATTCTGCACTACCGACAGTTCCAACAGATCCAGTCATATCTTTCTTCTTCGCAGTTCCATAACCAATTGCAACAACTTCTTCAATTCCAATAGCTTCTTCAACAAGAGTAATGTTAATTGATGTTTTGCCAGACACTGAAATTTCCTGACTTTTCATCCCTACAAACGAAAACACCAATGTGGCATCGCCGGGGACATTGGCAAGGGTATATTTCCCGTCAAAATCGGTAATCGTTCCGGTGGTGGTGCCTTTTACCACTACGGAAACGCCGGGCAACGGCGCATTGGAGGAATCGGTTACTTTGCCGGTGATGGTGATGTTTTGTTGGGATTGCCCGGTAGCGAAAGAAGAAGATAAGATAATCCTTCTCTCATTAATTGAATACGCTACATTCTGCCCCTTGAAAATATCATCTAAAAGCCGGTCGATGGTCTGCTCTTTGGCATGAATGTCGATCTTTCGGTACACATCAACAAATTCGTTGTTGTAAATGAAAAAGTACCCGCTTTGATCTTCAATTTGTTTCAGAACATCTCTAATCAAAGCATTTTCCTTGTTAATCGTAATGGTTTTGTTCTGGGAGTAGGTCCCTGAAGCAATCAACGCGAAGGTTGAAGCAAAAAGGAAAAAAGCCGTCAGTTTCATAATCATTAAAACTTTTGTCTTCAGAATACGGTGAAGTATTCCGTTCGTGTTTGTTTTTTTCATAAATTCGGAATGTTTAATTTTTAAACTCAATTTTTGCCTGTTGTCGCAGGCATCTTCAACAGGAAAGTGTACCACCACTTTCCTGTTTTACTTTAGTGCCGTAGTTTTTTTAATGTTTGGTCAGGTTTTCATTTATCTTGATTTTAGGATTATTTCGCGTTTTGTGTATTTCCCTTCATTCCCTATTTGAGCGGAAACGGTTTCATATTTTAAGGGGGAAGTGAGGCCAAACACATTTAATATTTCTTCCAGTGGTTCATTTTCAAACGTTCCGGTAAACCGGTACTTTTCCAACTGTTTATCTTCCAACCGAATTTTTACATTGTACCAGTTTTCCATCCTTTGTATGACCTTCTGAATGGGATCATCGCTAAAAACCATTTTGCCATTGGTCCAACCGGTATATTTTTCGGCGCTTGTCACCTGTTCTTTTATAATTTTGTTTGTTTGTGGAAGAATCCGGGCCAACTGGTTCGGCTCCAGTATAACCGATGTCCCTTTTTTAGTAGTATTTACGGCGCTGACGAGTACCTTTCCTTCAATCAGCGCTACTTCGATCCCTGTTTCCGGATTATACGCATTTACGTCGAATTCGGTGCCCAGCGCTTTTACTTCCAGTTCCCCGGAACAAACGATAAACGGACGCCTTTTGTCACTGGCTACTTTGAAAAAACCTTCGCCTGTGAGTTCAACCCGGCGCACTTTGCCGTTTTTAAACTGGCCGGGGAACCGGAGCGTGCTCCCTGAATTCAGGCATACCGTACTTCCGTCGGGTAATTCAATGTTGGTGCGGGTGCCATGAGCGGCTGATATTTCCTGATAATACGTATTTTCGGTTTGGCGTTTGAAGGCAAAATAACTGAATGCCGATGAAAGAAGTAACGAAACAATCAATACGGCTGCAATTTGCTGGATCAGGCTTAAGCGGTAGGTTATTCCACTGACAATCCCGGCTTTTTCGTGTACGCTTTTTAAGGCCCTTTCGGTACGAAGCTTTTCGGGGAATGCCAGGTTTTTCGATTTTTCCCAGAGCCTGCGGACCTCGTTGTACTCTGCGCGGTGCTCTTTACTTTCCGAAACCCAGCTATTCAGTTGTGACGATTCCTCCACGGTTAGCCTGTCGGTCAATGATTTGGAGATTAAAGCATATATTTCGTCGTAGCTTTTCATTTTTCGCTTTTTGAACTACTGACTGTATATATGCCCCGGAACCCTACACTGTGTTGCAATCTTTTTTAAGAAAACGAAGGAAAAATAATGGATCAATTGATATTTTAGTGGAATTTAGGGAAGAATTTTTAAAATCCGAAAGATCAAAGTTTGAATGATGACTAATTTATCCTTGTCCTCAAGCCGGACGGGTTCTTTCTTTTTCAATCGATAAAAAGAAAGCAAAAATCTTGTCAAAACGAACCCTCGCCCGGGCGTTTTGACGGCCAACCCACCTTACTGAAGTTGCCAAACCAATATCCTGTTCTTTTGTTTTATAATCCAACTTTATCCGCCGAAAGCTACAAAGGACGGGCTGTTCCCGCCTAAGGAGAAAAAGCGTGAAGAAAGCTGGTGGAGTGAGCGTTAAAAAATCTTCCCTGTTTGACGATCCCGAGTAATCGGGAGAGGAGTTTGGAAGATTTTAGCGAACGAAGGCAGTTTTTAGCTTTTTGTCCTCAGCGGCGGCTCTTTTTGGATACTTTTTCCAGCTGAAGGGAAAAAGTATCAGCCCGTTCGGATAGAGGACAAGAGAAATCATAACTATAAATGAAATGTTTTTCTCCCACAAGAATTTAAAGCGATCCAAAATAATACCGGATTGATACTATTTGCATTGAATGAAGGCAAAAACTCCTTTAGTTCATCCCTCAGGCTCTTGAGCGACCGGCCAATTAATGCTTCTACCCCCTTAACGGAGATATTCATTTCGCTGGCTATTTCCTTATTGGTCATGTTTTCGAAACGGCTGTACTCGAATGCCATACGGCAACGGGGAGGCAATTTCGACAAGGCAACAACCAGCTTCTCCTCAAAATTGTTCCTGTCTATTTCCTGTTCGGTCGAATAATCGGCCTTTTCGTAAGTATCGGCAGGCAATGAGGAACCCCGCTTTTTTTGTTCTTTCAGGTAATCGGAACACTGATTGCGCACCATCGTTGTCAGATAAGCCCCCGGATCACCGATATCTGCCGTCATCAAACGGCGTTCCCACAACCGGACGAAAACATTTTGAACCAGGCTTTGCGACATATCGGCATCGTGCACCAGGCAATAAGCAAAACGGCACAGGTTATCGTAATATTTCCTGAATATCAGATCGAAAGCTTTCGTGTTGCCGTTCCTGATTTCTTCCAGTAACACATTGTCGGATGATGATATGTCGAAAACGGAGTGCTGCATATAATCTTTCAGTGCAGTTTTGAAGAGATAAAAATAGGATAAATATCCAATCTAACTTTTTTACGAAGAAACTGTTTGAATTTTTTTTAAAATAACAACAGGATCGGCCATGTCCTTGCAGGCCTACTCTTTTTATACATATCTTCTTGCTCGTTATTCCTTCTTGTTTTTTTTATATTTGCCTGATCAGAAACCAAAAATCCAATAAGTATGGAATCGATAAAAGGAACAAGAACCGAACAAAACCTGTTGAAAGCTTTTGCGGGTGAATCACAGGCGCGTAACCGCTACGAATTTTTTGCCAAGCAGGCGCGGCAGGAAGGGCTGGAGCAAATTGCCGCCCTTTTTGAAGAAACTGCGCTGAACGAACGCTCGCATGCCAAACAATTTTTTAAACAATTAGAAGGTGGAATGGTGGAAATCACGGCATCCTATCCTGCCGGTAAAATCGGCACTACCCTCGAAAACCTGAAAGCTGCCGCCGAAGGCGAAAATGAAGAATGGACTGAATTATATCCCGAATTTGCCCGGATTGCGGAAGAAGAAGGGTTCAGGAAAATTGCCGTGCTTTTTAAAAGTATTGCAAAAATTGAAAAACATCACGAAGAACGGTACCGTAAACTTTACCAAAATTTAGAAGAAGGAAAAGTATTTAAACGCGAAGGGAAAGTTGTATGGAAATGCCGGGTTTGCGGCTTCCTGCACGAATCGACCCAACCCCCGTTGAAATGCCCGGCCTGCGACCACCCGCAAGCGTATTTCGAAATTGAGGCCCGAAATTATTAGCAATCCCACACCATAGGTTGTATCAAAGGGCTGTGTATCTGTATCGGGCTTTTTGATGCAACCTCATCCTGCTTGACAATCCTTTTCCCGAAAAGAAAATTCGATGTTCAGGCACGCCGGGGAAATCATATTTCATTCTTCCGCCACAAATGCAATGGCCTGCCGGATCAGTTGAGACATAAATTTTTTCATCGTGCTTTTTTAAAACAGGCTGATCACTTTCCTCAAAGCCGGAAGGAAAGCATCGATCTCCTCGCGGGTATTATAAATACCAAACGACATGCGTACTGTTCCGGGAATATCAAAATGCTGCATTACCGGGTCGGCACAATGATGGCCGGTACGCACGGCAATGCCCATTTTATCAAGCATGGTCCCCAGGTCAAACGAATGAATACCTTCCACATTGAAGGAAATAACCCCCGATTTATTTTTGCTTTCACCGTATATTTTCATTCCCGGAACCTGCATCAGTTTTTCGGTGGCATATTTCAGCAAAGCCTGTTCGTGGGCAGAAACATTGTCGATTCCGGCCTCCTGAAGATAACCGATGGCCGCTCCCAAGCCGATCACTCCGGTAATATTGGGCGTGCCGGCTTCAAATTTATATGGAAGTTCGTTGAAGGTGGTCCCGCTGAAACGCACCTCCGAGATCATTTCCCCACCTCCCTGATAAGGAGGCATCTGCCTTAACAGTTCCTTTTTCCCATACAACACGCCGACACCATTCGGGCCATACATTTTATGCGCCGAGAAAGCATAGAAATCCACATCCAAAGCCTGCACATCAACCGGCAAATGCTGAATGGCCTGCGCCCCGTCGACAAATATTTTTACTCCCCTTGCATGGGCCATCGCGGCTATCCTGGCAACCGGATTAACTGTTCCCAATACGTTCGACACATGGGTAACGGCAATCAGTTTCGTTTTTTCCGAGATCAGGCCTGGAAGTTTGTCCAGTTCCAGCTCTCCTCTGTCATTAAACGGGAGCATTACGATGGCCGCTCCTTTCCGTCCGGCCATTAGTTGCCAGGGAACGATATTCGAATGGTGTTCCATTTCTGAAACGATAATCTCGTCGCCTGGGGAAACGAATGCCTCGCCAAACGCATAGGCAACCAAGTTCACACTTTCCGTGGTCCCTTTGGTGAATATGATCTCAGCCGTCGTGCCCGCATGGATTAGCGATCTCACTTTTTCCCGTACCATTTCGTAGTCGGCAGTGGCCTTATCGGCCATGTAATGCACCGCACGGTGAATATTTCCGTAATATTCCCTGTCGATCTGCCTGATCTTTTCCTGTACCGCTAACGGACGTTGGGTCGAAGCTGCGCTGTCGAAATAGATCAGAGGCTTGTTGTATATCTTTTGTTGAAGGATCGGAAAATCCTGACGTATTTTTAACGGATCAAAATTCATAGCCGTAATCAATTCAAAATAAAGTCCCAAAGTTAATAGAATAATTACAGTTAAGAGAGTTGAATCTTTTGTAAAAGAAACTACAGGCAGCTATTGTGTTGACCTTCCGGAGAAAAGCAGAAAATGAGGTTCCAAAAAAATTATCTGAAAATTCTGTTCCGGGACGGTCCGGTCATGGGCCGGTTTCATCCGGTTCCTTATTTCTATGTATGGACATCCCGTTTTTTGCCATGCTCAACATCTCGTTCATAAAGAGGGCGTTTTATAGGTTAGATTCTGTGATTTCGGGAGCTTTGTGGCTAAAAATAATTTTTGAAAAGCGGTCCCCCCCTGAATTCAGGAAATCAGATGACTGATTTTTTTGAAAAAATCAATATATTTGGCGGCTATTGAAAAACAAAATTGAACCGGAATAGTAACATATCGAAAAAAACATTGGTCAGGTGGATATTGTTTGCCGCAATTATCGGTGCTGCCGTGTTATTTGATATCTCGCGGGGCGAACCGGGCACCCGGACAGATGACAGCCACGAAACACAGAAAATCCCTTCCCATGAATTGGACCAAATGTGTTTTTACAGCACGTTCAATTCGTTCAAGCTAAAGAATTTTTCCGACAGATTTTCCGAATGCAAATTGTTTTTGCGCACACAATCTGAGTTTATACAGAAATACCACAACCTGAAAGCCAGCCAGATAGCAAAACTCGAATCGAAGAACACATATATTGCAGCCAATATACGGGTACACTTGGTCTGTTTTCAAAAATGCCTGTACCGTAACCCCGGCGACGATTCATTGCCACTTTTATAAAAACCGGCCCCGGAATTTCAGCATTCCCGTAATTTTACATGGCCAACCTTTAAAAAAAAATCAGAAATAATTTTTATAAACTCATCGTATCACATTTAAAACTTTTACAAATGCAAAACAAAGGTGCTATTCGGTTGTTTGCCATTCTGCTTGCCTTGATTTGTGTGTACCAGCTTGCGTTTACGTATGTATCGTACAAGGTTGAGAAACAAGCTAAAGAGCATGCAAAAGGCGACAAAACCAAGGAACTGGCTTATCTTGATTCCATTTCAGGAGAGCCTGTGTATAATCTTCTGGGTATCAGGAAATATACCTACAAAGAAGTAAAAGAACTGGAGATGAACCTCGGCCTTGACCTGAAAGGCGGGATGAACGTAACGCTGGAAGTGTCGGTGGTCGACCTTATCAGGGCCTTGTCGAATTACAGCAAAGATGAAACATTTAACGCAGCGATTGCCCGGGCAAAAGAATTACAGGAAAACAGTCAGGACGATTTCGTTACCCTTTTCGGAAGGGCATTCGGGGAAATTGACCCGAACGCGCAGCTGGCTGCCATTTTTAATACACTGGAGCTGAAGGACAAAGTAAAGTACAATTCAACCAACGCAGAAGTGCTGAAAGTGATCCGCGACGAAACCGATGCAGCGATCGACAATTCGTTCAACATCATCCGCACCCGTATCGACCGTTTTGGTGTGGCCCAGCCAAATGTGCAGCCACTGCAGACCAAAGGCCGTATCTTAGTTGAACTTCCCGGCGTTGACGACCCCAAACGAGTCCGTAAACTTTTGCAGGGAACTGCCAACCTTGAATTCTGGGAAACCTACGAAACTTCAGAAATTTATGAACCGCTGCTGGCTGCAAACGCCAAAATAAAGGAAATACAGGATTTTGAAAGCAAATCGGCAACTTCGGTTGTAAACATGGAAGAAACGACCGAAAAAACAGACAGCATCAAAGACGAGGATTCGCTACTCAAAGAACTCGAAGCCCAAAAAGACACTTTGGGTGCTGCCAATCTCGACGAGATGAAAAGAGACTATCCGCTGTTCTCGGTTTTAGTTCCCCGAACGACCCCACAGGGACAATTATTCCCGGGGCCAGTGGTGGGGATGGCCCACGCAAAAGACACCGCCACGGTTAACAGTTACTTCAAAATGGAGGCTGTAAAAGCCCTGCTGCCACGTAACCTTGATTTAAAATGGACCTCAAAGGCGATTGACGATGCAGGAAACTACTTCAACCTGATCGCCATCAAGGTTTCGAGCCGCGACGGGCGCGCACCGTTAGAAGGCGATGTGATCGTGGATGCCCGCCAGGACTATGAGCAATACGGAAGCCGCCCGGAAGTTTCAATGACCATGGACAGCGAAGGAGCCAAAGTTTGGGCCCGTCTGACCAAAGAAAATATCGGCAAATCGATAGCCATTGTGTTAGATGGTTATGTACGTTCGTACCCAACAGTAAATACCGAAATTACCGGCGGACGTTCCAGTATCACCGGGCTTGAAACAGTGGAAGAAGCCCTTGACCTTGCCAATATCCTGAAATCAGGAAAAATGCCGGCGCCTGCCAATATTATCCACGAGCAAATCGTTGGCCCCTCTTTAGGTAAGGAGGCAATCAACAGCGGTTTGTGGTCGTTTGTGGTAGCGTTTATCCTCGTGCTTGCTTATATGCTTTTCTTTTACAGTAAAAGAGCCGGGCTGGCCGCCAATATCGCACTGATAGTCAATATGTTTTTCATTATCGGGGTACTTGCTTCACTGGGGGCTGTGCTTACCCTGCCGGGTATTGCCGGTATCGTGCTTACCTTAGGTATGGCAGTAGATGCGAATGTGATTATCTATGAGCGCATCCAGGATGAGATTATTGCTGGCAAAGGCCTTAAATTAGCCATCGCCGACGGGTACAAAAATGCGTATTCGGCCATCATCGACGGACAGGTAACCACCATGATCACCGGTATTGTCCTCTATTTGTTTGGTTCTGGTCCGATCAAAGGCTTTGCGACAACCCTGATGGTAGGTATCCTTACTTCGCTGTTTACAGCCATCTTCATTACCCGCCTGATCTTTGAAAGAAGACTCGGGAAAAACCTGCCCATTACGTTCACCGCAAAAATTACCAGTGAATGGCTGCGCAACACGGCAATCAATTTTCTTGGGAAACGTAAAATATTTTACATCATTTCCGGTTCACTGATCGCCCTTTCTGTTTTGTCGATTGCCATCCGCGGATTTAACCTCGGTATCGATTTCAAGGGAGGACGCACTTACGTGGTCAGCTTCGACAACAATGTAAAAGTATCGGAAATCGGAAGCGCTCTGGCAAAAGTCTATGGCGAAGCACCGGAAGTGAAAACATTCGGGAGCGCCAACCAGGTAAAAATTACTACCGAGTACAAAATCAACGAATCGGCTGAAGAAGTTGACAACGAAGTGGAAAGCCTGCTGTATAGCGGGTTAAAAGACGGCGGGTACATCGGTAATATCAGCTTAGAGGATTTCATTGCCAATCACCGCATGAGTTCTGAAAAAGTAGGGCCTACTATCTCAGACGATATTAAGAAAGATGCGGCAATTGCTATTTTATTTTCGCTGATTGCGATCTTCCTTTACATTTTAGTCCGTTTCCGCAACTGGCAATACGGGCTGGGAGCTGTGTTATCGCTGGCTCATGATACCATCATCGTCCTGGGTATATTCTCCATTTTTTATGGCATCCTTCCGTTCTCGCTTGAGATCGACCAGGCATTTATCGCGGCCATCCTTACCGTGATCGGTTATTCGATCAACGATACCGTAATCGTGTTTGACCGTATCCGCGAATTTACACACCTGTTCCCGAAACGGGCGACTGAAGAAAACATGAACAACGCGATGAATTCTACTTTACGCCGTACCTTCAATACATCGTTCAGTACGCTGGTGGTATTGTTCGCCATCTTCATGTTTGGCGGCACTTCCATCCAGGGCTTTACCTTTGCCCTGCTGGTCGGTATTGGCGTAGGTACCTATTCGTCGATTTGTGTTGCGACGCCGGTGGCTTTTGATAGCATTAGGGTGGAAAAAGCAACTGCAAAGAAGAAATAATCAATTCTGAAATACATTACTTAAAAAAATGGTCCGGGGCATAATCTCCGGGCCATTTTTTACGGGCCCTACCCTATTCCTCTATCCTTGCATTCCCTTGTCATTCTAAGCGAAGCGCAGAATCTGCTCGTTCATCGTGCTATCCATGAGGCACTTCACTGTGTCCAGGACGACAAAACCATATTGACCGCAGCTTAAAAACCTTTC
This sequence comes from Prolixibacteraceae bacterium, assembly GCA_034003625.1. Lineage (GTDB taxonomy): Bacteria > Bacteroidota > Bacteroidia > Bacteroidales > Prolixibacteraceae > GWE2-42-39. The sequence continues at coordinate 53,818 of JAVEYG010000004.1, read as the reverse complement.
AGGAGAAAAGCGATGCCCACGCCCAGGTAGTTCCCGAAAGCATACCCTAAAATACCTATCGTGAGACCCGAGATTATCACCTCCTTATTTTTCAGGGCACTCGCCACTACCGGGACAAAAGGGGGCGAGTAAGTAAGCGCGGTAATGGTAATGATAGTCGTATCGGAGTCGACTTTAAAAATCCAGGAAAGCCCCACATGAACGATCATCGAGCCGAAAACCGCTATGGCCACGTAAATAAACAGGTGCAGAAAATCGATCCGGAACATGTTGCTCAGATCGGCCATACTCGAAACTACCAGCGAAAAAACAATGATGAAATACATTCCCAGCTGAAAAGTTTTTTCAATCCGGCTGACCGATTTGAGCGACCCGATAATCAGTCCCAAAGTAGTGATGGTCAGGATAACCGTAACCATCTGGGCGCTTGGCGAAACCAACAAACTCAGCGCCCCGCCAATGGCGAATATGAGTACCGACAGCAGCAATGCCTTTCCGAGTTGCAATGCACCTCTTTTCGTAAGCATACCTATGTAATTGTCAACTCCTTCGCTTTCCTTTACCACCTGCGCCAGTTTGATGTGTTTGTGGTTTTCATGAAAATGTGGCAAAAACAGGTTAAAAGTGCGCTGTGCCAGGGTCAGGATAAAAAACAGGCAAAGGGCGCCCAACACCAAATCGTAAGTATGGGTCAGGATGAAGGTATTCGGGCTCACATCCACAGCAGTGGCAATGGCTGCCAGATTGGGCGTACCTCCCGTGTACACCCCGATTAGCATACCGGCTACCTTCCACGATTCCGCAATCTTATCATGGAACAGGAAATAACCAGCAAAGATTACGATCAGCAGGGAAACCAGTCCCAGTACCATCGAGAACATGGCTTCGCGGGCCAGCTTCAGCCAGCGTTTCATATCGAGCGAAAAAAGCAAAAGCGGGATGGCCAGCGGGATCACAATGGTCATTATCATATCCTGGATGCTGAAAACCTGATTGGCAACCACATCGCTGCCGGTAATTGTCCCCTGGTCAAAATATTGGGCCACCTGCTCTGCAGGAAGTTTGGCTTTCCCCGCCAATAATGCCCGGAACGCTTCGCTGGCGCGCGGTAAGATACCGATGTTGCCAAACAGCAGGCCCAGCAGGTAAGCCATCACCACCGCACCGATCTTATTAATCGTTTTTGAAATATGGGTCAGGTAAATCAGTAGGACCGGCGCAAGGAAATAAAAAAGTACCAGGGAAATTGTTATCCGCATTTTTCACAATTTAGGTTTGAAGCTAACAAATATAGTGAAAATGATGATTGCAGGACTTCCGGGAAGGTTCTGTCCTTTTTGTTTTACTGCTTATACAACATATTTTTACTCCTAATGGTTTTTCCCGGTAAAAATTGTCATTTATTGAAAGAAGGCTAAATTTAAACATTGGAAAGAACATTACGGATATGAGAAAACGATTGACCTTTCTGCTGGTGCTGGTCTCAATAGGCCTTTTCGCACAAGAACTTCCGAAGAGAATAATTGGTACCGATGATTTTGCCGGGTGGAAAACCATCAGGGGGACAAAGATTTCCAACAACGGGAAAACAGCGGGTTACGAACTGAACCCGCAACGGGGCGATGGCGTATTAATTATCAAACAGTTGGAAACAAAACAGGAAGATACCATTCCCCGTGGATATGATGCTGCTTTTTCGCCGGAATCGGATTACATCGTATTCAGGATCAAACAGCCGCTCGACTCAATCCGGAAAGCAAAAATGAAAGAATTGGAGAAAGAAGAAATGCCCAAAGACAGTCTGGGTATTTTCGTTTTCAAGAATCATACATTGGTTAAATTTCCCAATCTGAAGAGCTACGCTGTTCCCGAAAAAAATGGCGGATGGATTGCCTTTATGACCGAAAAACCAGGGGAAGGCCGGGAAACGGGGAAAAAGCAAAAAGGTACTCCGGGAAAAGGAGAAGACGGTGAAAAAGAAAAACACACGACCGGCGACCTTATTTTATACCATGCAAAAAACGGCGACACCCTGCGTTACCACGATGTTTCCCGATTTTATTACTCCAAAGGGGGGGCCAGCATTGCATTGATTCAGGAAACGGGCGATCCGTTGAAAACAGCCCGTGTCTCGGTTGTCGGGACAAGCACACAGAAGCGTACCGAAATTTTCAGCGGCCAGGGTACTGCAAAAGAGGTTTCAATGGACGATGCGGGCGGACAATTTGCGTTCCTGTTCTCAAACGATACGACCAAACAAAAAGCATACAGCCTGTTTTTCGGGTCGATCGAAAACGGGCTTTCCGGTCAGCCTGTATCCGGTGAAACCAAAGGGATGCCCATCGGCTGGTCGGTAAGTGAGTCCTGTACCCCCTATTTCTCGGAAGACGGCGCCCGCTTGTTTTTTGGCACTGCGCGATCGCCGGCCCCCGAACCGAAAGACACGCTGCCGGATGACGAAAAAATAAAAGTGGATGTCTGGAACTGGCAGGACAGAGAATTGCAGCCACAGCAAAAAATTAATCTCGACAAGGAAAAAAAGCGCAGTTATCTGGCGGTATTGCACCTGAAAGAAAACAAATTCATCCAGTTAGGCGACCCGGTTATCCGGGAAATCCAAACCACCCTGAAAGGCAACGGGCCATATGCTCTTGGAAAAGACATCGTTCCGTACCAGCGAACTTCTTCGTGGACCGGGGAACACAAGGCCGATTACTATTTGGTAGACATAAAAACCGGGATTAAACGAAAAATCGCGGACGGGATGGAGGATGCCTGGATTTCGCCCGGCGGTAATTTTGTGGTGTGGTATGATCCTGCCGACAGCAGCTATTATTCGCGTTCAACAAACATTGAAAGCCGAACGGTGAACCAGTTGACCAAAAAAATCCCGGTCCTTTTCTGCGACGAACAACACGATATGCCTTCCTCCCCCCGTCCCTACGGGATTTCCGGATGGGCTGCCGAAGACCGCTCGGTATATATTTACGACCGGTTTGATATCTGGAAAATCGACCCCACGGCCATGAAAGTACCGATGAACGTAACCCGCAGTTTCGGGCGCCGAAACCAACTCCGGCTGCGCTATGTAAAGCTTGATCCCGAACAGGAATTCATTCGTGCGGAAAATGTCAATATAGTCCGTTCGTTTGATGAACGCTCAAAAGCATACGGTTTTTTCGAGGCAGATTTTAAAAACTTCAAAGAACCGGGCTTGTTGGTTGCCGAAGACAAACTTTTTGGCATTCCTCTCAAAGCAAGAGAATCCGACAGAATTCTTTTCACCAAAGAAAGTTGTTCCGAATTTCCCGACCTTTGGGTATCAAACTTGAAATTTGAAAAACCCCGGAAGATATCGGATGCAAATCCGCAGCAAAAACAATACAACTGGACTTTTACGAATTTAGTAAAGTGGCTTTCATTCAACGGAGAAGAGCTGCAGGGGATGCTGTACCTGCCCGAAGATTTTAACCCGCGACTGAAATATCCCGTGGTGGTTTATTATTACGAACGAAACTCTGACAACCTGTTCAAACATCATATCCCATCACCCAGCCGTTCGGTAATCAACTATACCTACTATGCCAGTAACGGCTATCTTGTTTTCGTGCCCGACATTATTTACCGTACGGGCTATCCGGGGCAAAGTGCATACGATGCAGTCGTAAGCGGAGTAAATTACCTGATCAATAATTTTTCGTTTGTCGATGCAGAAAAGATCGGGCTACAGGGACAAAGTTGGGGCGGCTACCAGACGGCTTTCATCGTCACCCGCACCAACCAGTTTGCGGCAGCCATGGCCGGGGCGCCGGTCAGCAACATGACCAGCGCGTATGGCGGCATTCGCTGGGAGACCGGACTGTCGCGGATGTTTCAGTACGAACGCACACAAAGCCGGATGGGTGGTACCCTGTGGGAAAAGCCATTGCTTTACATCGAAAATTCACCTTTGTTCCATGCTCCCAAAGTGCACACTCCCCTGCTGATGATGCACAACGACAACGATGGCGCCGTACCCTGGTACCAGGGCATCGAATTTTTTGTGGCCCTGCGCCGCCTCAACAAACCGGTATGGTTGCTGAATTACAATGGCGAACCCCACAACCTGAAGGCCGAAAGCTGGGGAAACCGTATGGACCTGACAATCCGGATGAAAGGTTTTTTCGACCACTATCTCAAGGGAAAACCAATGCCTGAATGGATGCGTTTCGGGGTACCGGCCCTTGACAAAGGGGAAAAAACCGGGTATTAGCAACCATCCGGGGAAAACGAAATATTTGTAACTTGTGGGAAAATAGGAAAGATATGATACGGACGACTTCACTTTTGCTTGTTTTTTTAGTTCTTGTTTTTGGTTCGCCCGTCATTGCCGATAATGCGGATACGATCGCACAAAACCATGTCGGGGAAGCGCTGTTCCTTTTAAAACAAACCGATTCGCTGAAAAGGGCCGATTCAATCACCCAGGTTATCCTGCGCATGCAGTTAGAGGAATTGCGTTCGACAGAAGTGGCCAAACGGGAAAAGTTAGAAGCTGAACTGAAACGGCTGGTGGTTGACGATTCGCTGAAAAAGGAAGCGCTGAAACGGGAAGTCGATTCCCTGAAACGAAAGGCCAAAGGCTTCCCGGTTGTTCCGCACCGCGACACATTATTTTACATTTACACCAACATCGGCTCGGTTACACCGTCTGAACGCGCCCGCATTATCAACGAACGGCTTACCGAACTCTATCATCATTTTTTCCTGAAAACCGACAGCATTTACGTAGCCGACTACGGGCAAAGCGTCGATCTTGTTTTCCAGGATAAAGTACTGATCTCGGTAACCGACCTGGATGCCATGTGGTCGGACAAAAGCAAACAGGAGATAGCCTCGGCATACAGGGAAAAACTGCTTGCCGATATCCCGGTTTTTAAAAAAGACCGGAGTTTTTTAAACCTGCTAAAAGAAATTGGCCTGGTACTTTTGATCGTTTTCATACAATGGGCCCTTATCCGGTTGGTCAATTTCTTCTTTAAACAGAAAGTCAGTACCTTCATTCAATCAAAAGAAGGCGTCTGGTTCAAGGGACTGGAAATCAGGAATTATGAAATACTGGATTCCGGAAAAATAACAAACGGGGCGCTGTTCCTGGCAAATCTTCTTCGCTACGTAGTTATTCTTTTACAGCTTTTTATAACGGTCCCTCTTATTTTCAGCATTTTTCCCCCGACAAAACGGATTGCCGAAACCCTGTTCGGGTACATTCTTTCACCTCTGAAAGCCATTTTTATGGCAGTGGTCAATTACATTCCCGAACTGATCACCATCGTCATCATCGTTATCGTGACCCGTTATATTCTGAAATTCCTCAGGTTCCTGCTTTCTGAAATTGAAAATGAAAAACTGAAAGTCCCCGGGTTCTTTCCCGACTGGGCAAGGCCTACATACAACCTGATCCGGCTTTTTATTCTCGCGTTCATGGTCGTGGTGATCTTCCCGTACCTGCCGGGTTCCGATTCCGATGTTTTCAAAGGGGTCTCCGTTTTCTTAGGGATCATTTTTTCACTGGGGTCGTCGTCCGTAATCGGGAACATGATGGCTGGGTTGGTCATCACGTATATGCGTCCGTTTAAAATCGGCGACCGCATAAAGATTGGGGACGTGACTGGCGATGTGGTTGAAAAAACACCTTTTGTCACCCGCCTGAAAACTCCGAAGAAAGAATTCATCACCATTCCGAATTCCAACATCCTTTCCTCGAACGTAATTAATTACAGCACCTCGAAACCCGACGAAGGGGTCATTCTGCACACAACGGTTACCATTGGGTACGACGTGCCCTGGCGTCAGGTACACGAACTGTTAATAAGCGCCGCAGCCAAAACACAGCACATCAGCCGCGAACACCCGCCGTTTGTGCTGCAAACCAGCCTCGACGATTTTTATGTATCGTACCAGTTGAATGCAACCACCAATGAACCCAACATGCAGCCGGCAATTTATTCCGAATTGCACCAGAACATTCAGGATGCGTTCAACGAAGCCGGGGTTGAAATCATGTCGCCGCATTATCGCGCCAACCGCGACGGGAACACGGTCACAATCCCTGCCGGTTATCTGCCAGGCAATTATAAAGCGCCCGCCTTCCGGGTCGAAAATATTCCGGGCGACAAATAGCCTGACCGTCAACTATCCCGACGAAAAGATTTCATCCGCTTTCTGATGGTACGGTCGTCAGGAGAAAGCTGACTGAGGTAATCGAACGCTTTCCGGGCCAGAAACCTGTTTTTGTTGTCAAGCAATTCCGAAATATGCAGGCAAACAAAAACATCATCCACGCGGTGCTGCACAAACAAATCGAGCACATTTTGAGCAAGCGGGCCATTATAAGCTGCCAACTCTACAGCCAGGCCGTTTTTTAGTTTATCCGACAAAACGGCTGCTTTTCGCAATTTCTGAATAATCAGCCGTTTTATAAAATATTCTGAGTTTTCAAAAACAGCATACAATTTTTCCTGAAAATCGGGAGAATCAATCCTGCTTTGCGGGAATGCACTGATTGCCCTTTCCGAGAGGTAATAATTCCGGCTGCCAACCAGTTCCAACACTTTTTGCTCCAGTTCCCCGCTCCACGGATCCAGTTTGCCTAAGTTGTTCAGCGCCCAAAGCTGGTTTTCGTCCGAAGAAGCATCCAAAAGCTGCAGGGCCAGCTCTTCCGAAAAATAATGGAAGCCCTGTTTCTGCACTTCTTCCTGCGAATTGCCGTAAACGATGCGCCAAAGCGTGTAACTGGTGTACACAGCGCCTTCCACAACGCTGTTCAGCACCTCTTTCACCGTTGCAGAACTGACGGCATCAACCTCTTCTCCGGGCGTTTTTTCTGCGGAAACCAACTCCTCAAGCGTGTAGTTGGCAAGCGGGGAATACGGATTGGACAACAAACGGTGAAGCAGTTGGTATTCTTCATCGGTAAAAGGCCGGTGCCCGCTCTTGCTGAGAAATTCGCCGGCAGGAAGTTCAAAACCAAGATAGCGGCCGGAAATGTCCCAGTAAACGGAAATTTGCAGCCGGCGGCATTCCCCGTCAATGCACACCCCGGTACTGACTTTGCGAAAAGCCGAACGCGATAATCCTTCCGGTGTAAATTCAAGATACAGCGTATCGCCAAAAACAGTATCCCTAAAATTGGCATACACCGGCAACACCCGCGCCACTTCGCCCTTTACCGGCGAATCTTCAATATATTTGATCACTTTTTCTTCCTTTCCTGAAAGGAAAAACAAACCAGACAAAAGGACGATGGCGTATACCGGAAACTTCACGATCACAATAATTTTATTCTCTTCAGAAAACAACACACGAAGCGGAAAGGTTTGTTTACCCTCCGGTTTTCGGGTCAAAATAGCATGAACGGATGGATTCAATCTTTGCCCTCCCCTCAAGAACTGCATTGATTTTCTCCCAGGTTTCGTCGCTGAGCACGTTGCCTAAAAGTTGTTCCGTTTTCCGTATTTTCAGGAATGCAGGAAATATTTTCCGGTCCCAAATGCCAGAATAGCGGAGCAGGTCGTCGGGGTATACCACTTTCCGGCGGGTACCTTCATGGTAAGGGCGAAACGCTTCAATAATGTTCAGGTATCCGTAATCGTTGGTCAGTTGCTCGCCCGCCCGGATGTCGCGAATGGCAATCTCAAAATTGTATGCCGTCGCCATGCAGTTCGGCCTGAAACTGTGATTGACATACCGCCCGTGGTCCCAGCAAAAAATATGGTTTCCTTTCCGGTTGCGGAACGTGTAGGTCATTAGTACATCACGGTACACCTCGTCCATTGCCACAATCTGTTCCGGGCAATACTCCCGGTCGAGCTGGTCAAATGCCCAGGTAATGGTCCCCTTTTTAATCAGCTTTCTGGCAACTACCCCGTAGCCAATCTCCTCGCTGATAAATTGCAGTTCAGTATCCGGATGTATCATCTTCTGTATCGAAATTAATGCCGGTAAATTTATAGGAATTCTGCTCTGCTGGTTAATTCTTCCCGTTTATTTTTATCGAATAGCCCTTTTCCTTTTTAGTTGATTGATTTCGTTATATTTGCTGCATCATAAACCAATAAACCACATACTCATGAATTATCTGAAATGTATTTGCATTGTACTTTTCCTGACCCTGCTCATTTCGTCCTGCTCCGACAATCGGGAATGGGTTGAACTGTTTAACGGGAAAGACCTGAACGGCTGGACGGCCATTGAAAACCCCGGCTCGTTTAAAGTGGAAGACGGCCTGCTTGTTTGCGACGGGCTGCAAAGCCACCTGTTTTATACCGGGAATTTTAAAAAGGGCATCTTCCGCAATTTTGAACTGAAGGCAATAGTGAAAACCACAGCAGGCTCGAATTCGGGGATCGTTTTTCACACTCAGGAACAGGAATACGGCCCGTTGTTGCGCGGGTATGAAATACAGATCAACAACTCATACGAGCGGGAAGGCGATTTTCAGGAACTGAAAAAAACAGGTAGTATTTACGGTATCCGCAACGTGTATTATCCGACGGTGGCTGATAACGAATGGTTCGAACTGTCGTTTAAAGTAGTTGAAAACCGCTGTGAAGTTTGGGTGAACGGAACAAAAGTAGTCGATTATATCCAGCCCGACGACCCGTACCGCCCAAAAAACGATGTATGGAAAGTCTTTAGCACCGGGCGCATTGCCCTGCAATGTCACGACGAACAAAGCAAGGTATATTTTAAAAGCATCCAGGTTAAACCTCTTCCGAAAGCCGAAAAGTTTGAGCCGCTGGTATCGAAAGAATGGGACACGAAGATCACGAAACTCAGCATGGAAAACTTTCCGATAATTGATTTCCACACGCATCTGAAAGGTGGGTTGACGCTTCAGCAGGCCATCGACAATTCGATAAAACTGGGAATCAATTACGGCGTGGCGCCCAACTGCGGCCTGCATTTCCCGGTTACCGACGACGAATCGCTGCATGCTTACATGGACACGGTAATAGGGCAACCTGTTTTTCGCGGGATGCAGGCCGAAGGCCGCGAGTGGGTCACTTTGTTTTCGCCCGGTGCGGTTGCCCAGTTCGACTATGTTTTTACCGATGCCATGACCTGGACCGACCACAAAGGCCGCCGCATGCGCCTGTGGATGCCCGACGAGGTTTTTGTGGATGACGAACAGCAGTTCATGGACGAACTGGTAAGCAAGATTGAAAGCATCCTTTCGCAGGAACCGGTCGATATTCATGTGAACCCGACTTTCCTGCCGGCGGTTATTGCCGGTAAATACGATGAACTGTGGACCGACAGGCGTATCGACCGCTTTGTAAAAGTGCTGGCCGACAACAATATCGCATTGGAAATCAATGCCCGCTACCGCATCCCTTCCGAAAAAATACTACGCAAGGCAAAAGAGGCCGGCGTTAAATTCTCGTTTGGCACCAACAACACAGGGAACGACCTGGGGACGCTGGATTATTGTTTCGAAATACAGGAAAAACTGGGACTGGCCTACAAAGATATGTTCATGCCCAAAAAGCATGCAGCGAAACCGGTTTTGATAAAAGGGCTCCCGTCAAAGATCACAGGTTAAACGAAAGAGGAAAGAAGCATTTTTACATCCCCGGTACCGGCGCGGCTGTCGTTTTTTCTTTCGGAACCATGACCAATCCTTTCATGATCATGGCTTTCGCGATGATTTCAATGATGTCGTTATTCCTGAAAACCGAGACATTGATTTCCATGTCGTAATTTTCATCAGGCGGTGCTCCCGCTTGGATGTTCCGACGAAAACTTTCTCTTTCTTTCTCCGTTTTGCCGATAAATTTCAGCGCCTCTGTTTCAGAAATACGATGGCGGCGGGCTATTTTTTTCACCCGCCAGTCGAGGGGCGCTTTGAAACGCAGGTGCAGCGAGTTCCGGATATCGCGGGCAATCAGGTGCCCGCCCCGTCCTACAATAATGCAATGCCCGTCGGTGGCAATGGAGCGGATGAAACCGGCTACCGTCTTGCGTATCTTCCGTTCGCTTTTAAACCGTTTATCACCCAGTGCGCCAAGTATTTCATCAAATGTATTGCGCCCTTCGGAATTCAGTACCGTTTTCAGCTTTTTCCGGTCCATTTCCAATTCGCGGGCGGCTTCTTCAAAAATTTCCTTACTGAAAACTTTCCATTTACACTTTCCCCCCTGTTCATTGAGTTTGCCGGCAAGTTTCTTTGCCAGTTTTACCCCGGCACAACCTACTTCCCGGGAAATCGTGACCACTGGCCCCGGCAGGATATCTCCCGGACAAAAACCTTCGTCTTTCTTCCCCATCCTTTTGTTCAGATAAAGTAACAGTGAATCTTCCATGGCAATCAACTTTTGGTTCCGGTTTGTTGTACGAAACCATGCGCCGGGCGGTTTTATGTTTGGGAATAGGTTTTCCGGAAAATCGAATGCTTATCCTTAATTTATCTCATTTCCCAGAAACACAAAAACTGCTTTTCAAAGTACCGGGCAAGGGAAGGTCGATGGGGTAACCCAGCCAGGACTCATCGCGGGTTTTGCCGACCGCTCAGAGTCCCATTTATAAGTGGCTGTTTCCTTATTCTTTAAATTTTTTACATCATCTTAATTCGATATCGAATTTTTCACTAATCTCTGTTCTAATACTATCTTGAATTTCATTTATTTCACTATTTAGGAGTGTGCTATCATTTGAACGATAAGTGATTCTGTAAGCAAGAGATGTCCTATCTGATTTTTTAAATTTATCAATTAAACTGACATTCTCTATCAGGTCTTGACCAACTTCTCTTATTATTTCACAAAAATTATTATGTTGGTTCCATATACTTTCGCTCGTTTCAACATAATTGTTAACCCAAAAAGAAACATCTTTTAATACAGGCGGAAATTTTGAATATTCTTTAAAAGTCGTCAAACCATCTTTAAACTGGTTAATAAAGCGAATGTCATTTGTCCATAAATACCTAATGTCTGGTATATTGCAATATGATAATAACAGGCGGTCGATTCCTAATCCAAAAGCCCAACCAGTTCCATTTATATTACAATTTTCCAGAATTTTAGGTTCGATAACACCGGCACCCAACACTTCCATCCACTCTGAATCTTGTTTTACTTCAATCTGTAATGATGGATTTGTAAACGGGAAGTAGTCATCTAAGAATCGATACTCTTTACCCGGATATAAATACTTTATCAATCCTTCCAATGTATTTTTTAAATCAGCCAGAGGGTCAACACCATCAGGTACAATTTTTACTCCTTCCATTTGATGAAAAACAGGGTAATGGGTTTTGTCTATGGTATCTTTCCTGTAAACATCACCTGTGGCTATAAATTTTGTGTAACCTTGCTTTAATAATTGATTTTGATGAGCAGAAGTATGAGTTCGCAACACATGGTTTTCATCAACATAATATGTGTCGTTTATGGAACGGGCAGGGTGGTCTTCGGGTATAAGCAAATCATCAAAATTATCTTTTAAAGTAACCACTTCATTTAAGTTGTCAAATATTAAAAAATCGTTGAAGTACAATTGAATTTTTTCTTTTAATTGGCATATGGGATGATTTGCTTTATTATGCAATTTCAAATTTCTCTTATCATTTATTGTTTTACTTATATTATTCATAGCAAATAAAATTTAGACTGCATTTGCAGTATTCGTAATTTAATGAATTTGATTTTTTTGATTTGGAAGTCCGTACGTAACGGACAAAATTAATTGACCTTGGCTCTTGGCGAGCCAAAAAAGAAAAATGAAAAGAAGAATATATTATTTGCTATCATCATCAACGCAAAAGTAAGAGAAAATGATAAACATCCAATCGGAGATTGAGATTTTTTAAAGTTCCGTAATGTAAAATCCATTGCATTTATTTCGCTTATATTTCAAAAAAGTGATGTGCCCGTTCCAAATCAGCGGGATATGTGCACCTCAACTTGATCGGTTTCTAAGTTGCGTAAACTATCTGCATAAAAGAATCATCCGGTATACCGGATTTAAAACTAATATATGCGGATCAACAGACATGTTTTCAATTGAATTGTTTTCTGGATAAGTCCGGTGCAAAGGCGAACTGAAACTATATTCGCCGATAAAAGAAACCGGTGAATTACATGGTTTCATGGATGAAAAGAATCTGTCGCCCGGAAACCCTCATAAATGTCCGGAAATCTTTATATTTACTGCTCATTAAACTCAACAAAAACCGTTTTATACATGAAAGCCCTTGTCCTGGAATCTTATAACCAATTTATTTATACCGATATCCCGGTTCCTGAAATTACCGATGACGAAGCGCTCATCCGGGTAAAAGCTTGCGGCATCTGCGGCTCTGATGTTCATGGAATGGACGGGAGCACAGGCCGGCGCATCCCCCCGATTATCATGGGACACGAAGCCTCGGGGGTGATTGAAAAAACCGGCAAGAATGTTATCGGCTGGAAGCCCGGTGACCGGGTCACTTTCGACTCGACCATCTATCCGCTCAATGATTGGTATACCCTGCAAGGCCGTTACAACCTGAGCGACAACCGGAAAGTGCTGGGGGTTTCGCCCGGCGATTATTGCAGACACGGCGCTTTTGCCGAATATGTCACGGTACCGCAGCACATTTTGTACCGCATCCCCGATGCCGTCAGTTTTGAACAGGCCGCCATGGTCGAACCGGTGGCCGTTGCCCTGCATTCCGTTTCGCTGTCGGGAATACAGCTGGGCGACACAGCCGTGGTGGTCGGCGTAGGCATGATCGGCATCTTTATCGTGAAACTGCTGAAAATATCAGGAGTGAAAGTCATTGCCATCGACCTCGACGATGCCAAATTGGAACAAGTCCGGCAATCGGGTGCCGATTTTGCACTGAATGCACAAACTGAAGACCTTGAACAAACTGTAAAAAATATCTGTAACGATCGGGGCGCCGATTTTGCTTTCGAAGCAGTGGGCATCAGTGCTACGGTTTCATCCGCAATCAGTTTTGTGCGCAAAGGGGGAACCGTTGTTTTGGTGGGCAACCTTGCTCCCAAAATCGAATTCCCTTTGCAAAAAGTAGTCACCCAGGAATTGAAAGTACTCGGAAGCTGCGCCATTAAAGGCGAGTACGAAAAAGTGCTGAAACTGATGGAAGAAGGGTTAATTGACGTAAGCGGCCAGCTCTCCGCAGTAGCCCCGCTGAGCGAAGGGGCCGAATGGTTTGCCCGTCTGTACGGCAAGGAAAAAGGACTGAACAAAGTGATACTTGTCCCTTAAATCATTTTAAAATGAAGAGATACAAAATCGGAATATTAGGTTGCGGGAAAGTGGCCCACCTCCACGCCAAAGCCATTCTTGAAATCCCCGATGCTGAATTTGTCGCAGTGTGGAGCCGCTCGAAAGAAACGGCTGAAAACTTTGCGGCACAATATGGGGTAAAAAATTACCGGTCGATCAGCGAAATGATTACCGAAAACCAGATCGACTTAGTCATTGTTTGTACCCCCCACCCCTTTCATAAGGAACCCACCATTGAAGCGGCAAAAGCCGGCGCCAATGTTTTGGTTGAAAAGCCGCTTGCCTCAACCCTCGGCGATTGCGACGAGATGATTGCCGCCTGCCGCGAGAACAAGGTCAAACTCGGGGTGATCAGTCAACGCCGCTGGTATGCCCCGGTAAAACGGGTAAAGCAGGCCATTGATGACGGGAAAATCGGGATCCAGGCGCTGGGGACGATTACCATGCTGGGCTGGCGCGACAAAGCCTATTACGACTCCGATGCCTGGCGCGGCACCTGGCAAATGGAAGGCGGCGGCGTACTGGTGAACCAGGCCCCGCACCAACTCGATATTTTGCTCTGGATGATGGGCGACATCGACGAAGTGTACGGTATCCACAAAAACCTGAACCATCCGTATATCGAGGTGGAAGATACCGCGCTGGCCATCGTTAAATTCAAAAACGGAGGGATCGGCAATATCTTAGTGAGCAACTCGCAAAAACCCGGCATTCACGGCAAAGTGCATATTCACGGAGAGAACGGAGCTTCGGTGGGAGTACAGACCGATGGCGGCGCCATGTTCATTGCCGGGCGATCGGGGGTGCTCGAACCGCCGGTGAACGACCTGTGGACCGTGCCGGGCGAAGAGCATCTGCTCCGGCAATGGCAACAGGAAGATTCGGAATTTTTTCAGAAAATTGACGCCACTGTTTTTTATATGAAAGAACAGATCAAGGATTTCCTTCAGGCTTTGAAAGAAAACCGCGACCCCCTGGTTACCGGCGAACAAGGCCGAAAAACGGTGGAACTTTTTACAGCCATTTACCGCTCGTCGCGCAACGGCAGGCCCATCCGGTTCCCCTTGCCCACCAACGATCTTCAGCATGATATGGACGGACGCATAAACCCAACAAACCTATAGTTATGTCGCCACTTTTTATTCTTTTTCTGGTTGCCTCTGCGGTGTTTATCCTTCTTTTTTTAGTCCTGAAACTCAAAATCAGCGCATTCATCTCTTTGCTGATTACAGCTATCTATGTCGGGATCCTTTCGGGAATGCCATTAAGTTCGATCACCAAAAGCATTCAGGACGGGATGGCCGGTACGCTTGGTTTTGTTGCCACAGTGGTCGGGTTGGGCGCCATCTTCGGACAGATGCTCGAAAGTTCGGGCGGGGCACAGTCGCTGGCCCATCATTTAGTAAAAAAGTTTGGCAACGAAAAGGCTTCCTGGGCGCTGACCCTGACGGGTTTTTTGGTGGCCATCCCCATTTTTCTTGATGTGGCCTTTATTATCCTGGTACCCATTGTGTATGCCCTTGCCCGCGATACAAAGAAATCAATTCTGTATTACGGCATTCCTTTACTGGCAGGGTTGGCAGTCACCCATTCCTTCGTCCCGCCCACTCCGGGCCCTGTGGCCGTGGCCGACATTATCAAAGCTGACCTGGGCTGGGTAATCCTCATAGGAATGATCATGGGGCTTCCGGTTGCCATCCTTGCCGGGCCTGTTTTTGGAAAATACATTTCAAAGCGAATCAACCTTCAGCCACCTTCCGAAATATTTGTTTCTTCCGAAAACGAAACTAAAACGGGAGGGGAATTGCCATCGTTTGGGTTAATATTCAGCCTGATTGGAATCCCATTAGCGCTGATCCTTTTAAGTACTGTCGTCAGTTTCCTTTCTTCCAAGCAAATTCTACGAAACTCGGTTTTTACTGACATTGTTACTTTTTGTGGCCACCCGTTCTCGGCCCTGATCATCGCCACGCTGATTGCAATTTATCTGCTGGGAATCAAACGCGGAATGTCGAAACAACACATTCTCGACCTGAGCACCAAAGCGCTTGGCCCTGCCGGGATTATCATACTGATTACCGGGGCCGGCGGCGTGTTGAAACAAATTCTGGTCGACAGCGGCATCGGAAAAATGATGGCCGAATCGATTGCCGGATCATCGTTTTCTCCAATTCTGCTGGCCTGGTTGCTGGCGGCAATTGTGCGCATCACTCAGGGGTCTGCAACCGTGGCAATGATCACCGCTGCCGGAATTATCGCCCCGGTGCTGGGAGAATTCAACCTTTCCGATCCCGGACGGGCATTGATCGTTATTGCCATCGCATCAGGCGCTACCATTCTTTCACATGTAAACGACAGCGGCTTCTGGTTAGTCAGTAAATATTTGGGAATGAACGAAAAACAAACGCTGCAATCGTGGACCGTGATGGAAACTATCATTTCTGTTTCGGGATTGGCACTCGCGTTAATAACCAGTTTGTTTTTGTAGAAAAGAACATGGTGTAATTGGGTTTTTTCGGTACAGGAAGATTTAATCATTGC
The DNA here is from genome assembly GCA_034003625.1 of Prolixibacteraceae bacterium. GTDB lineage: Bacteria > Bacteroidota > Bacteroidia > Bacteroidales > Prolixibacteraceae > GWE2-42-39. Next base: position 37,999 of record JAVEYG010000004.1, on the reverse strand, counting down.
CTGAAAGTAAAAATTTACGACATTTGCATCTTTTAATTGACGATTTCAGATGGAGATGGAAAAAATTCAGCAGGAAATTATTGAAGAGTTTTCGGTATACGAAGACTGGATGGACAAATACAGCTACCTGATTGAACTGGGCAACAGCCTGCAAAATATTGATCCAAAAAATAAAAACGACCAGCACCTGATCAAAGGCTGCCAGTCGAGGGTCTGGTTAGTCCCGGAGTTCTGCGACGGGAAAATTTATTTTCAGGGGGAAAGTGATGCCGTTATTGTAAAGGGACTGGTCGCGCTGTTACTCCGCGTGGTATCGGGCCGTACCCCAAAAGAACTGATGAATGCAGAACTGCATTTCATTGATGCCATCGGGCTGAAACAACACCTTTCCCCTACCCGCTCGAACGGACTTTTGGCCATGATCAAACAAATTAAATTGTACGCTGTTGCATATAACAGGATTACGGGAAAGGAGGTATAAAAATGGACGCTCGTATTGATCAGATCATTGAAAAATTAAAAGACGTTTACGACCCGGAAATTCCGGTCAATATATACGATTTAGGTTTGGTTTACAATGTAGATGTGGACGAAAATAACAAAGCCTATATTATTATGACATTAACAGCCCCTGGCTGTCCGGTTGCCGACATGCTGGTTGACGATACCCGGCAGGCAGCCCTTTCGGTGGACGGGGTCGATGAAGCAGATGTGGAACTGACCTTTGAGCCTCCCTGGGACAAATCGATGATGAGCGAAGAAGCCCGCCTCGAACTGGGTTTCTTTTAAAAAAATAGGACATATCCGTTTCTCTTATCCCTGAAGTTTGTATTTTTAGGCCCGTAAACTTATTGTAATCTAAAACCAATTAAATTAAACATTATGGGATCAAACAGGAGAGATTTTCTACGGAATACCCTGATCAGTGCAGGGTTACTTTCCTCGGGCCTGATGGCCTGCACTCCTTCTGCTCAGGAAAACAAAAAAAATACAGCGAAATCCCCCGACCGTACACAGCGTTTCAACATGAGCGGATTTGCCGCTCCAAAGCTCAATGTGGTACGGGTGGGCTTTATCGGGCTCGGTCAACGGGGCCCCGGTGCTGTGAAACGGATGACACACATCGAAGGCGTCGAAATCACCGCTTTGTGCGATGTACACGAAGACCGGGTTGAAAAATGCCAGCAGATGCTCGAAACACAAGGCCTGCCACGGGCCAAATCATATTCCGGCACAAAAGAAGCATGGAAAGCAATCTGTGAAAGCCCCGACGTTGACCTGGTGTATATTACGACTCCCTGGGAATACCATACCCCTATGGCCGTCTACGCCATGGGAAACGGGAAACATACCGCAGTAGAAGTGCCCGCAGCCAAAACGCTCGATGAATGCTGGCAGTTGGTCGAAACCTCGGAACGCACGCAAAAACATTGCATGATGCTCGAAAACTGTTGCTACGACTTCTTTGAACTGCTCACCCTGAACATGGCCAGACAGGGATATTTCGGGGAGATTATCCACGGCGAAGGCGCTTATATTCACAACCTTCTCGAATCCAACTTCAACAAAAACGGTTACACGGAAATGTGGCGGTTGAAAGAAAACTTCAGGAACGGGAATTTATACCCGACACATGGGCTGGGGCCAATTTGCCAGATTATGGACATCAACCGCGGCGACCAGATGGAGTACCTGACAGCGATGCAATCTGCCGACTTTCAGATGGCGGCAATGGCAAAAAAACTGGCTTCGGAAGATAATTTCTTTACTGAATTTGCCGCAAAGCAATATCGCGGGAACATGAACACCACCACGGTAAAAACCTATAAGGGGCGCACCATTATGATCCAGCACGATGTAACCAGCCCACGCCCGTATTCTCGTATCCATTTGGTCAGCGGCACGAAAGGAATGGCCAGTAAATGGCCTGCCCCCGAACGGGTTTCAAAAGGACACGACTGGATGAACGATGAAGAAATGAAAAAATTGTACGATGAATTTACTCCTGAAATTGTAAAAAAAGTAGGCGAGATGGCCAAACAGGTGGGTGGGCACGGCGGAATGGACTTTATGATGGACTGGCGCCTGACCGACTGCCTGCGCAACGGCCTGCCGCTCGATCAGGATGTGTACGATGCCGCTTTGTGGAGCGCCATTGCCCCCCTCAGCGAAATGTCAGTCGCCAACCGATCCAACTCGGTCGATGTACCCGACTTCACCTGTGGCGCCTGGAAAACCAATGCCCCGGTTGAACTGACACTGAAAGGCGGCGGCACCACCGGCGTCAGAAAAATAAATAAAGCCGATGCGTCCAAACAATTGAATGTTTAAACAGCCTGCTGACCTATTTTTAACGACTGTTCAAAAGCAACAGAAATATTCCGGATTTGTTGGCTTTTGAACAGTTTTTTATTGATACCGCTACATTAGGTGCTTTTGATCCACAATGTTTTTGCAGGTTGCTCTTATTTCCTGCAAAAAAACGAAATTGCCTGTCGGGAGAAGAAAAGTCTTTAAAAATATTATGTATCTTCATCCGGCAAATAAAAAACATGGAATTAGCCTTTAGTATTCTTCCGGCATTATTATTTTTGGCATTTCTCTTTCTGCTCGACAGTTTTAAATTAGTACTCAAAAAATACCTGGTATTTTCTGTTTGCTGGGGAGCGATCAGCGCCGGAATAGCTTATATTACAAATAATTTTGTTTTAGACATTCTTCCCCTTCCGTTTGACATTTTTTCCCGGTATGTAGCTCCGGGAATAGAAGAGTTGATTAAATCGCTGTTTCTCTTTTTTGTCATTTTTCGAAAACGTGCCGGTTTTTTAATCGATGCGGCTATTTATGGCTTTGCCATAGGTACAGGTTTTGCGTTGGTCGAAAACATTCTTTACCTGCAAAATAACGACAGCCCCAACCTGCTGATCTGGGTCATCCGGGGCTTCGGCACTGCGCTGATGCACGGGGGATGTACCGCTCTGCTCTCCGTTATCCTGATCGGGGCAAAAAACCGGAACGGCTCCTTCTTTGCAAACACAGCGATAGCAATGGCTGCAGCTTACATCATCCATTCGGCATTCAATCATTTTTATATCGACCCGCTGTTTCAAACACTGGGGATCATCATTGTCCTTCCCCTCATTTTTATCCTGATCTTCCGGCGAAACGAAATACAACTGCAAAACTGGCTTGAAATCGAATTCAGCAGCGAAATCGAATTAATAAACATGATCAACAAAGGACAATTTCTATCGACCAGGGCCGGCCAATATCTGGCATCGCTAAAATCAAGGTTTTCCGGCGAAGTAATTCTCGATATGTATTGCTACATCCGGCTTTACCTTGAATTATCGATCAAGGCAAAACGAAATTTAATGCTGAGAGAAAACGGCTTCCCCGCTATTCAGGAACAGGACATAGAAGAAAAACTTACCGAACTCAGGGAACTGCGAAAACACATAGGCAAAGTGGGAGAAATAACGCTCTCTCCTTTGATCCGGATGAATTACCGCGACCTGTGGAAATTAAATTTGTTGAAATAATGAGGGAGGATTACCAACTTTTTGAGGACAAGGCACTAATTGAGATGAAACAAGTTGACAGGATGAACATTCAACCAATTAAATCCGTGCAGGACTGACGGTTATGGGAGATGAGCAAAAAATCATAGAAGAAATTATTGACGGCCATACCCATGCTTACCGGATATTGGTTGAAAGGTATCAAAACCCGGTATTCCGGATTATCCTGAAAATTGTTGGCAACGAGGAAGATGCCAAAGAACTGGTGCAGGATGTGTTTGTGAAAGCGTATGAATCGATCGGGCAATACAAGCCGGAACACAAATTTTTCAGCTGGGTTTACCGTATGGCCATCAACCGCGCCCTGTTGTTTGTTAAACGAAAAAAGAAGTTCATGCAAATTGAGAATCTGCCGGACCAGTTTCATCAACCCCCCGGCGAAAACGCGGAACAGGAAAACCGGGAACACCTGTTAAACCGCTCGGTGCAGGAATTAAATGAAAAGCACAAATCGGTAGTCGTGCTGAAATATTACACCGGTTTATCATACGCCGACATCGCTGAAACGCTCAGCCTCCCTGAAAAAACGGTAAAATCGAGATTGTTCGATGCCCGGAAAATGCTAAAAGAGAAATTATCGAAAACCGATTTTTTCGCTACGGAAGAATACAATTAAAACAGCCATTGAAAACACATAAAAAATCACAAACGTGAAAAAGCTGCAAACAGAAGATGGACGAATCATTCAAAAAAAAATTGACGGGAAACTGTCGCCCCGGGAAGAAGAGCAGTTTTATGAACTGATTAAAATTTCGCCGGAAGCGCGCCGTTTGTTCCAACGTTTATCGAAGCTGCATGAAAGGTTGGAAGAGAATTCAAAAAGTATTCCTCCCATTGATCTTTCAGAAGAAATCATGCAACAAATAAACGACCGGCAAAAGGTACAAATAACCGGACGAACAAAAACAATACGTTTTATGCCTGCACACAGCAAGCGACTTTTGGCCTATGCCGCCGTTCTGTTGCTTGGCCTTTTTGTCGGGGGGCTTGCCACCTATCTGGGAACGGACGGGCAAAGGCCCGGCGCCCGCGATATTTCGGGTACGATGGCAAAAACGCCCGAAACAGGTTTTTACTATAACGAAAACGGGACTAAAATTGACATCCGGGATTTTAAAGCCAATGGCTTCCGGGCGGTGCTGGTTTCGGTTAGCACCCGGGATAGCGTTTATTGCACGATAGAGGAAACCCAAAACGAGTCATCGGATGGATATGTCAAACTCCTTTTTTCGGAAGGTGTTTTTCGGAAAACAGAAACAATTAATTTGGAAGAGAGATATTTGTGTTACGGCAAGATAGTTTTCCTTGTCGATAAAAATGATAACTTTAAAACACCAAAAGTTCGGTTTATAAAGGAAGGGAAAGTGTTCTGCGAATTCAAACCGGAATAAAAAATTTATTTTTTCCCAACTTTTCCTATGGCAATGAATAATTGAATTAGAACAATTAAAAACCAAATAAAATGAAAAAGAAAAACAACCTTTTAATCACATTTGTCATTATCGCTGCATTGGCTATCGGATTTCTGATTGGCATTTCTGTTGAATATCCAAGGCTGAACAACAGTGAACTTTCCGGCACCATCGGAAAAGTAAGCAACTACCGGAACACAAAGGCCACCGAAGCCGACATTGAACTGAAAAACGACCTTCTGGCCGACTCGGTGATGCGGCACTCGGTAAAAAACTTTATGAATTTTTACTATGTCCGTGCGCTCGAATTGGGCAAAAACATTGACTTCGCAGTAGCCGAAGCCAGTAAAAACGAATCCTTTAAAAACACAAGCGCCCCCGAAATAACAGCCTTGGAAAATTACGGGAAATTCCTGGGCGCAGCCCGTAAAGACCTGCTGGTAGCAGTTGCTGCTTGTGAATCGGCAAAAGAGGCCGACCCGGCTTTTCTTCGGAACGCCATTGCTCAGGCCAACAACATAGTGGCACAAATGAATTACCGCAACAGCGCCGTGCTCAATTTCATCACTGGGCTCGATGCGTTTATACAGGAAACCGGAGCCGATAAAAACACAGCGTTGAATAAAGCGCACGATTTGCTGGTTTATAACGAAGTAGCCAGTTCACTTGTTTTAAAGGACAAAGTGGTGTTGAAATTCTTCGACAAGAAGAAATTGTACAGCAAGGACTTAACGACCAGTCCGGTAAATGTCGCGGAAAATATTCAAAAAGATATGGAACAATTGAAATTAAAAGATACAGAACAGTTGAATTTTCTTGATACTGAAAAATTAGGAGTAATAGAAATTACCGATGCCGAAAAGCTGGGGGGAATAAGGTATGATGCTGAAAAACTGGGAACGATAATTACCGATACGGAAAAACTGGGGTTTGGACTTTTAGACGCTGAAAATTTAGGCTCATGGGACACCGAAAAACTGGGCATCATTCTGGATACAGAAAATCTGGGCGGTATAGTTTCCCTTTGAGGAAATGGGCGTTCTTTTGAGTCCGGGATATCAATAAATCCAGAAGAAATCTCCGCTAAACTACACTAATATTGAATGCTTTAAAGTATTAATGTAAAAATAAAACTATCAATAAAAATGAAAAAGTCGAAAAACCTGTTTGTTATATTTGGAATCATCGCTGCGTTGGTTGCCGGGTTCCTGATCGGTATTTCCGTTGAATATCCCCGGCTGAACAATGATGAACTTTCCGGCACCATCGGAAAAGTAAGCAACTACCGGAACACAAAGGTCACCGAAGCCGACATTGAACTGAAAAACGACCTTCTGGCCGACTCGGTGATGCGGCACTCGGTAAAAAACTTTATGAATTTTTACTATGTCCGTGCGCTCGAATTGGGCAAAAACATTGACTTCGCA
>JAVEYG010000004.1:0-31569 GCA_034003625.1 Prolixibacteraceae bacterium | reverse complement strand
CACCGAAGCCGACATTGAACTGAAAAACGACCTTCTGGCCGACTCGGTGATGCGGCACTCGGTAAAAAACTTTATGAATTTTTACTATGTCCGTGCGCTCGAATTGGGCAAAAACATTGACTTCGCAGTAGCCGAAGCCAGTAAAAACGAATCCTTTAAAAACACAAGCGCCCCCGAAATAACAGCCTTGGAAAATTACGGGAAATTCCTGGGCGCAGCCCGTAAAGACCTGCTGGTAGCAGTTGCTGCTTGTGAATCGGCAAAAGAGGCCGACCCGGCTTTTCTTCGGAACGCCATTGCTCAGGCCAACAACATAGTGGCACAAATGAATTACCGCAACAGCGCCGTGCTCAATTTCATCACTGGGCTCGATGCGTTTATCCAGGAAACCGGGACCGATAAAAACACAGCGTTGAATAAAGCGCACGACTTATTAGTTTATAACGAAGTAGCCAGTTCGCTTGTTTTAAAAGACAAAGCCGTGTTGAAATTTTTCGACAAAAAGAAGCTGTACAGCAAGGACTTAACGACCAATCCGGTGAATGTCGCAGAAAATATTCAAAAGGATATGGAACAATTGAATTTTCTCGATACGGAAAAACTGGGAACGGTATGGGATGCCGAACAACTGGGTACCCGGATCTTGGATACTGAAAAACTGGGGTCAATAACTTTTTTTGATGCCGAGAAATTAGGAAGTTTCCGGGACACAGAACAGCTTGGCGGAATAACTTTTTTTGATACTGAAAAACTGGGACGGACCATCCTTTGGGATACTGAAGAACTGGGGTTTTCACGTTTAGACTCTGAAAATCTGGGCGCATGGGACTCTGAAAAATTGGGCGCTTGTCTTGACTCAGAATTGTTGGGCGGCATGAGAAGGGATTAAAAAATTTCGTTCTCCAATCAACTTTCAGGATAGTAAAAACAGCTTTTTAAAAAGCCCGGATGAGTAAATTACAACTGATTATTTTATTGCTTATTGGTATTTGCTGGAACCAAACAGCATCGTCTCAAAACATCAATCATTTAAAAACCGGAAACCTCGACCTGATTTATTTCGGGAAACGGTATTCATACCTGTTGCCCCATGTGTCGCAAACCTACCGGAACGCGATGGATTTTCACTCCCGCTTCTGGGATTACCGCGACACAACAACGTATGTGGTGCTGAACGACTTTGAAGACATGGGGCATGGCGGGGCGATCGCCATGCCTTTCAGCCAGGTTCAGCTGGGCATTTCACCTTATAGTTTTGCGTTCAGCATCATCCCGTCGAACGAACGTTTCCAATGGCTGTTCAACCACGAACTGACGCACGTGGTAATGACCGATAAAGCTAACCGGCAGGACGCCTTTTTTCGCAAGTTGATGGGAGGAAAAATCAGGCGGAACGAAGAACAACCCATTTCGGCCTTATGGAGTTACCTCACCACCCCGCGTTGGTATGCACCGCGCTGGTTCCAGGAAGGCATTGCCTGTTTCATGGAAACCTGGATGTCGGGGGGGCTGGGCCGCGCCATGGGAACCTATGATGAAATGTACTTCCGCAGCATTGTCAGCGAAAAACAACCGATCTATTCCCTGGTCGGGCTCGAAACCGAAGGGACCACCATCGATTTTCAGGTGGGCGCCAACGCCTATTTGTACGGGACCCGTTTTGTCGCTTATCTCGCCTACCAATATGGGGTCGATAAACTGAAAGATTTCTACTCGCGCAGCGACAGCAGCAAGGCCTTTTTTGGCAACCAGTTTAAAAAGGTGTATAAAAAACCGGTCCGCGAAATGTGGGCCGAATGGGCTGAATGGGAATATCGGTTTCAGAACGAAAACATTGCGCGGATCAAAGAATTTCCGCTTACCGGATTTAAACCGATAACAAACTACCCGTTGGGAAATGTTTCCCGTTTTGAGTACAACCCAACCACCGGGAAAATTTACGCCGCCATCAACCACCCAGGCATTATTTCGCAAATTGCCGAAATCGATAAAAACACCGGAAAGGTAAGGAAACTGGCCACGCTCGATTCGCCCGAACTGTATTACACCACCCATCTGGCATATAATCCGGAGGATGAAAAAATTTACGTCAGCGAGCACAACAGTAAATACCGCAGCTTAGTTGAAATTGATGTAAAAACAGGTAAAAAACGGATAGTCAACCCGAGGACCCGTGCCGGCGACTTAGTTTTTAACCCGCTCGACAAAAGCATTTGGGGTGTCAGGCACGATAACGGTTATGCCATTCTTGTAAAATTTCCGGAACCTTACGACAAAGCGCTCCCAATGTACACTGCCCCTTTCGGGAAGGTAATTTTCGACCTCGATATTTCCAATAAAGGCGACCAGCTGAGTGCGTCGCTGTCGGGGGTGAAAGGCGAGCAGTCGCTTATTTTATTCGATCTGAAAAAACTGGAACAGGGCCATACGAATTTTGAAACCATTTATGAACAGGAAGACAACACGCTGACCCAGTTCAAATTTTCGGACGACGGCCAATACCTGATCGGGACTTCGTATTATACCGGGGTGTCGAATGTTTGGCGCATCCGTTTGTCCGACCGGAAATTCGAGTTGCTTTCGAATACCGAAACCGGATTGTTCATGCCATTGCAAATAACTGAAGATTCACTTCTGGCACTGAAATTCCATCGCGACGGGATGGTCCCGGGCGTTATGCCGGTGCAGGTCCTCGACGATGCCAATTCGATCGATTATCTTGGCAACAGGGTTCATCAACAACACCCTGAAGTAGAAGAATGGTCATTGCCGCCAGCTTCTTCAGTAAAAGAGAAAGAAAAACCGGTAGAAGAAGAGTATCTTCCGCTCAAAGAAATGAAGCTGGCCAACGCTTTTCCCGACATTGGCGGGTACAAAGGAACCATGGCGCTGGGCTATCGCCTCAACTGGCGCGACCCGGTTGGCATCAGCAACCTCGATTTGTTTCTGGCCGGTTCGCCCTGGAGCGAATACGAAGACAATCAGAAATTTCACGCCATGCTTGATTGGAAATATTGGAACTGGCATTTCAGGGCAAATTATAACCAAACCCATTTTTACGATTTGTTCGGTCCCACCAAACGGAGCCGGGCCGGTTACTCGCTGGGTGTTGCGTACAAAAAAGAAAAATCGCTTTACAAACCCCTGCTTTTGTTTTACGAATTTGGGCTTTACACCTACGGGAATTTAGAAGTGTTGCCACAATACCAGAATATTGCATCGCCGATCAAAAATTTTCAGGCGGCAACGGCGTCGTACGGAGTCTCAAAACTCCGACGGACGCTCGGGGCGGTGATCGACGAGAAAGGGTTTTCATGGAGCCTGTCGGCGACATCGTACCTGGCAAAGGGCGATTTTTACCCATCCATCGTGTCTAATCAGGATGTTGGCTTCTTAATCCCGAATACCCGCAACACCAGTTTCTGGATACGCAACAGCGTGGGGCAGTCGTTTGGAGACCGTACTTCAGGGCTTTCCCAGTTTTATTTTGGGGGCTTCCGTAACAATTATGTCGATTGGCAACCATCGGAACAATACCGTACCGCGCTGGCTTTTCCGGGCGCCGAGATCGATGAAGTTCCCGCTTACAACTATGTGAAAACCATGGGCGAACTGAATCTTCGCCCACTGCGGCTCCGCAATGTCGGCACTTCGTGGCTGTATCCCACATTTGTCAAATCATCCTTGTTCAGCACCCACCTGATGACCAATTTCGACCAGTCTTCCAAACTGTCGCATATTTTCAATTTCGGGGGGCAAATCGACCTCCAACTGGTCTTGTTTTCCTACCTGAAAACTACCTGGTCGTTTGGCTACGCTAAAAAAATTGAAGATGGCAAAAAGGGAACTGATCAATTTATGCTATCTTTAAAACTTCTTGGTGATTAAACAAACAAAAATTAATTATTCAAACAAAAATATCTCGTTATGAAATTGAATTTTCTGAGAAATGCACTGATAATCAGTGTTTCAGTTTTACTTGTTGCGGGCTGCGGCCAGTCATCCAAAGTGAAAGAAAACAAAGGGACTACTTCCGACGGAAAAGAAGCCATTGTAGAAGTGGAGACTTTTGATGCCATGAAAATTAAGGACCAGATCGTAGAAATCATCAACAATTCGCCCAAAGCGCCTGAGATTGCCGATTTCATTAATCAGGTTGGCGCTTCATACATCCTTGATCTGACCGTACCAATCGACGACGTTGAGAAGTTCATGACCAAAACCCAGATGGGACTTGGTCTGGGCATGTATGCCTTCGACCTAAACTATGCAAAGGTTTTCAACCGCAGCGACATGGTTCTGAAAACCAGCGAACTGGAACAACAGTTGCTGGATAAGCTCGGCCTACAAAACGAATTTGCTTCCTCGTCAGGTTACATGAAACGCCTGCAGGACAATGCGGAAAACCAAGATTCATTGGACAACCTGGTCAACGAGATGATGAACCTGGCGCACCAAAAATTCACAAATAGTGACCAGCCGGGAACATATGCGCTTTCATTCATCGGGGCCAACATCGAAGCATTGTACATCCTGACCCAGTTGAGCCTGTTTGCACAGAACAACAAGCCGATGATTGAATTTATCGGTCAGCAGGGCGAACGTGCCAAAAGTATCTTTTCGCTGCTGGAACTAATGTCGGGCGACCAGAATGTGAAACCTTATTACGAAAAAATGAAGGATATTGCCAACTATTTTGAACAACATCCGAAATTCACCGAAAAGGAACTGAACGAAATCAGCCCGATGATCGAGTCGTTCCGAAACGAAATTTTCAAATAAACAGACCAACAGGGATTAGTCGTAAAACAACTAATCCCTGTTCCTTTTTAAAAAAACCAAACTAAAATACAGCCCATAAAGAGCTGGCCTCCGGATAATTTATACATCCGGAACGTGTTTCCAAACGTCTGACCTAACCATGAACGAAATCACCTTAAATGCCCTGATAAACCTTTTTGCTATTTTTTCGGTGAAAAGTAAATCGGACAGGGAAAATGCACAAAATATTTTTTTGTCGTACCTGAAGCTGCATCTCGGCATTTCTTCTTCGGAAGAATACCTTCGTTTGTTCGACGAGTTGCTCGATCTGTACGGGATTGACGGGGACGCCATTCTCCCGGTGGACATCGACCAACAGGCCGAAAATATTGCCAACAATATTAAAAGCCGCCTGCACCGTCAGGAGCAAATCATGGTTTTCCTGCGTTTCATGGAATTGTCGCGAACCGGGGAAACCGAAAATGCCGAAGAACTTTTCCGGATACTGGCCTCCGTTTTTTCCATTCCGGAAAAAGAAGTGAAAAAATACAGAGAATTCATTTTCTCAGAATCCCCGGAAATGCTCAGTTTTCCCGATTTTCTTCTGATTAATTCCGAAGATAAAGCGGGCAATCAGAAAATAAAACACCTTCAGCTTAAAAATCTCGACGGCGAATTGCTGTTTTTATACCTTCAGCAAACCGGCAGTTACATTTTTAATTTTCGGGGAAAAGAAAGTATTTCGTTGGAGGGGAACTCCATTGTCGCCAACCGGTTTTATGCGTTCAAAGAAGGCGGGATACTGCGTGGCCCGCGGATACAGCCGGTTTATTATTCCGACATTACGGCCTGTTTCTTCGATCAGGAACATGCAAAACCGTTTGTGTTGCGCGGCGAAGAAATCGAATTCAAATTCAAAAACAGCAACAACGGGCTGCACCGTTTTTCGTTTTCCGAACGTTCAGGGCAACTCATCGCCATTATGGGCGGCAGCGGCGTCGGGAAATCGACCCTGCTGAACATCCTGAACGGAAATATTCCGGTTGACACAGGGCATATTCTTATCAACCAACTCGATATTCATAAAAACAAAAAAGAAACACAGGGGCTGATCGGCTTTGTGCCGCAGGACGACCTTTTGTTTGAAGACCTGACCGTGTGGGAAAACCTGTATTACAATGCCTGCCTTTGTTTCGACGGCCACAGCGAAAAACAGATCAACCAAAAAGTGGCGCGGGTACTGCACGAGCTGGAATTGCACGAGTTCAAAGACCTGAAAGTGGGCAACCCGCTCAAAAAAACCATCAGCGGGGGGCAGCGCAAACGCCTGAACGTGGCTCTCGAACTAATCCGCGAACCCGCCATTTTGTATGTCGATGAACCCACTTCCGGGCTCTCGTCGATGGACTCGGAAAAAGTGATGCTGCTGCTGAAAGAACAGGCGCGAAAAGGAAAAATCATCATGGTCAACATTCACCAGCCGTCGTCGGCTATTTTTAAGCTGTTTGACAAACTGTGGATCATGGACAAAGGCGGAAGGCCCATCTATACCGGCAACCCGCTTGATGCAATTATCTATTTCAAAACGGCCATCGACCACGTTAATTCCGACGAATGCGAATGCCTGCAATGCGGCAACGTCAATCCCGAGCAGGTGCTGGAAATTGTTGAAACCAGGAAAATCGACGAATCGGGAAACCTGATGGCCGAACGCCAGCTCTCGCCCGACGACTGGTACCAACGCTACAAGAAACAGGTAGAACCGGACAACACAACCGAAAAATGCAACGGGACGGAAAACCCGAAATCGGAATTCAGGAAGCCGGGGCGGCTGAAACAATTCACAATTTTTATGCGGCGCAACCTGCGCATTAAAGTCACCGACAAACAATACCTGCTGATCAACCTGGTTGAAGCGCCCCTGCTCGCGCTCATCGTAGCCTATTTCACCCGTTTTGCCGAAGACAACCAATACATTTTCTTTGAAAACAAAAACCTGATTTCGTATTTGTTCATGGCCATTGTAGTAGTGCTTTTCATGGGCATGAGCGTGAGCGCCGAGGAGATCATCAAAGACCGCAAAATCCTGCAACGCGAATCGTTCCTCAACCTGAGCCGCCTGAGTTACCTCTATTCAAAAATCCTTTTCCTGATTTTGCTTTCGGCTTTCCAAACGTTTTGTTTTGTATTGGTCGGAAACCTCGTGCTCGAAATTCACGGGATGAATTTCCCTTACTGGCTCGTGCTTTTTTCCACTGCCGTATTTGCAAACATGCTGGGGTTGAATATTTCTTCGGCTTTTGATTCGGTGGTCACCATTTACATCCTGATCCCGCTTTTGCTGATCCCGCAAATTCTGCTTTGCGGCGTGATCGTGAAATTCGACGATTTGCAGGATAAAACGGCTGACAAAGATGTAGTTCCTCTGGTTGGCGAATTCATGGTTTCGCGCTGGGCGTTTGAAGCGCTGGCCGTCGAGCAGTTTGCCAACAACCGCTACATGGCCCGTTTTTTTGATCAGGAAAAAGAAATGGCCCGTGCAAAATATGTTTCCGATTTGCTGGCAACAGAACTGACTGGCAGGATCGACCACGTATCAGGACTGCAAAAACTGAAAAAGCCCGACAGCGAAACCGCCCCGAAACTGAGGCTGATAAAAAATGAACTGCAGAAGCTGGGCGAAACCGGAGACCTGCCTGCTTTTTCGGCCATCAACGAGCTGTCGCTGCCCGGGTTCAGCCCGGAAATTGCCGATTCGTCCAAGCGTTATTTGGAAAAACTGAAAAGCCATTATCAGCAAAAATACAATGCCATCAGGAATGAAAAAGACCGGACGATACGCGAAATCAACCAGTCGGAAGGAAGCGGTTTTTTGTATAACCAAAAAATGAAATACCATAACAAATCGCTCGAAGACCTGGTAATGAATGCCGGCTCAAAGGAATATTACCGGGAAACGGCCAACGGCATCATGCAAAAAGTGGCGCCTGTTTACAAGAAACCGGACTTCAGCAATGGCCGCGCCCATTTTCTTTCTTCCGAAAAAATAGTCGGCGGGCTCAAGGTGAACACGTTGTTCTTCAATCTTTTTGTTATCTGGCTGATGAATCTGGTTTTGTTTTTCTCGTTGTATTTCGACTGGATACGAAAAAGCCTTACAGGTATAGGAAGAATAAAAAATTGATTTTGAGTTGATCTTAAAAAAGTCTTAACTTTTTTTTCAAAAAATCAATGAAACGATGAACGATTTTTGAACCTATAACTCAATCTTTTATACACTTCGACACCCAGCCGGGCAAACTATCAAAACGCAACCATCAAAGAGGTTTTAAACTTTTATAAAAATTGCGTTTAAAATGCCATCCTGCACCGGTTTTTTCTATCTTTAGGCTACTCGAAAATTGAAAGCATCAATGAAGAATATTCCTTCAGACCAGAATCAGAAATCAATAATTTTAAATGAAGCTATACTTGTGAAAAACATTCATTTCTTTAAACATGGTTTTTTTCTCTGTATTTTCTGCCTGGGCATAAGCCAGTTATTTGCGCAACCCGAAAAGCTGGTGTTTTCGCCGCATTGGATCCCGCAGGCCCAGTTTGCCGGGTATTACGTCGCACTCGACCAGGGTTTTTACACAGAAGCAGGCCTCGATGTGCAGATCCTTCATCCCTCGGCGAGCGTTTCGGCCTTCGATTACCTGACAGCAGGGAAGGCAGACCTTATTTCTTCCTTTCTGATGGACGGGATAAAGCAGCGTGCGCAAGGTGTCCCCCTGGTTAATATCGGTCAGTTGTCGCAGCACTCGGCATTGATGATGGTGGCCAAGAAGAGCAGTGGCATCAGCGAATTGAAGGACCTGAACAGCAAACGGCTGGGCATCTGGAGCACCGGCTTCGATGACATTCCCATTGCCCTGATGCGCGAAAATAACTACCACATCGAACTGGTGCGCGTACTGAATACCATCAACCTGTTTATGATGGACGGCGTGGATGCGCTGACGGTAATGTATTACAACGAATACGACCAGATCATCAACAGCGGGGTCAACGAAGACGAACTGACCCGCTTTTTCTTCTCCGAATACGGTTTAGATATCCCGGAAGACGGCTGGTATTGCTTAGAAAAAACGTATTCGGAGAAAAAAGAGGCCTTGAAAAAGTTTATCGGCGCAACCCTGAGAGGCTGGGAATATGCAGCCAAAAATAAAGAATACACGATTGATGTGGTAGTCGGGGAAATGAACAAGGCACACCTGCCCAACAACAAAGCCCACCAGCAATGGATGCTGGATAAAATTTTAGAAATGATTGCCCCCGGAAACAAAAACGTGAAACGCGGGCACCTGATGGAACAGGATTACTCCCGTGCCGTGAACATTATTAAAGCCGGACTGGATGGCAAATACAACGAAACTGCGTTGCAGAGGGAAAACTTTTACAAACCATTGGCCGACTGACGATAAATCACACTGAAAAACCAAACATGAAGAAAAACAGCCTTTCCTTTAAAATTATAAGCCGCATCCTTCTTTCCTGCCTTGTTCTGGGATTGATCATTTTCTCGGTGTATTATTATTTCACCCGGACCACCATCGAACGGACTACTCGCGAAAATGCCATCGCCCTGGCCGAGAATACCATCAAAAAGATTGAAGAAGTGATTAAACCGGCAGAAATGATCCCCAACAACCTGGCCTGGATTATTGAAACCGGCTCTATTCATAACGATTCCATTTTTTCGTTCCTATACAAATTGGTAAAAAATAATCCGTCCATCTATGCCAGCGCCATTGCTTTCGAGCCGCATGCAATCCCCAACGGGCAAAAGTTTTTCGCACCGTATGCTTTTCGCAATGGCGATAAAATTGAAACGACTTCGCTGGGATCAGCCGATTACAACTATTTCATTATGGACTGGTACCAGATTCCTGCGACCCTGAAAAGGCCGTACTGGTCGGAACCGTATTTCGATGAAGGAGGAGGAAAAGCCTTGCTGTCGACCTATTCGGTACCTTTCTTCTTCAATAAAAACGGGCAACGGGTACTGGGCGGGATCATTACCATCGATATTTCGCTCGACTGGCTGACCGACATCGTCAATTCCGTGAAAATATTTGAAACCGGCTATGCCTTCCTGATTTCCGGGAACGGGGTTTATGTGACGCATCCTAACCGTTCTCTGATTATGAACGAAACCATTTTCACCCGGGCAAAAGAATTAGACGAACCCAGAATGAGGGAAATTGGCCGTGACATGATACATGGAAAAAGTAACCTGAGCTCTCTTTACCTGAAAGACGTGGGGAATGTGTGGATTTATCATACCCGCCTACCTTCTGCCAAGTGGGCTTTAGGAGTTGTGTATCCGCATGAGGAAATGTTTGCTTCGTTGCACAAACTAAATATTCTTATCTTCCTCCTTTCGCTCGGAGGACTTGCCCTGCTGGTCTTTTTCACCGTCGGCATCATCAACCGCTTGTTGAGCCCGCTGACCAAATTTGCCAAATCGGCCCGGTTGATTGCACAGGGAAATTTCAATACCGAACTTCCGCAGATTAAAACCAACGACGAGATGAAGGAGCTGCATGATTCGTTCGAATTTATGCAGAAAGAACTGGCCAATTACATTGTCAACCTGAAAGAAACCACTTCGGCCAAAGAAAAAATTGAAAGCGAACTGCGCATTGCCAAGGAAATACAGATGGGCATGATCCCGCACATTTTCCCGCCTTTTCCCAACCTGCCCGAAATCGACCTGTTTGCCTCGCTCGAATCGGCCAAGGAGGTGGGCGGCGATTTGTACGATTTCTTCTTAATTGACGAATACCGGCTTTGTTTTGCCATCGGCGACGTGTCGGGCAAAGGAATACCGGCGTCCCTGTTCATGGCCGTCACCCGTACCCTGCTCCGGTCGGTGGCCGACAAAACTAAAAACACGGCTGAAATTGTCAGCTCGATCAATAAAACCCTCTCGTTTAACAACGAATCGAACATGTTTGTGACCTTCTTCCTCGGCATTCTCGACATCCGTAACGGCGAACTGAAATACTGCAATGCAGGCCACAACCCGCCGGTACTGATCAGGAACCGGACAGACGCCAATTACTTTAAAATCACCAAAGCCATACCCGTAGGTCTGTTCGACGACTTTGCCTATACCGAAGAAAGCATTTTTGTTGAAGCAGGCGACCAGGTGTTTTTATACACCGACGGCCTTACCGAAGCCGAGGATGTAAACCATCGCCTTTTTGGCGAAGACCGGCTGCTTGAGGTGCTTCGAAAAAATGCCGTATCTTCACCGAAACTCCTGATCGGGGAAACTATCGCCGATGTTTCCCGTCATGTGAACGGGTATGTTCAATCCGACGATTTAACCATGATGAGCATCATTTACAATGGACGAAACGCAGAAAAATAAGACCTTAGTCATCCGGAACGATATTGAAGAGCTGAACCGGCTTGTCTTGTTCTTAGAGGGGTTGGAAGAAGAGTGGATGCTGCCGCCGGGACTGGCGCCCTCGATTAACCTGGCATTGGAGGAAGCTTTGTCGAACGTTATTTTTTATGCGTTTGAAAAAGGATCGGAAAATGAAATTAGCATTGACTTCAGTCTTAACGGAAAGGAAATGACCATTGTGGTTTCCGACGAAGGAAAACCCTACGACCCATTGCAAAAAGAAGACCCCGACATCATGCTTTCGGCAGAAGAACGGCCTATTGGCGGTCTGGGTATTTTTCTGATCAAACAGATTATGGACGAAGTGAGCTACCGGCGGGCCAGCAATAAAAACCAGTTAACAATGATAAAACGGTGGGGGGCGTCTTGATTGGCCTGTTTCAGGGAGTCTCTCTGCCCCGGTGAAGATCGGGATTGTTTCGGGCCTCCTGAAAATTGGGATGCTGAAACAAGTTCAGCATGACCTTAAAAAAAATAAAAAACAACAATAAACCATTTTAAGATGAACATTACAACACAAAACACAAACGACGGAATCCTTATCCGGGTGGAAGGGCGCATCGATACCACCAATTACAACGAATTTGAAAACGCGGTAAACGAAGTGGTAACCGGCGACACCAAACAAATCTACTTAGACTGCAGCGGGTTGAATTACATCAGCAGCTCCGGATTGCGCATCTTCCTCACCATTCAGAAAAAAATGATGGCAGCCGGCGGTAAACTGAAACTGTTCGCCATGCAACCGGCCATCCGCGAAATATTCGACATTTCGGGCTTCAGTTCCATTTTTGCCATTTATCCCGATCAGGAATCCGCAGAACAGGCATAGAAAAACAGAATTCTTTAGGATGAACAGCAAAGCAAAAAACCGGTATTTCATTTTACACCCATCGTTTTATCTGATTATTTTCCTGCTCATTTTTTCCTGTTCAAAAGAAAAAGAGCAAGAGCAGCAACTGGTACAGGTATCGACCATCGACGCACTGATGCAGGGCGTGTACGATGGGACGACCCCTTTGTCGGAACTGGGCCGGCATGGCGATTTTGGCATTGGCACGTTCCATGCCCTCGACGGGGAAATGATCCTTTTGAATGATATTTTTTACCAGGTAAAAGCCGACGGCAAAGTTTATCAGCCCGAAAAAAATGTACTGACCCCGTTTGCAACCGTCACTTTTTTTAATCCGGAAATACAATCCGGAGTTACGGACATGTCGTATCCTATACTGAAAAAGACCATCGACAGCCTGATGATCAGCCCCAACCTGTTTTGCGCAATCAAGCTGCACGGCACGTTCAACCGGGTAAAAACCCGTAGTGTGCCGGCTCAGCAAAAACCTTACCGCCCACTGGTTGAGGTGACGGCCAGCCAGCCCGAATTTGAAGCGCAATCAATTACCGGGACACTGAGCGGTTTTTATTGTCCGCCGTTTGTAACCGGTATCAATGTACCCGGTTATCACCTGCATTTTTTGTCCGACGACCATACGTTTGGCGGACATGTGCTGGAAATCGAACTTGTTAGCGGTGAATTGTTCCTTGACCAGATTAACGATTTCAGGTTGATATTACCGGAAGAAGGGGGATTTTTAGATACCGACCTGACCAACGACCTGTCGGGCGACCTGGAAGAAGTGGAAGGGGGAAAATAAAATCCGTTTTATCGCTTCCCGGATTAAAATTGTATTTTTAAACCATCGAATTAGTTAACATCAATATTTGTAAACCATGAAAAACCAATTCTCTTTTTTATCGATGATTGTATTGGCAGCCACGATCTTTTTTGGCTGTGCTGAAAAACAAAACGTATTGACCCAACAGGAGGTTCAGGAAGGCTGGCAACTCCTGTTCGACGGTCAGACACTGAATGGCTGGAAAAATTACAATGCCCCCGGAATCGCCGGGTGGAGCGTCGAAGAAGGTTGTTTAGTAGCTGCCGGAACCGGCGCCGACATGACCGGCTACATCATTACCGAAAAACAGTTCGACAACTTTGAACTGGCCTGGGACTGGAAAATCGCGCCCGAAGGAAACAGCGGGCTGATGTACCATGTCATTGAGAGTGAAAAATTTAAGACCCCGTATCTCACCGGCCCGGAATACCAGATGCTTGACGATGTGGGCTTTCCGCAAAAAGTAGAAGACTGGCAGCTTACCGGCGCCGACTATGCCATGTACGTGGCAGATACGACTAAAAAGAAACTCAGCCCGGTGGGCGAATGGAACACTTCCCGCATCGTGTTCGACAACGGGCATGTGGAACACTGGCTGAACGGTGAAAAAATTGTGGAGTTTGAAGCCTGGACCGAAGAGTGGTTTGCCCTCAAAAACAGTGGCAAATGGAACATGGCCCCGGAATACGGGTTGTCGGAAACCGGACACATCAGCTTGCAGGACCACGGTAGTAAAGCCTGGTTCCGGAACATGAAAATAAAAGAACTTCCGAAGAAAGAAAAAGCGGCTGAGTCGCTTTTTAATGGCATCAACCTGAGTGGCTGGATTGCCTATGGAACTGAAAAATGGTACGTAGAAGACAGCTTGCTGGTATGCGAAAGCGGTCCCGACAAAGGCTACGGGTACCTCGGTACCGAAAAATATTACAAAAACTTCGACCTCTCGGTCGACTTTAAACAAATTTCAAACGGGAACAGCGGCATCTTCTTCCGTTCGACAGTCGATGGCACTAAAGTTTCGGGCTGGCAGGTGGAAGTGGCCCCTAAAGGCCATGATTCGGGCGGCATTTACGAATCGTACGGACGGGGCTGGCTGAACCAGATTTCCGACGAAAAGGAAGAAATACTGAAGCCCGGCGAATGGAATACCATGCGCATTAAAGTAGTTGGCCCTGAAGTGACAACCTGGCTCAACGGGGAAGAAATGACTCACCTGAACGATTCGCTGATCGGCAGCGCCAACGGGCGCATCGCCCTTCAGATTCATAGTGGCGGAGACATAAAGGTGCAATGGAAAAACCTGATTATTCAACCTTTATAGGATTTTAGCACAGTATTGACTCCGTTTTCCCTCAGGGTAGATTCATTAAAATTTTACAGAGGGGAAACGGAGTTTCTTTTTGGGAAATGGCATCCTGAATTTTCAGAACTTAAAATTAAGGCCGATCCCAAACAATTCTTTAAACTGAATGCGTGGCCCAACCGCATCTGCCACTCCATCGTTGTTCTTGTCAACAGCAATTTTGATGTCGTGGTCGTAAATCAGATTGGTAATCAGGTTAGCCGACATAAAACTGTTGATTTTCATGTTCACCAGCA
This sequence comes from Prolixibacteraceae bacterium, assembly GCA_034003625.1. Lineage (GTDB taxonomy): Bacteria > Bacteroidota > Bacteroidia > Bacteroidales > Prolixibacteraceae > GWE2-42-39. The sequence continues at coordinate 17,073 of JAVEYG010000004.1, read as the reverse complement.
CATCCCAGTAAACGTCCATATTCTGGGGTGTGTCTAAGTAATTCGAGAAAAGGTCGAGTTTGGTTTCCAACGATACATTTTTAACCACTTCTGTTTTGAACTGGGTTTTTATGAAAGCTCCCATTTCCGAACGGCTTTTATCTCCCGGCTTAACGCCAAAAGCCCCGGCCGCTGATAACTGATCATCGCTCACAACGGTCATTTTTCCGGTCAGGGGCGAAACAAAAAGCGAAAACTTGTCGGTTGGCTTGTAGTCGACGCCCAGGGCCAGTGTAAAATAACCCGGCGCCATAAAACGCGAAATGGCATTGTCGGTGTCCGGGTATTTGTATCCATTGGTCATTTGGCTCCTGAAATTGAACAAGGCCGTGTAATAAATTTTCCCTTTCGATTTAAGCCCCAGTTTTGAGCTGAAATCAATTTTATCATCAGTTTTCACTGCGTCATTGTCTTTTTCTTTCATCAGCCCATACCCCAGGTTAAGGGCATTCTCCCAACTGACGTTTTCTTTCGAATAATTGGCAAACGAATTAAAAAGAAAAGTCCCTGAAGCAGAGCTTTTTCCCCCGGCAACCCAGTTCGACAGAGACACCTGGGAAAAGCTAATCCCGGATGAACCGCCCAATTTCCAGTATTTGATGGTGTCGTTAGGGAGTTGTGAAAACCCCAAAAACGGAATAATCAGCAAAAAGAACAGTAGTCGTTTCATGTTGTATTGTTTTTAATCTTGTTGATGAAGGTGGACATCCATTTGCGGGAAAGGAATGCTGAGCCCTTCTTTGGGAAACCGTTTGTACACTTTTTCGTTCAGGTCGAAAAAAACATCCCAGTAATCGGTTGTTTTTGCCCACACCCGAACGGTAATGTTTACCGAACTGTCGCCCAGCGAGCCCAGCGCCACAAACGGGGCGGGGTCTTTCATGATGCGCGTATCTTCGGCGATCATTTTCATAATTACGGATTTTGCCTGGTCGAAGCTATCGCCATACGCAATACCGAACGAAAGGTCAACCCGACGGGTTGCTTCCGAAGAATAATTGATCATCGACCCGGTGGCAAGCCCTCCGTTGGGGATCAATATTGTTTTGTTGTCGGGGGTTTTTAAAATGGTGATAAAAATCTGGATTTCGGAAACGATTCCGGCGTAGCCTTGTGCTTCAATGTAATCTCCTGCTTTGAAAGGTTTAAAAATAAGGATCATCACCCCGCCTGCAAAATTTTGCAAGGTACCCGATAAGGCCATCCCGACGGCCAGCCCCGCTGCCCCCAAAATAGCCACAAACGAGGTCATCTGTATCCCCACCATCCCGACAACGGTGATGAACAGCAATGCTTTCAGCGAAATACTCATCAGGCTTTTCAGGAACCCGCGCAGGGAGACATCTACATTGCGGCGTTCCATCAGCCGCGAAAGTGCTTTCGACAAAAGGCTGATGGCCCAGAGGCCTGCTAAAAGGGTAATCGCTGCAATCAGAATTTTCACACCGTACGTAATAATCATTTCAGAAATCCATTCCGAAGCATTCTTTAAAACATCTACATCCATTTGTCTATTGTTTAAGATTAAATTTTTTCACTTTTGCAGTTCCATTGTTCCCGGATTATTTTTCAGAAAAAACAGGCTGAAGGATATGCCTTGCTTTAGTGGGCAGTAAAAAAGATTTTTTGTTTGTTGTAATCGATCACGGCCCCGTGTTTTTTAAGAATGTCCCCCCCCAGCAGTCCTGCAATTTTGTAGTCGGAGTATTTTGAATAAATATCGTTTACATGAGAAAGGTCAATCAGGGCAACCTTCAAATCTTCGATCAGCAATTTACCAAAACGCAAATGTCCGGTAATCCCTACTTGTGTGTCGACCATTCCTTCGTTGATGCCGGCGCTTTGAAATTCGTCGGCATTTTCAGTGTCGATCAGTTGATAATAGTCTTCAAGATTTTTATTGAGCACAGTTTTCGATGCCCCGGTATCGACAATCCACATACATTTTTTGCCGTCGTGGAATTCCCCTTCGAGCATGATGTGGTAGTTGTCGTGCTCAAGTTCTATTATTTGCAAGTTGATTTCCAGCATACTTAACTATGAAAAAAAGTGTCCCGCCAATTGGCAGGACACTAAGATAGGGTATATTTTCCAGAACGCGTTTACAAAATGTTCATTCCGTCGAGAACGTCCATGATGCTTTTTACTGCATTTGCCGATTCGTTCAACAAAGCTTTTTCTTCTTCGTTCAGTTTCACTTCAATAATTTCTTCCACACCGTTTTTACCCAGTTTCACCGGAACGCCAACGAACATGTCGTTCAATCCGTATTCGCCTTCTAATTTTACACAGCAGGGGAAGATACGTTTCTGGTCCATAACAATGGCTTCGACCATTTGGGCGGCTGCCGATCCCGGTGCGTACCAGGCCGAAGTCCCCATCAGGTTAACCAGTTCGCCGCCTCCGTTTTTCGTACGGACAATGATCTTCTCCAATTTTTCAGCGTCGATCAGTTCGGTTACCGGGATACCCGAAACAGTGGTATAACGTGGCAGCGGCACCATCGTGTCGCCATGCCCGCCCATTAGCAGGGCTTGGATATCGCGGGGCGAAACATCCAGCGCTTCGGCCAGGAATGCACGGTAACGGGCAGTATCCAACACGCCGGCCATCCCCATTACGCGGTTTTTCGGAAATTTGGAAACCACGTACGAAGCGTAGGTCATCACGTCTAATGGGTTCGACACGATGATAATTTTAGCTTCCGGAGAATATTTGATGACATTTTCCGTCACGCTTTTCACGATACCTGCATTGATTGAAATCAGGTCGTCGCGGCTCATTCCTGGTTTACGGGGAACGCCCGAGGTAATGACCACTACTTCCGAACCGGCAGTTTTTGAATAATCGTTCGTTGCTCCGACCAAGCGGGTATCATAATAATTAACGGGGGCTGTTTGCCATAAATCGAGCGATTTGCCTTCCGATAAGCCTTCTTTAATATCAACCAGCACAACTTCCTGCACGATGTTTTTTTCGGCAACAATCTGAGCACAGGTCGCTCCCACATTTCCAGCACCAACTACTGTTACTTTCATACTCGTTTTTTTTGATTTTTTAGTACTTTTTTTGTGCCAACAAAGATAAAACCTTCAATGATGTACATTAAAGGTAATTTCCTTTTTGCATCCGGTTTAACAATTTGGTAACCCTTATTCCGGGCGTTCCAACAACGAAATAAATCAGAGTATTACACCTCATTTAATTGTTTGCCAGACCGGCATGGTAAATTCAGTTTTGCCTGCCTGTAACGGAACAAAACCGGGCACAAAAAGTTTATCCAAAAATCAATATTTACTAAGAGCAGGTTAAAGCTCGGCCAGTTGTCCTTGACCGGGCCTGTACATCAGTATTTTGTCCCCTTCGTTCAACCCTTCCAGTATAGCGATGTTTTTACTGTCTTCACATCCTGTTTTTACAGGCTTCCGAACGACATCCGCCCCGTTTTTCAGAAATACAAAAGTCTGTCCGTTCTCAGCAAAAATCGTTTCAACCGGAACGACCAGCACATTGGGCGCGTGACAAAAAACAATATCGTTACTGCAGGTCATGCCTGGTTTTAATTCGGGATCGGAGAAATCAAACCGGATGTCCACCTTGAAAACCTTCATATCGAAATTTTTGTGGTCTTCGCCCATATTCGCGATTTTCACCACCCGCCCGGAAAATTTCTTGTCGGGTAAAGCATCTACCAAAATGGCCACACTGTCGTTTAAATGAATTTTGGTGACATCAATTTCCTTCACGTTTGACAGGCTCAATACGGTTGACATATCGGGCAATACAGCGATCGGGCCGTTCATATAAATGTAAAGCCTTGAATCTTTCGAGTATTTTTTCCCGGAATAGTCTTTCTCGAACATTACCAGACCTCCTTCAGTACAAACAATCCGGGTGGCATTGATGGCTTCCTGGTACCTTTCAATCCGTTTCTGCAATTCTTCTACCCGGCTCTCGTGGCGCATGATCCTGATTTTTAATTTATTCTGTTCCAAGTGATAATCGCGGCGCTTTTTTTCCAAGGCAATTTCAGCTTTTTGATAATTCATCCGGGCTTTTCGCTGTTCGGCTTCCGAATCGTATTTCGATTGTTCGAGATCTATTTTTACATATTCCAGGTCCAGAAGTAGATTGGTAATATCTTCGCGAAACGCGGTCAATACAACAGTACTATCTAAAACAGCATGCCGCAGATCGGCATCTACCTTTTCTTTTTCCTGAACCTGGTTTCTCATATTATTTACCAGGTCCGATTCGTCAAGCTTGGCAATATAATCGCCGGCATTGACCATTTTCCCATCCTGCACCATATCTACCATCTTGTATTCGTAAACACGCAAACCCCAGTCTTTCAAAACCTCAGGTATATTAATGGGACTTGCTTTTCCTCCCTTCACTTCGCCAATGCAACTGACGGTTGATATAATTTCCCCTTTTTTGACAGTGTAAACCTCTTCCGACTGGTACAAACTTTTTACAAAGCCAATTCCCGACAAAATAATCACAGCTGCGACCAGCAACGAGGCAACTAACAGAATGATCCGTTTTTTCATTGCGCCTATTTTTGAAGTAAAACATCGTATTCAGCCGACAATGGCTGATTGCTTATAAAATCGTACAAGGTCGATATCCGAAGGGAATAATAATACCTCCAGTATTCGCGAATGGCCCGGATGTAAGATCTTCGGGCATCTTCCATATCAATCCGCGACTGGTTCCAGTTAATCACATCTACCTTCCCGATCAGGAAACGCTGAAAAGCGACTTCGTAACCTTTCCGGGCCACCGTATCGGCAAGCGCCGCATTTTTAACCTGTTCGGCCTGTAAATTGAAATCAATGACATCCTGAAAGACACTTTGTTCAAAATCGATCTTGTCCTGTTCGATGCTGGCCATTTCCACTTCACGGTTGTATTTGGCCATCTGGTAACGTCCTTTTCGCCTGCCCCAATCCACGATCGGGATGTTCACGCCAATCCGTAAGCGCTGGCTGTTGTCCGGATCTTTATACACGTCGCTGAAATCGGATGACGACTGGTCTAACCCGTACAAGGCAAAAAGACTGGTGTTGAACCCCGCTTCCGATTTTCTCTGGGCAACTAATTTATCGGCTTCGAGCATCCGCTGTTGCAGATTGATCATTTCGGGGTTGTTGGTCAATGCGCTTGAAACAGCGGCATCGGCATTGATCTGTATGTCGGGGACTTTATACGGCACAATGCAATCGATCTCTGTCGATTTATCCAACGAAAGAAATGAATTGAGTTCCGACTGGTACCGTTGCACCTGCGTTTTGGCGCGGCTTAAGGCTTGTTTTGAATTCAGCATACGAAGTTCGAGGCTCAGCAACTCGTTCTGGGTCACAGTTCCTACCTGGAACCGTCCCCGTCCGATTTTATATAACGTATCGGCAATGGCCAAGCTTTGCTCTGCCACACGGAGTTCGACCTGGGCCTCCACCAAGTTGAAAAAATGAGTAGCCGCTTTCCATGCGAGTGACTCGTTCGACTGGATCAGTTGTTTTTTCGCTTTTTCAAACTTTAGCGGTTCAATTTTGCTTTTCCATTTCATGTCATTGTAACCACTAATATCCTGGGTATATCCAATGCTCACCGGGGTAGATTTAAACAGGGTGTTTTCGTTTCCCGAGAAATTTTTAATCCGCTCCAGGCCAGTGCTTAAAAACAAACGGCCTCCGGTCAGCGCAATGTTCTGGTTCAACGACAGGTTGGCTTCCGAACCGAATGATTCTTTCAGGACAAATTCTTCTTCATTGGTTTGAAAGTTATAATCTTTATAGCGATAGCGGTTGAAATCAAAAGGAATGGCTTCCAGTGTCAGGCTGGGTAGTTTATCGGCCTTGAAGTAGCGGTACTCCCAGTAACTGGCGCGGTACATGTTTTTATTCCGGAAGGCATCGATGGAAGCTTCGGATGCGATATGGATAACGTCATCCAGCGAAAAACTTAATTTTTTCTCCTGGCTAAACAAGTTTACTGAAACCAAACAAATAAGCATGGATAGATATGTTTTCTTCATTTTTTCTCAATTAAAATTTATTGACGAAGTGATTCTACCGGGTCTTTTTCCGCTGCTTTTTTAGCAGGCAGGTAACCAAATGAAATACCGACTAAGGCTGATACCCCGAAAGCAACCAAAACACTGAAAACCGATACAATCGTCTTAATATCAAAAATTATGGTTATGGCCCGCGACAAGGCGACCCCCAGCAGGATACCGATGACACCTCCTGCAATGCTTATTAAGGTGGATTCGGCAAGAAACTGGGCAATGATATCTTTCTGCGATGCACCCACAGCCTGCCGGACGCCAATTTCACGGATCCGTTCCAGAACGGAGGCCAACATGATGTTCATGATCCCGATCCCCCCAACAATCAACGAAATGCCGGCAATGGCGCCCAACACAATATTGAAAATATTTTTGGTGCGTTGCTGTTGTTTCAACAGTAACTCGGGAATAGTTACCTCGAAATCGTACAGACCGGAATGGCGGCGCAGCAACATCCGTTTGATCAGGTTGGCAGTGGGTGCCAGGTCTTCAGTTTCTTTTACCTGAACAATAATTTTGCTGAGCTGGTTGTAATCTTTTTTTGTATTGTCGGTAGCGGCCTGGTTTCTTGCCGACATCCTCGAATTGGCCCGTTCTACTTCATCAGCCCTGATAATGCCCCTGTTCTTGAACCGCATCAGCAACGTTTGTGCCGGAATAAAAATTTTATTATCGGAACTGCTGATGCCCATTTCGTCGGAAGCCGACGCCGTGAAATCCCTCCGTTCGACCACACCGATAACCGTCAGCCATATTTGTCCAACTTTTATCGGTTTTCCGACCGGGTCTTCCTGTTTGAAGAATTCATTTTTTATATTGTTGCCAATAATGCAAACCGGAAGCCCGTTTTGCTCCTGTACCCCGTTAAACCGGGTTCCTTCTTCAAGCTGAATATTGAAAATATCAAAATAACTGCCCCCTACTCCTTCAAGTACCACAGGTTTGCTTTTCCCGTCAATGATCACGGAATAATTGTATGAAATAACCGGGCTTATTTTGGCCACTGTGGGAATTACCTCGGTAATTGCATGTGCATCCGGCAATGTAAGTCCTTTTGAGAATTTCCTCCCTCCTTCTTGGCCTTCGCCTGCCGCTGCTGAATTTCCGTTTTCACTATCGGGTTCAACCGTACTGGGCGTAATGATGATATTGTTCACCCCAACCATTTTTATTTGTTCCAGTATCTCCTGTTCGGCCCCGTTGCCGATTGCCAGCATACTGATCACCGCAGCCACGCCGAAAATGATCCCCAACGCTGTCAGCATGGATTTTACCTTATTCGCGAAAATAGCTTCAATCGCAATCAGAATATCGTGGAAATATCGTATAAAAATCATAATACTGAGATTTAGCGGTTATTTGCGGATGGTCACCCCGGGAGGCATACCGGAAGGTGCCTCCATCGTTGCCCCATTGTTTTTATACTTCTCCCGTTCCTGCTCGGCAAGTTTTTGTTCTTCCTCTGCCTGTTGCTTCATCCGGTCGTATATGTCCAACCCTTCAAATTTCATTTCCAAACTGCCTGAAGGTTCTACTAAACAAATCTCCTCTCCTTCCTTTAATCCTTCTTTTACCAATATAAAATTTTCGTTCTGGTCGCCTAAGCTGACAATCTGTTTTCGCATGCTGCGCTCCTTAACATACACATATTGCAGGCTGTCGTTGCGAAATACGGCATCCGACGGGATGAACAGGGTATCACTGTATGTGCCTGCAAAGATGATATTGCTGGTGGTCATTGCCGGCTTCAGGTCTTCGTCTTTATCAAAAATTTTTATTTTCACCTCGAAGACTTTGGCATCGCTGTTAGGCATTGCCTGGCCTACATTGGCCATGCTGACAACTTCCCCTGTCAGTTTTTTTTCGGGGAAGGCATCGATCCCGATCTCCACCTGCTGCCCTTGTTTAACCTTCGAAATATCAATTTCATTGATAAATGTCCGGGAAATCAGGTTCGACATGTCGGGGATTTTTGCGATGGTCCCCCGGTACATACTGATCATGGAACCAACCGATACGATCTCGCCCCATGGATATTTCATGTACGTTAAAATCCCCGACTTGGGCGCGTAAATAACCAACGAATTAAAAAGTTCCTGCAGGCCTTTTTCACGTTCCTGTAATTGCCTGTAATTGATGAACCTCCGGTTTACATTATTAGCCTGCTGCTGGGTCTTTAGTTCAAGGGCTTTTTTCTCCTGCTCATACTTTCGTGCAGCTTTGTCGTAATCCATTTTTTTCTTTTGCTGAATGGCCGGAGACTCGTAAATCGACTGCTCCATTTCAATCTTTTTCTCCTCCAGTTCCAAAACCGTATTTACAATCTGATCGCGCTGATTACTCAATGTCAGGTTAGAATCAATTTTGGCATCCTGAAGTTCGGTCAGGGTTTTTTCCATCTCATCCTGAACAGTTTTTAACTGCTCCTCAACAGCCTTGTGGTCGAGGGTTGCAACGTAATCACCGGAATCGACCAAAGTGCCTTCTTCTATTAAATCGGTGATGGATAATTCGTAGATGCGCAGGCTCCGGTCTTTCATTTTCTCAGGAGCGTCGATGTTCTGTGAATTTTCCGATTCCAACTGGCCTGATGAGAAAATCCGGACATCGAACGGACCTCTCCTGACCTGTGTGGTAATAAGGGTTTCATGGTCCTCTGCAGAGCTGAACAATAAAACGGAAACCAATATGGCAAGTATGATTCCCGAAAAAATAAAAATACGTCTTCGATCCATAACTTTTTGATAAGGAGTGTAGTTTATTGGTTAATTAAAATATGTAACGATTTCAGGCATTCAATATTACAAAGAATAAACTAAAAAATTAGTTAAACATTGTAAACAAATTCAAAAATATATTGAAATGGCTGCTGCACCCTGAAATTTATTCGGATCCTGAACCTTCAATATTCATGCCAAGCCTGAAAATCAGGAGATCCGGCATAAAATAAAATCTACAAAAAAATGAACCGCAGGGTAAACGTTTTCAGAAAAATACCCTATATTTGCGCCACATTTTTAAAACACTGTTTATCAATTAAAATTAAAGCAAATGCCAGTAAAAATGAGATTACAGCGGCAAGGCCGCAAAAGATTTGCTTACTATCACATTGTGATAGCTGATAGCAGGGCGCCACGGGATGGCAGGAGCATTGAAAGGATTGGCTCGTACAATCCAAACACAAATCCTGCTACTATTGATCTCGATTTTGATAAAGCTTTAAACTGGCTTGCCAAAGGCGCCCAACCAACCGATACGGTAAAGGCTATTTTATCTTACAAAGGCGTGTTGTACAAAAAACACCTTCTCGGGGGTGTTGCCAAAGGCGCGTTCAATGACGAAGAAGCAGAACGGCGCTTCCTGGCTTGGATAACTGAGAAAGAAGCAAAAATCCAGGCTAAGAAAGATCGCCTGGGCAATGAATCTGAATCGGAGAAAAAGAAAAGACTGGCTGCGGAAGCTAAAGTTAATGCCGACCGTGTAACCTCCATTGCAAAGAAAAATGCAGAACTGGTTGCCGCCGAAAAAGCTGAATCAGCTCCGGTCACGGAAGAAGCAGCAGAGACTGAAGCTCCGGCAGAAGAAGCTTCAGAAGCGTAGCCACATCTGGTTGGGAATCTGTTTTAAACAGATATTAATTAAAACAGATACAAAGAAGAGGTTGTTCCGAAAGGACCAGTCTCTTCTTTTTTTGTCTACCTGTCCGACAGGATCAATGAAGAATCATTCCGGAAATTCGACAATGGATGGCAAACTGATTATCGGATTTTGACAAGCGCAAATTACCCTGTCAGATGGGAAGAAGTAAGGTAATCATTAAAAAGAAGTTCAGACTGGCTGATATTTATTCATCCCTGTTGCGGATATAAATATCTGATGTATTTTTGCGTGCCGGAATCCTGGATCGGGTTTACGCCCTTCCCCGGCGGAGAAAAACATCGAAAAAACAAACGAATGAAAGCGTTATACAGCATCATACTGTTGGTCCTTTCCAATACGTTTATGACCATGGCCTGGTACGGCCATTTGAAATTCAAAGAACTGAAATGGTTTGAAAGTCTTTCGTTAATCAGCATTGTACTGATCAGCTGGGGAATTGCCTTGTTTGAATATTTCTTCCAGGTGCCGGCTAACCGAATTGGGTTTCGCGAAAATGGCGGCCCTTTTTCTTTGGTTGAACTGAAAGTAATCCAGGAAGTAATCACCTTGATAATTTTTACCATTTTCACTTTACTGGTTTTCCGTAACGAAACTTTCCGGATGAACCACCTGATTGGTTTTATCTTCCTGATCTTGGCTGTTTACTTTATTTTCAAGAAATAATACAATACCAACCCAATCACAAATAGTAAATTAATACCTATCTTCCCAGCGAATCTTCAAAATTCTGGCGGTTCACAATAGAACGGCCCAATGTAATTTCATCGGCATATTCCAGCTCGTCGCCAATGGAAACGCCCCGGGCCAGCGTGGTGATTTTTACCGGAAAATCTTTCAGTTTTTTAAAAATGAAGAAATTGGTAGTATCTCCTTCCATAGTGGTACTGAGCGCCAGGATCACTTCTTCCACTCCTCCCTGTTTGACGCGGGCGACCAATGATTCTACTTCAATGTCGGATGGGCCAATCCCGTCCATCGGTGAAATAATGCCTCCCAGGACATGGTAGAGCCCGTTGAACTGATGTGTATTTTCAATCGACATCACATCTTTAATGTTTTCAACCACACAAACAATCGACGGGATACGCGAAGGGTTCGAGCAAATATTGCACACATCAGCGTCCGAAATATTGTGACAAACCCTGCAATGTTTAATTTCACTTTTCATCCTGATGATGGTGTTACCAAAAATTTCGACATCGCGCACGTCCTGCCGGAGCAAATGAAGAACCAGCCGCAGGGCTGTCTTCCGTCCGATGCCGGGCAGTTTGGCAAATTCGTTGACGGCATTTTCGAGCAGACGGGAAGGGAAATGTTCTACGTTCATTGTTCAGGAAATACTATTTTGCGTCAAAAGTAAGAAGTGAAACTCACAATCTAAAAAAACAAGGCAGGCAATTTACCGGTATGTTGTACCCTGGTTGTTTACGGTTTCAAGTGCCGGGCGACGGTTTTCAGTACATCTTCAATCCGGAGCGGTTTTATCAGCACATCGTTACAACCCACCGCGAGGCATTTCTCACGGTCTTCGTCCATCGTATAACCGGTTTGGGCGATGATTGGCAGGGTTTTGTTTTTTTGCCGTATCTGGCGGGTTGCATCAAACCCGTTGATTTCGGGCAACTGGATATCCATCAGAATAAGGTCGATTTTTTCGCTGTGAAAGGTTTTCAGCACGTCAATCCCATCCCTGGCCCAAAGCAATTTCGCCCCGGTGCTGGAGAAAATATTCTTCAGGTATTCAAAATTGTAGGCCACATCTTCGGCAATGAGGATGGTGTATTTACTGAAATCGTATTTCGAACTTTTCGATTGTTCGATGATGGCCGAACGGGGCTGCACTTTTATTTTGTCGTATGGGATAGTGAAATAAAAAATTGTCCCTTTTCCCTTCTTTGATTTCACGCCAATCTGTCCGTCAAGCAGGCGTACCAACCCACGGCATATTGTCAGCCCGATCCCCATTTCGCCTTTCATCTGCCCGGTTGTTTTATCGTTCACCCCGAGTTGCCGGGTCAAGGCTTCTAATTGGGGTTCACCGATCCCTTCCCCTGAGTCGTGTACATAAAACTGGAGTTTACGTTCCGAATAAATCTGGTACCCGACTTCTACAAACCCTTTTTCGGTTTGTTTCAACGCATTTTCAAAAAGAATGAAAAGAATCTGCTTCAGCCGGACCGGATCCGTGAAAATCACATCGTGGTGCGCCTCACGGGGAATGATAAATCTGAGCGAAATATTTTCTTTTCCTTTACTCCCGGCCATTTTCTGCATTTGCGGCTTCAATTCGATAAACATATCTTTTAGTGAACACGATTCTTTTTTGATCTTCAGTTCATTGGCTTCAATCCGGGCCACGTCAATGATGTTGTCGATCAGATGAAGCAGGGCAGCGCTGTTTTGCTGGATCAGGTCGATGTACCGGTTTTGCTGTTTTTCGTTAGCCTGACTTCCTTTCAGCAGGTCGGAAAAACCGATGATGCCGTTGATCGGCGTCCGTATCTTGTGGCTCATGTTGGCCAGAAAGTTATTTTTATAGATATTGGCAATTTCAGCCAACCGCCGGGCCGAGCGTAAATCATTTTCAAGTTTCCGAAGGGCTGAAATGTCTTCCGATATTTTTACAAAGTGGGTGATCGTCCCTTTTCGGTCACGGAGCGGAGAAATAGTCGCGAACTCGGTAAAGTACCGCCCGTTTTTGCGTTTGTTCCTGAATTCGCCCTGCCAAACATTCCCGTTGGTTATGGTTTTCCACAGTTTGGCGTAAAATTCGTCGGAATGGAAACCCGACTTCAATATGCTTGGTTTTTTCCCGATGATCTCTTCCTGGTTCCAGCCTGTTTTTTTACAATAGGCCGTATTAAAAAATTCGATATACCCGTCAATGTCGGTGATCACGACAGGGACCGGGCTAAGCATCATCGATTGCTTAAAAATGATCAGTTCGTCGATTGTCTTCTTTTCTTCGCCAATATCCCGGTTCACGCCGATCATACGGGTTACTGCATTTTTTTCGTCACGGGCACAGGTTGCCCGGCACTCGATCCAAAGGTAATTTCCGTTTTTATGCCTGAGCCTGAAGTGGGTTTCAAAAAACAGGGAACTGCTTTTCATGAAATTCTGCAATTCACGCAGTACCCGGTCGCGGTCTCCTTCGTGAAGCAGCATCCGGAAAGTCGAAAACTGTTCCTCAAGCTCATCTGGATAATACCCTAATTGTGATTTCCATTTTCGTGAAAAATATACGACACCGGTTTCTGTATACCACTCCCACTCGCCCAGTCCCGAGGCGTCAAGCGCCATTTGCAAATGTTCTTTCTGTGTTGCGTCTTGCAGCTGTTTTTTGTCTAAGGTCCCGTAATCGGTAATGCACAGGTGTACCAGCGATATTTTCCCGTCGTCATCCGGTTCCGGATAAACAAAAATCTTCAGGAAAAAATTACTTTCTTTTAACAGGATTTCAACCGGTTGACCGACATGGCACCCCTGTGTGTATACCTGTTCCAGCAACTTTCTCAATTCGGCTGCCAGTTCTTCCGGATAGCCTGATTCTTCGGGTGTCTTTCCGTTTATTGGTTCCGAACCGGTTAAATTGAGTATCTCCCCGGAAACAAACAAATGCCGGTATTCGCTGTCGAACGACAAGGTAATTGTTTTGGAGTGGGCCGAATGCCAGTACCCATGATTGGTTTCCATCGCACCCCGGTCTTCTCCCTGAAGGAAGAAACTCAGTACCAGTTCTCCTCCGTCCAAAGGGGTTACGGTAATGAAATACTTTTTCCCTGAATGATGGAGCGTGTAATTTGTTATCCGCGATTTCTTTTTTGCCTGCAACAAAAGATTTCGCAATTCATCCTGAATCTCAGAATTGAATGCCAGGATACAATCTCCAAAAGCCATGCTGTTGTTTTCATCGGGGACCCGGAACAGGAAACGGCTATCGCCCCCCGATCCGGTAACCGTCAAACCTGCATCAAGGCGCAGATAACCCGATACTGTTTTCCCTTTGGTTTGCTTTTTCAACATACAATTTGCGAATCAATAAATCAAATTTAAGGAAAAAAGCCCAAACCTGTATATATCCTAAAAAGCAATGCCTGTGCCAGGGTTTTATGCTGAACAGGGAAAAGCCCCATACGACCATGCACTTAAATCAAAATTAAGAGATTTGTAAATGGTTGTGGAAATAACTATTTTGAAGGTACCTTCACCTTTTCAGGAACACAGGGTGAAAATGAAAGCACTCCCTTTTCCCTCCCTGCTTTCGGCCCGGATACTTCCGCCGTGTTGATCAACAAACTCTTTACAGAGAAGTAATCCAAACCCGTAACTCAATTCGCCTTCCGTCCCTGTCCGTTTGCTTTTCTCGGCTCAGTTTAAAAGGTACATATTTTTTTGAAACCCGGGAAAAATAGCCGATAGAATTTTCGCGACCGCTTTCGGAAGAGTTGTACCGACCAGCCTATCAGAAAAGCAGCGAACCCGACTGAAAGATCAGAAAGCCGTTGAGGGCAAACCGGAAGATCCGGCTCAGGGCATACAGCGAAAACCGGTTGTAATTATAACCTATTATTCCCATCACCAATGAGATCGTTGCCCAGGGCAGGGGGGTCAGGGCGGCAATGACGATCAAGGCTCCCCCGAACCGTTTAACCGTTGGTAAATGTTGGGACACGAATTTTCGTTTTTCGATACGTTTTCCCATCCGTTTTGCAAGGTACCGGCCCCCCCAGTAAGCCAGGTGGCCCGCGCCCATCGAAACCACGGCAAAAAAAAGAATGTTCAGGATATAATTCGTTGTTCCACCTGCTTTGATGGCCCAGAACATAAAAATCTCAGGTGGAAAGATACCGAAAAACACTTCTGATGCTACATAGATCAGGTGGATCGCCAGGCTGTTGCCGTAGAATTTGCCGATCCAATACTCCGGGTTGTGGTCGAAATACAATTCCTTAAAAAGCAAAAAGCCGCCAAGGATCAGCGCAAATGAAAGAATTGCCCGTAAGGTATATTTCACTACAAACCATTTTTTTTCGCTATCGTGGTTCCCGGTCATTTTTGTTTGATTTAAATAAGCATGTTATTGTGAACCGGAAAAGCACGGACGTTTTGGCCTCCTGGTCATTAAAAACATGGCCGGACAAGATACCTATATTTTTATAATTCCCGCAAAAATTAACCGATCATTCTTTATATTTGCTGCTCCCGGAGGGACCATAGGAAATACATTTTCAGAAAAATGAATAGGAATATCGATCAATACCGGCCTGCCTATTCCAATGCACATTTAGGCACAACTAAATTATATTGATCCATGAAAGCAGAATTGATTTTCTAATTTCTTGGCGCATACATTATGATTGCCATCCCTGTTAATGCAAGCAGTCCCCCAATGACATCATATTTATCAGGTACAAAACCATCCACCTTCCAGCCCCATAAAATGGCCATGACAATAAAAATACCGCCATAGGCTGCATATATCCTTCCAAAATTAGCCGGTTGCAGGGTAGCCACAACGCCATAAAGGGCTAACACGATCCCGTCAATTACGCCCAGCCACCAGGGTTTATCATTCCTGAGCCATTGCCACACAAGATAGCCTCCGCCAATTTCGCAGAGGCCTGCCAGTATAAAAATGAATATGGAAGTGAATATTTTCATTGCCTGATTATTTTTTCTTCCATCTTTCATCTGCTGAAAACCTTCCGGCTCCATATATTATCAAAAATACCAGCAACATGGTCATCGCAAAATCGGTACGTGAGTCGTGAGCCATTTGCCAGAAACCTTTTTCCTGAAGAATCGGAATTTTGGTGGTAATCAATGCAGTAAACATGATGATCAGCAGTGGGATTGAAGCGATTCGGGTAAGAAAGCCGATGAGAACCAGCGCTCCACAAACTATTTCGAACGAAGCAACGAACAGTGCCCAGAATTCAGGACTTTCAAAACCAATTTTTTCAAACCTCCCTGCCCCAACCGATTCAGGGAAAAGAAACTTCTGGATTCCTTCGGAAAGAAATACCAGCCCGACAATCAAACGCGGAATGAGAAACGACAATGTCGGTTTCGATTGAACTATCTGTTTCTTCCAATTCATGGCTATTGAATTTTAACTTTCAGTTTTGTTACGGGCTTGATTTCATCGCTCCCGCGCGCCAAAATGGTGTCTCCTTCAACCAGAGCGCCAAAAATCTCCTTGCCGTCTTTCATCGAAATTCCATCTCTCACATCGACCCATTCTGCTTGCCCGTTTTTTATGCGGATGACAAACTTCTTTTCGAGCGAGGTAACCACTGCCGCAGCAGGCACAACCAACGAACCAGCCGGCCTGTTCAGGTTCAGGTTTACCGTGGTGTACATGCCCGGTTTTAATTCTCCTGCGGTGTTGTCAACTTCATATTCCCAGGTTTCGGTGCGGGTATCCCGGCTGATGCTGCCCGACTTTCGGGATAGTACTGCCTGATACTTTTTCCCCACCATTGCATCCACAGAAAAACTGATGGTGTCGGTTGAAGGCTGATTGCCAACATGCGTTTCGGGCACAAAAAGCTGAAGCCTCAACTTCTTCGGATTCTCGACCATGAACAGAGCCGGATTGCCTGCTTTCCCCACCAAATCGCCTGGATTGACCGTCCGGCTGGTTACGATTCCGTCAAATGGTGCACGGATGATGAGGTAGTCCTGTAACTGGCGATAAGCCTGCGATGCCGATTGAGCCGAAGCCAATGCAGCGCTGTCGGCCCGCATCTGATTTTGGGCAAGGATTACTTCTGATTCCGAAATCACTCCCTGCTGTTTTGCAGCGTTTTGAATGCGGGTGTATTTATCGCGTCCAGCCAGAAATTTTGCCTTTGCTTCCTGAAATTTTGCACCGGCCTGCGCTGCCTTTTCCGCTACTTCAGGCCATCAATACGGGCAAGCACCTGCCCTTTTCTGACTTTGTCGCCAATATCGGCCAAAACCGTTTGTACATAGCCATCCACTTTTGCATGAATTTCGGCTTCTTCATAAGGCCGCAATTCGGCAGGCAGGTTCAGCGTCACGCTCACCGCCTGCTTTTTCAGGACGAACGCATTTTTGATGTCTTCAGGTTTTGATGTTTCCTTTTTTTGTTCCTGCGAACAGGCGGCAATCAGTAGTATGGTGGCAACTGCCGGAACAATGAATATCTTTTTCATACGTAAATAATTTCTATTAAATGAGCCTTTAAAGCCCATATGTTGTTTAAAATCAATAATTTTTAGAACTACAGACAAAAGAAAAGAAAGCACTTGTCTTTAAAGCAAATGCACGGT
>JAVEYG010000075.1:0-10903 GCA_034003625.1 Prolixibacteraceae bacterium | reverse complement strand
CCGTGCATTTGCTTTAAAGACAAGTGCTTTCTTTTCTTTTGTCTGTAGTTCTAAAAATTATTGATTTTAAACAACATATGGGCTTTAAAGGCTCATTTAATAGAAATTATTTACGTATGAAAAAACTGGTAGTACTGAGCGGCGCCGGCATGAGCCAGGAGAGCGGGATACGGACATTTCGCGACATGGGAGGACTGTGGGAGGAATACGATGTGATGGAAGTGGCGACACCCGAAGCCTGGGAACGCAACCCTGATTTGGTAAACCGGTTTTATAACGACCGCCGCAAACAGTTGTACGAGTGCTCGCCCAATGCCGGGCATAGTGGCCTGGCTGAATTAGAGAAGGATTTTGATGTGGAAATCATCACCCAGAACGTGGATGACCTGCACGAACGGGCAGGCAGTTCGAAAGTGCTTCATTTACACGGTGAACTAAAAAAAGTACGCAGCCAGAAAGACCCTTCGCTGGTTTATGAACTGGATAGTTGGGAACTGAAAATAGGCGATAAATGTGAAAAAGGGAGCCAGCTCCGGCCACATATTGTTTGGTTTGGCGAGGCAGTGCCAGCCATGGACGAAGCTGTTTTAATTGCTGAGAAAGCAGATATTTTTGTAGTGATCGGCACATCGCTGAATGTGTATCCGGCAGCCAGCCTGCTCTATTATGCAAAACCCGGTATCCCGGTTTTTGTGATTGATCCGGAAAAGCCGCTGGTTTCCACAAAAAATGTGATTTTTATCGAGGAAAAAGCCAGCAGGGGCGTGAAAATTTTAAAAGAAAAACTGAAAGAGTTATGAGTTGCAAGTTGCAATTGGAAAGCATGTTCATTGCTTTTTTGTTTATGGTTGTATTGCTGACAGGACTGCAAAGCAAATCGTACGGGCAGCGTTTTGAAGGTGGTGTCCTGGGTGGATTGAATGCTTCACAGGTGGATGGCGACCATACTTCCGGTTACCACAAACCAGGGGTTTTGTTTGGCGGATATGTGCAAACCGATATTAGCCGGACTTCTTTTGTAGGCGCCGAACTAAAATATTCGCAAAAAGGAAGCCGCAAAAATCCAAATCCCAAATTACAGGATCAGGAAAAATACATCATGCGGTTGGGGTACATTGATGTGCCGGCCTATCTGGGGATCCGCACCGGCGAAACGGTTTCTGTTTTTACCGGTTTGTCGTTCGGTTACCTTATGCAGAGCGCCGAATACGACAACTACGGGGAATTGCCCGAGATCGAACGGCGCCCTTTCAATAATTTCGATTTCCAGGCTTTTCTGGGCGTGCGTTTTGAACTGACCGACCGGCTGAAATTAGATGTGCGGGGCGCTTATTCTTTTGTGCCCATCCGCGATTTGCCCGGCGACCGCATCGATTACTGGTGGGACGACCAGTACAACAATGTGTTGAGCACAACATTGCTCTACCGGCTTGATTTTTAAGATGACAATGGAAGGAGATAGAAAGCAATGGAAGGCAATAGGGAACAACTGTTTTCAATCGTTTCCAACTGTCTTCGACCGTTTTCAACTATCTCTCTTTTTTTGATGAATATGGATATTGAGTGAATATGGAAAAAAAGAAAAAAGCTGCCCGCTATGGCAGGATATACGATCAATTGAAGGAACTTTTGAAGAAAAGTACCAATCTGCTGGCTCGAAAAGCAACCATCATTGCCGTGTTGCACTATAAAATGGACTACTTTTTCTGGACCGGTTTTTACATGTTGGTTGACGACGAACTGACTGTTGAGATGTACCAGGGGCCGGTGGCCTGTCAGGTGTTGTCCAAAGACAAAGGTGTTTGCTGGGCGGCCATCAACCAGCAGAAATCATTAGTGGTCGAAAACGTGGAAGAGTTTCCCGGACACATAGCCTGCGATTCGCGCTCGAAATCGGAGATAGTGGTACCGCTGCGAAACGCTTCCGGCCACATTACCGGCGTGCTGGATGTCGACAGCAAAGAGCTGGCTTCGTTTGACGAAGTGGATGCCGAATGGCTCGAAAAAATACTCGGGTTATTAGACAACAAGAACTAACCGTCCATCCATTTTTATTCCGTTATGGTTATACTCTTTTCGGCATGACCAAACTTCCCGTTTCCACCCATTCCTTCTGCTTTTATGATGAATCTGGAAACTACATTGGGTCCGGGGATTTGCAACGATGCTTTTCCGCTTTCGTCAATAAAAAGTCGCCCGTCCCACCAGGCAGTAGTACGCATTCCTGTTTTTTCCGAAACCCCGAATATCCTGGGGATCCGATAGTCACCCTCGTAGCGGGCAGCAAGGGATAATTCTTCCGGGGCCGGTTTTGTTATCTCGCCCCTTTTTGTTTTAATTTCAATGAGCCCGACCGAATTTAAACCGGTATAGCGCTGAATATCCATTGGTTGGGTCGACACATTGATCTCGTCGATGTCGTGCGGGTTAAGGCCGCTAAGTACCGACGCATCGGTTCCCATTTGCTGGCCATCGACAACGATCAACGCCCCGTCCTGAGAATTGATCGAATTCTTTCCGCCGGGGAAAATAATTTTTGTTCCCTCCATATCGTAGGGTTTAATCATTTTGATGATTTCGAGAAGGCTGGTACCGGTTTCCAGATATTTCTTGTACGATTCCTTCCTCGGAATATCCCCTGTATTTTTTGCAGGCTTTTTTGAGATCAGCCCGCCGTTTATCACGAAATATCTGTCGGGCACAGAAGATACAACCGATATAGGACTTATTTGATGCAGTGATTTTATTTTCTCTTTCAAATTGGATTCAACTATTTCAGAAAATGATGAGGCAACCAGTTTTTCATGCGGCTTCCCGGCTTTGAATGTAGAAACCTGTGCCCAGTCGAATCCGGATATTTCATTGGCTATCAAAAGATAATCCATTAATTGTGGCATGTTTTCATTCGGTAATCCGGGATTTTTGGGGGCAATTTTGTTTTTCAGTACCGTATTGAATACCGCTTCAAAAGGTAAAACGGGCCGCTGTGCATCTGTAAAGGCCACATCGCTGACCGAAACCCGAACAATCCCGTGAAGGGGCTGTCCGTTTTCGTCCGTAAGACGAAGTTGAAGTTTAATTTCATCGTTTTTTACAGGTTGTTCCGGATCTGTAGCAATATCAATTTTCAGCGTTTCATTTTTCTGAACACAAACTAACCGCTGGTTTAACGGAAAACCTTCATCGGAAAATGAACTTAAAAGGACAATACCATGAGGCAATCCGGCAACAGGAACCTTCAACAGCCCGGCGCCGTTTACCTGCGCCTGGGAAGTCCAGTAAATTTCCGGCCCCTGTGATGCGATGACCGATATTTTGTGATTCTGCCGATCGGCAAAAGCCAGGTTTATCCATAAAAATTCTGAATCAGTTTTCACTACCGACAATAATGACCCGGTTGCATTGGCCTGCGGAAGCGGGAATTGCTGTCCTCTTCCTTGCCCTTTGGTGATGTGCAGGCAATAACGGGCGTTACGGGCAGCTTTCAGCACACAAAAGCCAAACCCTTCGCGAAAAGTTTTTAACGGATATATCGTTTGTCCCTGCTCATCCCGGATTTCTCCTTCAATGTGTACGGGGCTTCCCGTTTGATCGGTCACATAGAAGCCAATTTTTGAGGGCATTTCAGGGATAATCGTACCTCCTTCAGGATAAAAACTGACATGGATATGATCGGTTTCGGAAACTAAGCGGACCGTTTCAACCGATCCCTTCTTCCCGTCGGAAACCGAGAGGATGAATGGCATATCTCCAGCGTTTTCGGGAATACGGAACCGAATGGTTGCATTGCCGGTATCATCGGTTTTCAGTTTGCCTTCGTCTATAACCTGTTTGCCCGATGAAATGATATATTCCAGTTTCTTGTTGCCGGCAATTCCCCGGATAATGTTTTGGGCCTGAATACTGATTTCGTTATCAATTCCTTTCCGGAGAAATGTTTCTTTTTGTTTCACGCTTATCATAAGGGAATTTTGATAAAACGGGCGAATGCTGATTTTGCGGAAGTAGCAGTTTTCGATGTTTTCCTGACCAGGGAACAAGACTGTGATAAAGTAATTGCCGGGCTCCAGATTGCCGGGGAGTGAGAAGTCGCCGCAGAAGACACGTTCTCCAACCCGATATTTATCAGACAAGATAATCTCCCCGCCAGAATCCAGGAGCCGTATTTCCACTTCATCCCGGGCAGGCGAACTTTTTAATTGGCTGGCGTTCAGGTACCAGCATGAAAACCAAAGGTCTTCGCCCGGCTGATAAATATCTTTATCTGTTTGAACGATCATTTTCTCGCCGGGGTTGGCTGCATAATAGAGGGCCAGTTGGTTGGCCATTTGCCCCGAAATGTCTTTGGGCTGCGGGAAAACAGCAAGACATAAAAGGGAAAAGAAAAATGTAAAAGAAATAGTTTTCATTGCCGGCAGTTTTTAGGATTGATTATTTTGATTTGTTTTTTTGTTCAGAGCGCAAGGCTTTTCGCAGGTCTTCGTCTGGTTTAATGGTATTGTAACTTCCCCAGAATTCCTCGTCGAAATCCACGATCAACTCGGTAAAGATATCATCGGGATGAAACGATTCGGTGTGTTTGAACCGCTTCACATTTGTTGTGGTATAATCGGTCACCAATAAATCGGAAATGCTGGTATAAAATGAGTTGATTTTATCGTCCCGGCTTTTAACTTTGAATTCGATCTGCGCTTTGGCCGTGTTGAAAAACCACTTGCCGTTGTCGTTTTTGTAACTTACCTGGTAGCTGACCTCTTCAGGGCGTACATTGAACCCTTTGGGTTTTTTTTTGATCATTGATTCGCGGGCGATTTTCAAGCCGGGTTTGTCGTATCCAAAAGTTGCCTGCACCAGCGCAGATGTTTCCCTGTCAACATACAGTTTCCCCTGGTAGACCGATTGTTCTGATTTTACGGATGGTTTGAACGATATGACATAAGTCGGACGGTCGCGGAAAAAAACAACTTCGTCTATTTCGTACTTGTAGAGGTCCAGTGATTCGGAATTAAGAAAAGAGTCTTGTGTTTTGACGATATCAAGTAAGGTAATGTAATAAGGGCCTCCCTGCATCTTAAAATCGACCCACTTAAAAAGAGGTTCCTGGTTATTTTTCCGCCCCCGGACGATACGGCTGCGGTCTTCGCTGTAACGGTTTTTATACGATGTTTTCAGAATCTCCATTACTGCTTCGGAAACATTGATGTACTTTCCGTCCTGCTGAAGCGTTTCCCGGTAAAAAGAAGTCATCAGGCAGGGTTCGGAAGGATAATTTTCACTGATCTTCGATAATAGTTCATGGATGACGTCGATTGCTGCAATTGCTTTTACCTTAATTTCCTTTATCCGGATGGAAACCGGACGGAGAAAGATATTGTTCTTCTCAAACTCAAAATCTGTGATTGGCAACAGGTACTTCTGATAGGCAAGGCATGAAAAGATAAGGGTATCGCTGCTTTTTTCTTTCGGAAGTTTGAGGTCAAATTCTCCGTCACGATTAGAAATTGTCCCGACGGGCTGGTTCCACAGTGAAACGCTGGCATAAGGAATTGGCGCACTGGTTTCCAGGTCAAGTATTTTCCCGCTTAATATAATATGCGAATCGGGTGGTCCCACGGCCATTGTATCGGGTAGTACAGCTTTCTGTTCCTTTCGGATGATGATCTGGTCCTGCAAAACTTTGTAAGTCAAAGATCCCTTAAAAATGGCATTCAATACTTTTTCAAGGCTGGTTTCGGAAAACGAAATACTGATTTTACGGTTTGCCTGAACAAGTACCGGATCATAAGAAAAAAAATAACCGGTTTGCCGGCTGATGGTGTCGAGAACATCTGCTACCGGCAAATCGGTCAGGCGAACCGATAGTTTGGTTTGCAAAACAAGATTACTCTCCTGCTGCCCGTTTACAAGAAATGGCCACAGCAGAAGAGTAATCAGCAATATCCGGAATTTACATTCCATTCAAAATACTTTTTTCAGGAAGAAGCTGGTTTTTAGTTCGTTTCCGTTTCGGAGTACTTTCATGTTTATTTTTTTATCTTCCTTGCTTTGAAACACCAGGTTAATATCGTTCAAAGTTAATGATTTATGGCTGCTGTTGTTTATTTCCAGAATCTGATCGTTTTCCGCCAGTCCTGCAAAATATGCCGGCGAATTTTTCCGGATGTTGGTAATTGTAAAAATCGGTAATCCGGGCATCGGGTTTGCTACTTCGATACCGCTCATATTGTAATTGAAATCGTCTTTCACATCGCCTGTAGGTCTTAGTACCAGTCGTTTTCCTGGATAATCGAAGGTGACATAAAACCGGCGAAGAATTTCGGCTCCCAATGTCCCGTTGCGGTCGTTAGAAGTAATCAGTTGATCGATCAGCTGGCCTTCCGGATATGCCACTATGGGTTCATACAGGATCAGCGGACCGACCCAAATGCCTCCGATGCGCCCCTTTTTGCCATACAAATCTCCGTTTAGTCCCCGTCCCAGAAATGCCTCAATGTGGTTCTCCGGTAGTTTGATCCGGTCGTCGGAGTTTACCGAAAGCCAAAGTGCATCGCTGGCCCCGGTATCTACCAGCAGCTTCACGGGAACTTCTTCGTGTTTGTCCGTCATAATACTGGTCCTGACGTAGGGCTTGTTCATCTCAAAATGAAGCGGCATTACAATATCCTTTTCGTTTGTTCGGTATTTGTAATTTTCTGGTTTTATGAGCGTGAGCTTGTTATTTGAATAATCAATTCTTATTACATAGTCTTTAAACAGGTTGAAGCCGATCAGCCCGTGTACGGGAATGCCCAGGATGTGCGAAATCTGGAAATTTTCGTTGATGATCATCTGTATTTCCTGGTTATAGGCCGCCAGCCCCTCAATGTTAATCTGGTTGTTCAGCGAACGGTAGGCCATCAGGGCTTCGCCTTCGCCCAGCCCTTTTATTTCAACCGGCTGCAAATAATTCAGGTTCAGTTTGTTTACAAACGGGAGTTCGGTAATGATCGGGAACCGGACCCCGGTATCAAGGATGAAATTCAGGGTATCCGAATCATTGATGGTTACCGGAATGAGGATCAGGTTGCTGGCCGTTTTAAAATTGATGGTTATCGATTTCTTCCGGGGATTTTCGAATATGAAGCCGGTGTGCGTGCCCACCTGTTTAATCTTTTCTTCATATTTTGCACTTTCGTCCATCGGCACATAATCCCTGACCATCAGAATGTTGTCTTCAATTTCAAAGATCAGGTAAAAATCTTTCATCAGCTTATCCAACACGTAACGTATAGGTTTGTTGGAAATATTCAGGTTAATATTTTTCCCCTCAATCAGTTTCGAGTTATACGAATAATCGAGGTTAAAATAGCCGCATATTTTTTCGATAACATCCGCAAGCGGTTCGTTTTCAGCAAAGATACTGATGTTTTGGTCGAGAATATTATCGCTGGGTTTTTGCTCCTGCGCCGCAACAGATAGTGTACGGAGCAAGAAAATACTTAGTATGGCGATGCTGAATGCCAGTTTTTGTTTAATGGTTTTCATCGGGTACAAATTTGTCGGGTTAAAGATCTGTTTTTTAAACAACGGAACAGGAGGTACGGATAAATCAATAGCCGATCAGGATTCTTTGGACAGAAGAAACCTGTTGCCTTCTTTTTTAACTTTTAAGTGCAGGGTCGATGCAATTACCTCCATTATAAAATCGAGGGGATAATCATTGTATTGTCCCGTCAGTAAAAGTTTTTCCGTTTCATGACCGGCGATGTCAATGTCTGTTTTATAAATCTTCTCAAGGGTTGCAACCACATCGCCAAGAGCAGTTTCCCTGAAAATCAGGAAGTGAGTTTTCCAGGCAAGAAAATTACTGTCGCTGTTTTTACTTTTCAGCAGCACATTGTTAGGGTACAGCAGGGTCCCTTTATCGCCCGGATCAAGGATCAGTTCGGCGGTTCCCGAAGTATCGCCTGATTTCCGTACAACACGTACTTTGCCGGTTTCGACGATCACTTCCACTTTGTCAGAGCCGGGATAAGCATTGACATTAAAGCTGGTACCTAAAACTTTAACCTGTGCTTTCCCGGCATTGATTATAAATGGTTTAGTCGGATCGGATTTTACATCGAAAAAAGCCTCGCCTTCGAGTGTAATTTCACGGGTTTTGCCCCTGAATTTTTTCGGGAAAAACAATTTTGAATCCGAATTAAGGGAAACTTTTGTCCCGTCGGGCAGTTCAAATGAAGTAATCGGTTCTGCCAGGGTTGCCAGTTGGTCCGGTAAACGGGAATCGTTTGCCGTGTAATACTGGTAAGCAAAAACACCCAACAGGAAAATGACCGCTACGGCTGCGGCAACCCGCAAAAACATTGGCGCCGATAATTTCCGCCTTTTCCTGCTTTCAATCTTTTGCTGAACCTGCCGCCATCCGTTGATTTCGGAATATGTCTTTTGAGCGTAATACAGGTCAATCGTTTTGCGGAGTGAACGACTGCGCAGCAATTCAGTTTTTTCATCTTCCGATAAACCTTCGGTTTCGATTTTGTCTGACACGTCGGCATTGGGGCTGTTATCGAACAACAACCTGGCAATTAAACCCCAGTTGGTTGGCTTTATGTCATTATTGTTTTTCATAGTACTGTTATGACAGAGAAATGATATTTATACCCTTAATCGGGAAGTCAACTATTTTTTTTCAGGAGAAAGAAAAAGAAGTTCACTATATCGCTGAAATCTTTCAGTTGGTCGCGCAAAAATTTCAGGGCAAGTCCCATCTGTGCCTCAACGGTTTTTACCGAGATATCCAGTCGGTCGGCAATCTCCTTGTATTTCAGGCCTTCTTCCCGGCTTAACCTGAAAATTTCTTTCCGTTTCGGGGGAAGTAGCCCAAGCGCTTTTTCAATGGCCTGTTTCAATCCGGGTTCGAGATAATATTCGTCGGTTTTTATTTCGGTTTCCGTATTCTCAAGAATTTTCTGAGCATACCTTTTTTTTATTTTCTGGTGTTGAAGCTGGTTAAAGCAGAGATTTCTCGCTGCCATGAACAGATAATGCCTGAGCGAAGTGTCGATGGAAAGGGAAAACCGTTTCTCCCATATCTTCACAAAAAGGTCCTGCACCGTTTCTTCTGCCAGTTCGTCGTCGTTCAGAATTTGTTTTGAAAACAAACACAGTGATTGATAATATCTGTTGAAAATAGTTTCAAAAGCCTTTTCGTTCCCCCGGGACAGTTCCAGTGCAAGACTTTTATCGTCTTTCCTGTTCATTGCATGGTAAATAAACTTCAGTGTTGATGTTTCGGGCTAAGGTAAAAAAAAATGTTGATCGACCCCGCACGCTCCCGTAAATACTGATCATAAATCTGGTCATACATATAAATTTTATTTTTTCTGACCCTGGTTTCTTTCTTGACTTCGGGCAGATAATCGTGTACATTTGTTTGATGTACAATAAAAACCATTAAAAAATGAAAAATCTACGGGTAAAACTAATGAGCATTGTTTTGGTTGTCAGCTTCGGGCTGGCCGGATGTTACGGACCTTTCCGACTGACTCAGAACCTTCATGAGTGGAACGGTTCACTGGGCGATGAATGGGTGAACTCCCTGGTTTTTTACGGACTTTTGATCGTTCCGGTATATGAAATCGCACTGACGATTGATGCAGTGATCCTGAACACTATTGAATTTTGGACGGGAGATAATCCGGTTGCCCTGAAACATGGGGAATCAAACGAGAAAATTGTGACCAACGACAATGGCACATATAAAATTACTGCTACGTAAAACCATTATACCATCACGGCGATCGACGGTCCGGAGAAAGGAAAATCGGTACGTCTGAAGATTGATCGTAAAAACCGCAGTTTGTGGCTCGAACAGAATGAAAAGTTTATCAAGGTAGCAGAAGTAGGCGAAGACCTTTCAACTGTGATGATTTATTGTCCCGATGGTATCATTCTGCATGAGAACGTATTGGCAAACAGGAATCTGGCTGTAACAGAATAAACAAAACCCGCCGGCGTGGCATTTTTTGGACAATTTGTTTTGCACAAACAAAAAATCCATTATTTTTGCGCCCTGTCTACAAGACAGTTGCCCGGGTGGCGGAATTGGTAGACGCGCTGGACTCAAAATCCAGTGATAGCAATATCGTGCGGGTTCGATTCCCGCCCCGGGTACGGAAAAACCTCTTAATGAATTGACATTGAGAGGTTTTGTTTTTCAAAAGGGAACAAAATCTTGTTTTTGCAAAAAAATTGCCTGCTAAAAGCATCTAAAATATCATAAAAAACATTTCATTCAGCTCAATGGGGTCTGGCCATGTAACACCGGATCGCCCAACTTTCCGGAAGTATAGCCGGATCATTAGCCAGGCTTTTTATTGCTTATTGATTCAGGATCATATATTTTTGTAGTGCTGGGTTTGGCACGTTTCGGACGTACGGCAATGGGCAAATACATACAAGCACCAAAACAGCATTTTTCCGGGAAGCTACACCGGGTTTTCTTTTTCCGGCCAGCAGCATTGTTTTTTATGTTGCAACCAGGTACAGGTGTACAGATCCGGAACCGTGAACTATTTTGGTACTGGAGTTTAATCAAATCATATATCCCTACAATAAAAAAGCCCGGAAGAACTTCACGAGCCTGGGCATTCCAAAGGAAATATACTGCCGGTCTGGTTACCCGGATTTACAATATACAGGGTTAAAAATAATCCATATAATCAAGTAAAAAACAGAAAATAAGAAATCAGAAATCTGGATGCAAGCGCATTCCTGGTCGTTTGACATTCCTTATTTTCCTGACTTCCACGTTTTAACACCCAAAATGAAAAATTGAGGCGAGGTACTTTTGTTCTTCGGTCAAGAGTAATGTTTTTTTGATGGTTTGTCCATTCTGAGGCAGGGTCACCTGAACCTCAAA
>JAVEYG010000032.1:0-50374 GCA_034003625.1 Prolixibacteraceae bacterium | reverse complement strand
AACCGTGCATTTGCTTTAAAGACAAGTGCTTTCTTTTCTTTTGTCTGTAGTTCTAAAAATTATTGATTTTAAACAACATATGGGCTTTAAAGGCTCATTTAATAGAAATTATTTACGTATGAAAGTAAAATGAGAAAAACACTTTTTTGGGCGCTTGCCTTGGCAATAACATTAATTGCATGCAACCCACAACCAAAGAAAACAGGAAAAAGTGACCCTGTTTCAACCCGGTGGACTGAAGCCCGGGCGACCGGATGGGGGAACGAACACGGCTGGCTGCGTGGCTGTAACTTTAACCCCAGTACGGCCATCAACCAGTTGGAAACATGGCAAGCCGAATCGTTCGACCCGGAAACCATCGACCGCGAGTTGGGCTGGGCCGCAGCGATCGGGATGAACTGCATGAGGGTTTACCTGCACCATGTCGCCTGGGAAGTCGATAAAGATGGTTTTAAAAGCCGCATGGGGAAATACCTTGAGATTGCCGACAGTCACGGCATCAAAACTATTTTTGTATTTTTCGACGATTGCTGGAACCCTACATATCAGGCAGGGAAGCAGCCAGACCCAAAACCAGGCGTCCATAATTCGGGCTGGGTGCACGATCCGGGCGATTTGCTTTTTCAGGACTCAACCCTGATCGATGTGCTGGAACTGTATGTAAAAGATGTGCTTACCACATTTAAAGACGATAAACGCATTGTCCTGTGGGATTTATACAACGAGCCCGGGAACTCGAAATACGGAAACAAATCGATGCCATTGCTGCAAAAAGTATTTGAGTGGGGATGGGAAATCCGTCCGTCTCAGCCATTGTCAGCAGGAGTCTGGGACCTGGGTTTGTCGGATTTAAACAAATTTCAGGTTGAAAATTCGGACATTATAACTTACCACAACTACGGGGGCCCGGAGAAGCACCAGGCAGCCATCGACACGCTGAAACGCTACAACCGTCCGCTGGTCTGCACCGAATACATGGCCCGGCGCAACAATAGTTATTTCACCAACATCATGCCGATATTGAAAGAGCAGAACATCGGCGCAATCAACTGGGGCCTGGTAGCCGGAAAGTCGAACACGAAATATGCCTGGGACGAACCTATCCCCGACGGATCGGAACCGCCGCTTTGGTTTCACGAGATATTCCATCCCGACGGGACCCCCTACAAACAGGAAGAAGTGGACCTAATTAAAAGTTTAACATTGGACTATTAATGATCTTGTGTGAAAAGAACCTGATAAATTATAAAACATTTAATAAAATGATGAAGAAAAGAGTATTCACACCGTTCTTTTTATTTTGTTTTTTAGGGGCATTTTTGTTCACATCTGCCCAGTCGTGGCGCCCCGCCGGCGACCGTATAAAAACCCCCTGGGCCGAAAAGATTGACCCATCGAACCCTTTGCCCGAATATCCGCGCCCGCAGATGGTGCGCAGCCAGTGGCAAAACCTGAACGGGCTGTGGGACTATTCGGTCCTTCCCAAAGGGAGTTACATCCCTTCGTCGTTCGAGGGGCAAATACTGGTGCCTTTTGCCATCGAGTCGTCCCTTTCCGGGGTGCAGAAAACCGTAGGCGAGAACAACGAACTGTGGTACAGCCGCTTGTTTTCGGTCCCTTCGGAATGGAAAAACAAAAACGTGCTGCTGCATTTTGGGGCGGTCGACTGGCAGGCCGACGTGTGGCTGAACGGTATAAAAATCGGCACACACCAGGGAGGGTATGCCCCTTTCCGTTTCGACATTACTTCATTTTTAGTAAAGAATAAACCGCAACAGTTGGTGGTGAAAGTATGGGACCCTTCCGATAAAGGTTTCCAGCCGCGCGGCAAACAGGTGAGCGAACCGCGGACTATCTGGTACACCCCGGTAACCGGTATCTGGCAAACGGTGTGGATAGAACCGGTAGAGAAAGCCTACATTTCGCACCTGAAGGCCATCCCGAATATCGACGGGAACACAGTATCTGTTTTCGCCTCAACGGAGGGGACATTGTCAAACGATATAATCGAAGTAAAGGTACTTGACAACGGGAAAGTGGTCGGCAGCGGGAAAGCAGTTGCCGGACAGGAAGTGATGGTGCAGGTGCCCAATGCCAAATTATGGAGCCCCGAATCGCCGTTTCTATACGATATGGAAGTTGCCATCCTTCGCGACAATGTGCCCGGCGACAAGCTGAAAAGCTACTTCGGGATGCGCAAAATTTCCACAAAAAAAGATGCCAACGGGATCGTCCGTTTGCAGTTGAACAACCGCGACTATTTCCAGTTTGGCCCGCTCGACCAGGGCTGGTGGCCCGATGGCCTGTACACCGCCCCGACCGATGAAGCCCTTCTTTACGACATCAAAAAGACGAAAGATCTTGGCTTCAATATGATCCGCAAACACGTAAAAGTGGAGCCGGCCCGCTGGTATTATCATGCCGACCGGGAAGGGATTTTGGTTTGGCAGGACATGCCCAATGGCGACCGCTCGCCGCAGTGGCAGATGCGCAATTATTTCAACGGGCTGGAGTTGCAGCGCAGCGCCCGGTCGGAACAAAATTTTCGACAGGAATGGAAAGAAATCATGGACCTGGCCATCTCCAACCCGAGCGTGGTGGTCTGGGTGCCGTTCAACGAGGCCTGGGGGCAGTTTAAAACGGTTGAAATTGCGGAATGGACCAGGGACTACGACCCTTCGCGGCTGGTGAACCCGGCCAGCGGCGGCAACCATTACGATTGCGGCGATATATTCGATATGCACAACTATCCCGATCCGGCGATGGGTTTGTTCGATTCGAAACGCAGCAATGTGTTGGGCGAATACGGTGGCATCGGTTTGGCGGTCGAAGGGCACTTGTGGGAATCGAACCGCAACTGGGGCTATGTACAATACAAAACTTCGGAAGAAGCGACCCGGGCTTATATAGAGATAGCCGAAAAGTTGAAAAAGCTGGTCCCCTTTGGTTATTCGGCTGCGGTTTACACACAAACGACCGATGTAGAAATAGAAGTAAACGGCCTGATCACCTACGACCGGAAGGTGGTTAAACTGAACGAGGACCAAATCCGAAAAATCAACCAGGAAATTTGTAAATCGTTGGACAAATAATTTGTTGATCCCGGTTGGAGAACTGCCCTTCCAACCAGGATCAATTTTTTATCTTGAATTGGGCGGGGAAAAGTTTCTTTATCTTTGCCCCCGTTTAAACCATATTATTGA
This sequence comes from Prolixibacteraceae bacterium, assembly GCA_034003625.1. GTDB lineage: Bacteria > Bacteroidota > Bacteroidia > Bacteroidales > Prolixibacteraceae > GWE2-42-39. The sequence continues at coordinate 47,171 of JAVEYG010000032.1, read as the reverse complement.
AATAGAGTTTACAGGATTTTTAATTGAGCTTTTATGAAAACCGGTTTGATCGGCGCAATGCCCCAGGAGATTTTACTGTTTAAAAATGAAATAGAAGGATTACACACCCAAAAAGCTGGCCCGAGGGAATTCCATTCAGGAAAAATAAACGGGCAGGAAGTTGTGGTTTGCACTTCGGGTTGGGGGAAGGTCGCCGCTGCCTCGGCCGCCACAAGCCTGATCAACCTGTTCGGAACCGATCGCATTTTATTTGTTGGCCTGGCCGGTTCGCTGGACCCCCGGCTGGAAATCGGGGATATTGTGATCGCGGAGTCACTGGTACAGCATGATGTCGATCTCTCATCGCTAAAAGGGATCGGAAAGATGGAAAGCCCGTTCTGGACCGATTTTCATTTCCCTGTAAAGGAAGAAATCCGACAAAAGGCCAGCAAATCAGCAGAGATGTTTGTACAAAACCTTCAGGCAAAAAAATATTCGAATATCGAAATGAAATATTCTCCGAGGGTTTATGCCGGTGTCATCGGGTCGGGCGATCAATTTATTGCCTCGGCAGAAGGGAAAAAACGTATTCGCGACAAATTCCCGGATATGCTTTGTACCGAAATGGAAGGTGCAGCTATTGCACAGGTTGCCGCCGACTATGGGGTGCCATTCACAGCCATCCGGATTATCTCCGACAAGGCAGACGAACAGGCCAGCGAAGTATTTGTAAAATTTCTACTGGGTAATGTGGCCTGTATTTCAGTCGAAATTGCAAAACTATTCCTTTCTGCCCCGGACTGAAAATTCCCATTCAGTGGTAATCATTTTGAAGATACAGTCTGTTTTTAACTATTTTGTATCTTCACGCCTTCAATAATCATGACCATGAAGAATGCAATTATGCTCTTTGCAAAAGGAGTTTCCATAGTTTTTCATCCGTTGCTGATCCCTACCATCGGATTCTTGTTGCTGTTTTCATCCGGGTTTTATTTTTCCATGATGGAATGGGGCATAAAAAAATTCGTCCTGCTGATCGTGTTTTTTTCCACCTGCATTTTGCCGTTACTGACAATTATCCTGTTATCGATGAACGAACGCTTCGACCGGGCAATGGAAAAAAGCACCGACCGGGTTTTGCCGCTCATGTTCAGCGCCGTTTATTATTACATCGGTTATTATTTACTGGGAAGATTGCCAATTTTCCCGGTGTACAAGGTATTTCTTATAGCAACAGTACTGATTGTTATTTTGCTGATGGTGGTTTCCCTGCGTTGGAAAATCAGCAACCATACCGCTTCTATAGGTGGATTGGCTGGCGCATTACTGGCTCTTTCGTTGCGCCTTCAAATAAATACTTCGTTCATTCTGGCCTTGGTTTTTCTGGTTGGCGGACTGGTGGGAACATCGCGCTTAATACTGAAAAAACATACTCCCTTGCAGGTTTATGCCGGATATGCGCTGGGCTTTTTCGTGATGTTTCTGATAATAATGTTTATCTGATCACTATTTCATTAGAAACAGTGAAAAACGATAGGAAACAATGTTTTCCACTGTTTTCTATCGCCTTCAATTGTTTTCCACTATTTTTCTTCTGCCTTCAGGTTTACAATGCTTTCAGGGCTGCATCGTAGTCGGGTTCGTTCACAATTTCGGGAACCTGTTCGGAATAAATGACTTTCCCGTTTTCGTCGGCCACAATTACAGCGCGTGAATGCAAACCGGCCAGCGGCCCGTCAGCAATTTCCAATTGATAATCTTTTCCGAATTTGCCGCTCCTGAAATCGGAAAGGGTGATCGCGTTTTCGATGCCTTCGGCGCCACAGAAACGCGATTGTGCAAACGGAAGGTCGCGTGAGATGCAAAGCACTTTGGTGTTTTTCAGCCCGGCTGCCAGTTTGTTAAAATTACGGACTGATGCCGCGCAGGTGCCGGTGTCGAGGCTGGGGAAAATATTCAGTACCAGACGGGTGCCTGCAAAATCTTTTAAGCCAACTGTTGACAGGTCGTTTTTTACTAATTCAAAATCGGCCAGTTGGTCGCCTGCTTTCGGAAGCGTACCCACTGTGTGAATTGTATTTCCTTTTAATGTGATGGTTGCCATAATTCAGTATTTAAAATGATTGCTATGTTTTTTAGTATCTAAAACATAGGAAAACTGCATTTGTTCGGGTACGTTAAAAAATAACGTTACAAGCAAAAAAGTTTCTGAAAAGATCCCGTAATCCTCATCTTCTTCTATTCTTCCCCTCCCCTTTTCAGCTTCTCGTTGTTCCGGTGCCGGTTTTTGTCGCGGGCGGTTTTCTTTTCCATGCTTTTCAGGAAAGCCTCGTTCAGGTCGACCCCGGTTTGATTGGCCAGACAGATCAACACCCACAGCACGTCGGCCATTTCGTCGGCTAAGTTTTTCCCTTCATCCGACTTTTTAAACGATTGGTCGCCGTAGATGCGGGCCATAATGCGGGCCAGCTCGCCCACTTCTTCGGTTAAAATAGCCAGGTTGGTCAACTCGCTGAAATAGCGGACCCCAATGGTTTTGATCCATTGGTCAACCATTTGTTGCGCTTCGGGAAAGGTGATAATTGGATTATTCATGGGTTAAGAATTTGTTGAAATTAGCTGAAGTAACTATTTCTGTTGTGGCATTTTTGTAGGTATTCAAAAAAGTTCCCGGGATTCTGGCATTCGTTTCTTTGCTCCATTTAAACTCGAAAGCACAAAGTTGCCCGTCTGCTTCTTCTATAAGGTCAATTTCCTGCTTCTGGTGTGTTTTCCAAAAGTACATGTTTACATATTTTCTGCTGTAATGGTTTGACTTGATCCGTTCGCTGACCAGAAAATTTTCCCATAGTGCTCCTTTGTCCTGCCGGAGATTAAGTGGCCTGAAATCGCCGATCAATGTATTTCGGATACCGGTGTCGTAAAAGTAAATCTTGATTTTGGAAGATAATTCATTTCTCAGGTTCCGGCTGAAAGAAGGCAACCGGAAAATAATGAATGCTTTTTCCAGCAGGTCAATGTAGTTAATAACGGTTTTTCGGTCAATCTGAAGAAGGTTTGAAAGTTCGTTGTACGACACCTCGTTTCCGGTTTGAAACGCCAGGGCCTGCAGTAGTTTATGAACAAACTCAGGCTTGCGGATTTGCTGAAAAGCAATGATATCTTTGTACAGATAGCTTTCGGTCAGGTTGATTAACGTTTCCTTTTCTTCCCCTTTTTGCACAATTACATCAGGATACATTCCGAATACAATCCGTTGTTCTAATTGCGACAAGGCTTCTACATAATTGGTGTGTGCCACCAACTCCTGCCACGAAATAGGATAAAGCCAATATTCATATTTTCGCCCCGTAAGCGGCTCATTGATGATATTAGCCAGTTCGAGCGACGATGATCCCGTAACAATTAATTGTACATCCGGCATTTCATCAACAATAAGTTTTAATGTAATTCCGATGTCGCGAATCCGCTGGGCTTCATCAATAATTAAATTAACCGCTTTCCCAATGACCGGTTTGATGTTTTCTAAAGAGACTTCGGAAAACTGTTGCCTGACAACCGGATCGTCTGCATTCAAAAATAAGGTCTGTCCCGACAGGTTATTTTGAATTTTTTTTACCAATGTCGTTTTTCCGGTTTGCCTTGCCCCGAGAAGAATAATAGCTTTTTTTTTGCCAATTTTTTCTTCAATTATTTTTTTTAAAAGCCGTTCAATCATAAAAATTAGGAATATAATCCCAAAAATACATATAAAATTGGGATTACGATCCCAGTTTTTAAAAATCTTTCTGTTTGCTGTCGATGACAATGGTTACCGGGCCGTCGTTCACTAATGAAACGTCCATCATGGCGCCAAACTCGCCGGTACCCACCGGTTTGCCCAGTGCGCGGCTGGTTTCGGCAATAAACTTTTCGTACATCGGGATGGCAAACTCGGGTTTCGAGGCACGGATATACGAAGGCCGGTTCCCCTTTTTCGTGCTGGCATGTAAAGTAAATTGGCTCACTACCAATATCTCGCCATCCATGTCTTGCACCGACCGGTTCATCACCCCGTTTTCGTCGTCGAAAATACGCAACTGCACCGTTCTTTTCACTAACCAGTCGATATCTTCATCTGTATCGGCATCTTCAATTCCTAACAAAACCAACAATCCCTGGCCGATTACCGATTTCGTTGTACCGCCAATTACAACCGAAGCTCTTGAAACACGCTGGATTACAACTCTCATTTTAAAAAAATTACAACTAATTTTAGAACCAATTTGACAAACTTCTGTTTGATTATCAGAGAAGATAAAAAAACCAATTCGCATTTGTAAAAATAAATCAATTAGCCATTGAAATGAAATCATTAAAGATAGCATTATTTATTCTGCTGGTTTCCTGTGCCACGCCCGTAAAACTCGGGGACCCGCTTCCACAGCAAATCATTAAAAATGAAAAGGGACAAGGGATTTCCTTTGAGATAGAATTTCAGAAAGGCAAAGCGCACAACCACCCTTCTTTTGTTTTCTGGATCGAAGATTTGGAGGGCAATTTCCTGCAAACGTTAATTGTAACGCAGTATGTGGCTACCGGGACTTACCGGCACGGGTACCTGGCGCCCGGAAAGTGGAAAGATACGGTAGGGCCCGCCGAACGTCCGGCGACCTTACCATACTGGCTGCACAAGCGGAACGTTAAAAACCGGCAGGGCACTTTGCTGCCTACCGCCGAAGAACCGGTGCCCGATGCGTATACTGCAGCAACCCCGAAAGCTGATTTTATACTGAAAACAAAAGCAGATAATCAGCTCCCGAAAAAATTCCGTTTGCTGATGGAAATCAACCAACCCTGGGACCCGAATGCCTTTTGGAACAATGCCAAATACCCGGAAAACTGGGATTACTGCTCGTCGCTCCAGCCGGCGCTGGTATATGTTGTTACCATCGATGATGAAAACACTGAAGAAGAGTATTCGTTGAACCCCGTCGGCCACAGCCATTGGACAGGTGAGAACGGGAAACTATATACCGATATTACTTCAATTACTACAGCGAAAGAGATTGTGAAGCAGATTATTGTGAGATTGAAATAGAACGCCATGAAGATAAATTATACATTCATATTATTGACATTTTTTCTGATCGCCAAAACTGCTTCGGCGCAGGATGCTTCGCTTCGCGGACGGGTGACCGACGCATTTACCAACGAGCCTTTGTCTTTTGTAAATGTGGTTGTTTCGGGAACAAACATCGGAACCATCACCGACGAAAGTGGCAATTTCCTGGTCTTTGGGCTGGCTCCGGGTTTTATCCGGGTCGAAGCTTCGTTTGTTGGTTACAAAAAAGGACTTTCTCCTGAAGTGGAAGCGAGCAATGCCAAAACGACCTTTGTTGAAATACGGCTTGAAAAAACCGATCAGGAAATAAAAGAAGTGAAAGTAACGGCATCGCCTTTCCGGAAAACAGAGGAAAGCCCATTAAGCCTGAAAACCATTGGCCTTTCGGAAATTGAAAAAAGCCCGGGCGCCAATCGCGACATTTCCAAAGTAATCCAGTCGTTTGCCGGGGTACAATCGTTGCCGTCGTTCCGCAGCGATGTAATCATCCGGGGGGGCGGGCCGTCGGAAAGCCGTTTTTATCTCGACGGGATTGAGGTGCCAAACATCAACCATTTTGCCACGCAGGGTTCATCGGGTGGCCCATTGGGGATACTGAACGCCGACCTGATCCGTGAAATCAATTACTATTCGGGGGCTTTCCCGGCCAACCGGGGAAATGCGCTTAGCGGGGTACTCGAATTTTCGCAGGTGGACGGCAACAACGAAAAAGTAAAATTTCGTGGCTCGGTGGGCGCTTCCGAAGTATCGGCCACTTTCGACGGGCCCATCGGGGAGAAAACTAATTTCATCGTTTCCACACGCCGTTCGTACCTCGAACTGCTGTTTGGTTTGTTGGAACTGCCTTTCCTGCCGACCTTCAACGACCTTCAGTTTAAAGTAAAAACACGTTTCGACTCAAAAAACGAACTCACACTGGTTGGGCTGGGGGCCATCGACCTGTTCGACCTGAACCTCGACATTGAGGACCCGGACGAACAGCAGCAAAATATTCTGAGCCGGATACCCGTGAACGAACAGTGGAGTTATACCGTTGGGGCTGTTTACAAACATTATGGCGCCAATAGCTTTAAAATAGTGGCCCTTAGCCGCAGCCACCTCAACAATTCAGCGTACAAGTATTTTGAAAACGACGATAGTTCAGAGGACAATAAAATTCTGGATTACCAGTCGGAAGAAATTGAAAACAAATTACGGGTGGAAAATACGACCCGCCTATCGGGGTATAAAGTGAATTTCGGCGCTAACCTCGATTGGGTGGAATACCTGAACGAAACTTCGCAACGCCGCTTTTACAACGGACAAATTCTGGACGTAACTTACGAAGCCGACCTTTCGCTCCTGAAATGGGGCTTGTTTGGCACCATCAGCCATAATTTCCTCAACGAACGGCTCATCCTGTCGCTTGGCACCCGTTTCGATGCCAATAATTACTCGTCGGGCATGAACAATCTGTTCAAACAATTTTCTCCGCGTTTTTCGGCTTCGTATCTTTTGACCGATCAATGGAGCCTGAATTTCAATACCGGGCGATATTTTCAGTTGCCTGCCTATACCAGTCTGGGCTATAAGGAAAACGGCGTTTTTGTGAACAAGGAAAACAACCTGAAATACATCCAGTCGGACCACCTGATTGGCGGCTTCGAGTTCAAGCCGAAAAACAGTATGCAATTCTCGGTGGAAGGTTTTCTGAAGAAATACAGCGATTACCCGTTTTCGGTGAAAGACCAGATCAGCTTAGCCAATAAAGGGGCCGATTTTGGCGTGGTTGGCGACGAAGAAGTGCAATCGGCTTCGGAAGGACGGGCTTATGGTGCCGAATTTCAGGCGCGGATAAAAAATAGCAAAGGATTGAACCTCAACCTCTCGTACACGCTGGTACGCAGCGAATTTGAAGACGGGCACGGCGATTATCGGGTTTCGAGCTGGGACAGCAAACACTTAGTTGTGTTGACTTCGACTACCCCGCTTGGCCGCGAATGGCAAATCGGCGGGCGTTGGCGTTTCGTGGGAGGCTTACCTTATACCCCTTACGACATGGAGAAATCGTCGTTGGTGGAAGCATGGAACCTCACCGGTGGCCCTTATTTCGACAATACCCGGCTGAACAGTGAGCGTTTCGATGCGTTTCATCAGTTGGACCTGAGAGTCGATAAAACCTATTACCTGAAAAAATTAACCCTGAAATTTTATCTTGATATTCAGAATTTTTACAATTTTCAGAACCAGGAGAAGGACATTATTGTACGCGAACAGGATGCCAACGGTAATTACCTGACCACCAATAACGGACAAAATTACGTGCTGAGAAGAGTGGAAAACACCTCGGGCAATGTGTTGCCTACCATCGGGATTATGGTTGAATTTTAAATTTGCTTAGCCTGAGAGGCCGGAAAATAAAGCAACTGTTTCCCGCCCCGGTCATTCCTAAAAACAGATTCTCTCCATATTTTTAAATTTCGACAGGACGTTAAATCCGGGTTGGATTATCCGCCGGTTTGTGTACTTTTGCCCTGAAACTTAAAACAGGCAAAATGATTTTAAAAGAACAGGTAAGAAGTCTTATTGATCGCCGGGATGCGTTAAGGAGGCATCTTTGACTACGACAGTAAGTTAATTCAACTTCAGGAAGAAGAACTCAAAACCCAGGATCCCGATTTCTGGAACAAACCCAAGGAAGCCGAGGCACAAATGAAAGTCATCCGCTCCATTAAAGTATGGACAGAAGGGTTTCGAAAAGTGGACGGGGCAGTTGAGGATTTCCTTGTTTTTTACGATTTCTTTGAAGCCGGCGATGCTTCAGAAACTGAAATTGAGGAACAATACGAGCAATGTATTGCCTTGGTCGAAGACCTGGAAACCCGCAACATGCTGCGGAAGGAAGAAGACAAACTGGGGGCCGTGCTGCGCATCAATGCCGGGGCGGGAGGCACCGAAAGTAACGACTGGGCCGACATGCTGATGCGCATGTACCTGCGTTGGGGCGAACGGCAAGGTTACAAGGTTAAAGTTGCCGAGTTTCATCCGGGCGACGAAGTGGGTGTGAAAAGCTGTACCATTGAATACGAGGGCGAATACGCTTATGGTTACCTGAAAAGTGAAAACGGGGTACACCGTTTGGTGCGCCTGTCGCCGTTCAACGCGCAGAACAAGCGAATGACTTCCTTCACCTCGGTATTTGTGGCACCACTGGTCGACGATACCATTGAGATAGAAATTAACCCGGCTGATATTACCTGGGACACGTTCCGGTCGAGTGGTGCGGGGGGACAAAACGTTAACAAGGTGGAAACAGGCGTCCGGCTGCGGCATGCCCCTTCCGGAATTATCATTGAAAATACGGAAAGCCGTTCACAACTCGCCAACAAGGAAAATGCACTCCGCCTGCTGAAATCGCAGCTTTTCGAGTTGGAATTACGCAAACGCCGCGAGGTGGAGCAACAAATCAATGCCACCAAGAAAAAAATTGAATGGGGCTCACAAATACGTTCGTATGTTTTACAACCATACAAATTGGTGAAAGACTTGCGTACCGGGTTTGAAACCGGAAACGTACAGGCCGTCCTTGATGGGGAAATCGATGGGTTCATCAAGGCATTCTTAATGGAATTCAGCGATGAACAGGATTGAAATCAGCATAAATAAATCCGGCCTCCTGTAAGATTCATTTTATTGTTCTCTTGTTTCTTGTTCCAATTTTTTACAGGCATACAAACATAGCCCCGCAAACGCATGAGGCTGTCCTCTATGTATTTCTCTCTATTTTCAGACTATTCTAAAAAAGTTTTTGAATACAGAGAATTTATATCTTCACATAATTGGTCCCATACGGATATCGTTGCGGACGGCTCAACATCGAATTGGCCAGATCGTTATTTTTAAAGCGTTCCGCTTTCGGGTCCCATTCGAGTTTGCCCGGAATTTTCATAGCAATGTGGCTGATCAGGCAAACCGAACATGCCCGGTGCCCGATTTCAACCGGAGAAATCGGTTGTTCCCCCGAACGGATACAATCGAGCCAGTTGCCGTGTTGTTCGTCGCTTTTGTACAAATGGATTTCGTTCTCACCGATTTTCGATTCTAATATTTTCGGGTCGCTGGCATCAAGCGCTTTGGCGCTGTTGGCTTTGGATACCGGGTCGCTGGCCGAGGCCACGTAATTGCCGCGTGACACAAAAATCCAGCCGTCGGCCCCTTCGTAACGGATGCCATTGGTGTAGCCGCCGCTGGTGTAAACGGTGATCCCGTTGGCGTATTCGTGTTTCACCATAAAATCGCCATGCACGTCCCACAAACCCGATTTCGGGAATTCGGCAACAGCTTCAACAGATACCGGGCCGATATATTCGGTATCCATTCCCCAGGCAGCCGAGTCGTAATGGTGCTGCCCCCAGCCGGTAATCATACCGGCGCCATATTGCTCACAACGCAGCCATCCCGGGCGACCGTAGCCCACCTGTGGGTGAACGCCGATTTCGGTGTACGGTACTTCGGGGGTCGATCCTAACCACTTGTCGTAGTTCAGGTTTTTCGGTACGGGCATTTCCGGCGCTTCGGGGCCTGATGGGTCGCCGGGCAAACCAATCTTTACCGTGTGCAGTTTGCCGATGCGCCTGTTGCGTACCAGCTCGGCAGCAATTCGGAACTGTGGCGACGAACGTTGTTGCGTGCCTACCTGTAAAATAATTCCCTGTCGGTGGACGATGTCGCTTAGCAAACGGCCTTCAGCAATGGTTAATGAAGTGGGTTTTTGCAGGTAAACATGCTTTTTTGCCAGCGCCGCTTCGATGGCCGGCTGCGAATGCCAGTGGTCGGGGGTACTGATGATCACCGCGTCGATCTCCGGATTTTGCAGCATGTCGTGATAATCGTCGTACATTTTTACCTGCAGGTAATTGGTAGTTCCGGTTTTTGTGGCGTAATATTTCTCAACCAGCTCTTTGCCGTCTTTCAAACGGTTGCTGTCGAGGTCGCAGACGGCAACTATTCGTGCTATATCGTGTTGCATGGTGCCGGGCATATCGTGGTCACGTGCAATCCGTCCACAGCCGATTTGTCCGACCCGGATATGGTTGCTTGGCGCATTCTTTCCGAAGACGGAGGACGGTACGATGGTTGGCGCCACCATTGCCGCAGAAGCGCCAATAAAAGAGGTACGCAAAAAGTTTCTTCTTTCCATGGTTTTATTGGTTTTTATAGTTTTCAAATTGTTGTGCAATGTTTGCAGCAATGTGGTTGCCCGAATGAACGAGCACACGGTAGCGAAGTTTCAGTAGTTGTCCCTTTTTCAATAAGGTTCCTTCTTTTTCATTATCAGGCCAGTACATGGGCGTTGGCGAGAAAAAACCATAGTCGCGGGTGAACCAGGGCGACGGGTACCATTCGTTTGACGGATGTTGCAGGATGGCCATCCCTTCGGTTTTGGTGCCACGCTTCCCATAGCAATCAATCCAGGGCGATGGTTTTCCGAAAGTTCCTTTTTCATCCTGTTCCCCTTCGGCGTTGATCATGGTCCCGCCATTGATTACTGCCAGGTCGGGATCCATCCGTCCGCTAAAAAGCGAATGGTTGGTTTTTTCAATGATCACCTCCATTAGCATTTCCATTTCAATATCGAAGTCAATCTGATACAGTTCTTTCGAGGGGGCTGTGATGGTAATTTTCCGGATGTCTTTTACCGGCGCACTGGCGCCCGGTCTCCTCCAGATACATTCGTTTTCAATAACAACCCTGTCATTCCCGGTTTCCATGATGTCGGCGCGTAGCGAAACAATTTGTCCGTGTTCAATTCCTTCCTGCCAGTAATTTCCGCCGTTCACTTTATCGCAGCCAAAAAACAGTGAGCTGTGGTGCGGATAATTGGCATTTCGCATGGAGGTAACACCGGCGCCCGAAGGGCCGTTCACCGGAAAGAAAAAAGGATATTTTTCCGTTTCTGAAAGAATATAGCTGGTAAACAGGTTATTGTTGATGCTGATGTCGATTTTCGGCCCGTTTTTTACCGCCGATAATTTGTTCTGTGAATGGACGGTTCCGGAGAAAAAGGCCAGAATTAACATGACAAGTAGTTTGTTCATTGGTCGTATTATTTAAAGTTGTTAAAAATTACCCTGGGAGGGTTTGCAAAAGCTTGCCAGTAGGTTTCAGCTTCTTCGGCGGTGAGTTTCCCGTCGAAAACCACCATCCGGTAACGGAGCGAATAATCGGCGCCCTTTTCAATTTTCCATTCGTTGTGCCGGATGGGGCAAAACTCAAAAAACATATCGCCACGTTTGCCGTTGGCATCCAATGGCCACACGCGCATGGGTTCGGGGTGCATCCGGTTGGCTGGAAAGCTGAGAAATAAAATTCCCGACCGTCCTTCCGGAACCGACGATTCGCCTTCGACCAAACACCAGCGGGCGTTCGACCCATCGGCATTGGCCCGTGTTCTGCCTTCGGAAGTCAACACGGTACAATTAGCCTTATGCCATCTTTCGGTTGCGCGAAAGCCAATGCCGCCGCCATAACGGTAAGCCTCAAACAAAATTCCTGAATCAAGCGGACAATTCATTGTGGTGGTATAATCAATCAGCCATCGGCTTTGCGAAATATTCCAAACGCGTACATCCAGCACTTCGTTCAGGGCGACCTGATCGGGGCCTTTTGCCCCAAAATCGATGTGTTGTTGCAGCGCTTTGAACCCGGAAAAAACAAGGCCTTCTACTTCTGATAAAAAACCTGCAAACTGAACCGTTCCTTCACCTTTTGCCAGGTTCCAGAAATCTACTTTTCTGTTGTTGATAAGGGTTTCGGTCCATGGTCCCCATATTCCGTAGTGATGATAATGGTCGGGCGCCTGAATGCGGGTCAGCACCTCGCCGCCCGGTGAAACCAGCGGATGAATGAATCCCGAACGTTTGTAAACCGGGTTTATTCCGTCGGGCGGATATGTTATTGCATAACGATAATTCAGAACCGGCTTCCCATTTTTTTCGATTTTCAGGTCGCGATGATCTTTGTTGATTTTTATTTTTTCTGAAAAAGCCGAAGATTTTTCCCTTTTCAGGATAAATTCCCGTTTTTCCCCCTTTTTTGTTTTTCCCTGAAGCACAAACCAAAGCCGGGCCGAATGTCCGTTTTCAAGTTGGGAGGCGACCGGAACTTCTTTTCCTTTCACCAATTCAAAAAGCGACAGGTTTCCATCGTCGGTATTCAAATTTATCCGATCAACCGATAGGAAAACCGGGCAGTCCTGATGATCGCAAACTCCTGCATCGACCTTGAAACGAAGTAGTTCCTGCGATTGTGTGTTGAAAAATGTCAGCAGAAAAATGAAAAAAATGAACGGTTTCATTGCGAAAGGTCTTTTATCGTTTCAATAAATATACGGATGTTTTTGGTTGGTACATTCTGGGGCATTCCACCTCCGCACGACCAGACAATACGGCTCCTGTCATCTACCTCATTCCACATTTTACGTGTTTGCCGGGCAACTTCTTCGGGCGACAGGGCGGCCAGCACATCGCGCGGCGGTAAATTCCCGAGCAAGGCGATTCCGGGGCCTGCCAACTGGCGTATTTCGTTGATTGAATGTTCAAAACTGAAATTAAACAGGTTCACACTCACCTCTTTCAAAAATGGAGTACTGATCAGTCCCTGCGCGTCGTTGTGAAAAAACCGCACTTTTGCATCGAATGCGCCGAATGCCTGCTTCAGATAGGGGACCGCAAATTCGCGGCACTCGTCCTCGCCCACAAACCCGACGATGTCGTCGAGCAACAGGATGCCCTCAATGGTCGGAAATTTTTCTTTTTGCAGTTGCAGCCAGTCGACAATAAATCTGGTAATGACCTTTAATAGTTGATGGACTTCCTCGGGGTTCATCATAATAGCCATCATCAACTCAGTGGTACCCATTAAAAAAGAGGCAATATTTAACGGGCCGCGGGCGATGGCAAACTTTATTTCGTGTCCCATCCGGCGAATTTCATCCTGATTATTTCTCAGGCGTTGGATGATAAATGGCAATAAGCCGTCGGTTTCCGGGTTGGGTTTGACCATATTTGCAATGTCGGAAATATCGTGAATGGTACGTTCGGCATGGGGCAGGTTGGTTTCGTACCAAACCTGTTTGGCGCCAAATGCCGAAGGTTCGGAACACATCCCGTATTCGGACCAGAAACCCGGCAGGAACATCGCATCGGGAAACTGTTCAATGGCTTTGCAGTTGGCTTCCATCCAATGCCGGTCGGAGCCGTAATATTGTAAGGTTGAAATGCCCGCCCAGCCCGGTAGCCAGGGGCTGTCGATGATAAACCCGACGGGTGGTTTTTCAGGTTTTTCCCCATTGATAACCTTCAATAAATCATCCCATTGTTGATTGTTCATTGGTGTTGTTTCGTTTTGTTGATTTTTGATTTTTTCAAAATTACCAGAGAAAAAAATTATACGCCAGTATTATTTTGATCAGCTCTTGTATTATTTTTACCAGTATTCAAAAAGCCGGAGATTATGAAAATTATGCACGAACAGGTAAGTTTTGCCCCCAATTCTTCGCTGAAAGTCAAGTGGGACGATTTTCCTCATTTTACCTATCCGTAGCATTTTCACAGCGAATACGAGATAGTGTACGTGCTGAAAAGTTTCGGTAAACGTTTCGTGGCCGACAATGTGGAACCTTTTGCTGAAGGCGACCTGGTGTTGCTGGGCAGCGACCTTCCTCATTTCTGGAAAAATGATGAGTTGTTTCATTCAGGCGAGGACGATTTTCGGGTCAATGCGATTGTGATTCAGTTTAGTAAAGACTTTTTTGAGCATGAAATTGGAAACTATCCGGAATTTTATCCGATAAAAAAACTATTGAAACGCGCTCAGCGGGGAGTCCGGTTCGAGCCAGCTTTCAGCAGGAAAGCTGAAAAAGATATTAAGCATTTGCTGAAGATGAAAGGTTTGAAGCAGATGCTTTATTTTCTGGAACTGCTCGATAAAATGGCGCGGACCGACCATTACCGGCTGTTGGCCAGCGATCTTTACCAGGTTGAAGAACATGAAATATTGAATGGTCGGCTCGATAAAATCATGCACTTCATTAACCACAATTACCACCGGAAAATTCTTCAGGAGGAGATTGCTGAAAAAGTGGGAATGAACACCGCTGCCTTTTGCCGTTATTTTAAGGCAAAAACAGGAAAAACGTTTATCCGGTTTGTCAACGAAATGCGGGTGGCTTTTGCCTGCAAATTGTTGGTTGAAGGAAGAATGTCGGTGTCGCAAATTTGTTTTGAATGCGGATTTAATAATCTGGCCAATTTCAACCGGGCCTTTAAAAGTATTTCGGGGTATACGCCCACCGCTTATCAGGAACAATTTATAAAAGTGAAAGAACGATAGGGGGAGAAAAGAAAAATGCAAATCCCTGTTAATGTCCTGTGGCAGTTTGCCCGAAAACCTTATTTTTATACACAAACAAAAAACGTATAACATGAAGACTACCATTGAACAATACATTGAAGAAAACAAAGACCGGTTCCTGGATGAACTTTTTGGTTTGATCCGCATTCCGTCGATTAGTTCAGAGTCGGCGCATAAGCCCGATATGTATAAAGCTGCCGAATATTGGAAAAAGATTTTGCTGGAGGCTGGCGCCAATCGTGCCGAAATTTACGAAACAGCCGGAAACCCGGTGGTTTTTGGCGAAAAGATAATCGACCCGGTGCGGCCAACCGTATTGGTGTACGGGCACATGGACGTGATGCCCGTTGACCCGTTGAATTTGTGGACAAGCCCGCCATTTGAGCCGGAAATACGCGACGGGAAAATATGGGCCCGTGGCGCCGACGACGATAAAGGACAGGGGTTCATGCACGCCAAAGCCTTTGAGTACATGGTGCGTACCAACACACTGCCCTGTAATGTGAAATTTATGATTGAGGGTGAGGAAGAAATTGGTTCACCCAATCTGGGGGCGTGGTGCCGCGAACACAAAGAAATGTTGAAAGCCGATGTGATCCTGGTTTCCGACACCTCGATGATTGCCCGCGATATCCCTTCCATTACCACCGGTTTACGCGGTTTGGCGTATTGGCAGGTAGAGGTAACCGGCCCAAACAAGGATTTGCATTCCGGCTTGTTTGGCGGCGCGGTGGCAAACCCGATCAACGAGCTGGCCAAAATGATTGCCCAAATGGTGGATGAAAACGGGCGTATTACCATTCCCGGTTTTTACGATGACGTGCTGGAAGTGTCAGCCGAAGAACGGCAATTGCTTGCCGGTGCGCCTTTCAACGTAGAAAAATACAAACAAGCGCTTGACGTGGAAGAACTGGCCGGCGAAAAAGGCTATTCGACTACCGAGCATACCGGGATCCGTCCGACTTTCGATGTGTGCGGAATTTGGGGCGGTTATACCGGCGAAGGGGCAAAAACCGTTTTGCCCTCAAAAGCTTTTGCCAAAATATCCTGCCGTTTGGTTCCCCATCAGGAACACCATAAAATTGCAGAGCTGTTCAAAAAGCATTTCAAGAGTATTGCCCCGAAATCGGTGAAAGTAAACGTAACGTATTTGCATGGCGGACAAGGCTATGTTTGCCCGATTGACCTGCCGGCCTACAAGGCAGCCGAAAAAGCATATCTCGATGTGTACGGCAAACGCCCGGTGCCTTTCCGGAGCGGTGGCAGTATCCCCATTATTTCAACTTTTGAGGAAGTGCTCGGAATAAAAACTGTTTTAATGGGGTTCGGCCTTGAATCGGATGCCATTCATTCGCCCAATGAAAATTATCCGTTGGAACAATTTTTTAACGGGATAAAAACCATCCCACGGTTTTATCAGTATTTTGCCGCAGGGTGTGGCGGTTTGTAACCGCCATCAGGTGCCGCGATTTTTAATCGCGGGTTCAGGGTGATGCGATTTTTAATCGCATGTTTTAAAACCGGAGATTACAAATCTCCGCACCCGCTTTTCAGAAAAAATCTTCAAAACGGGTGGGATGGGTGTGAGTATTATTTTCCTCGTCACAATCAAGGTCAATGGTAAAGTTCATTGGTCTTTCAAAATCTGCTGCGTCGGGTTTGTAAGGCAGGCCTGGGTCTGTATATACTTTATTCATAAACCGTCCCCAGATAGGAAGGGCCATATTGGCGCCCTGTCCTTCCGAAAGATTGTCGAAGTGAACGCTTCGTAATTCTGCGCCGGTCCATGCAGCGGCGGCAAGTTGCGGGGTCACACCACAGAACCAGCCGTCGGAATGGTTTTGGGTAGTACCGGTCTTCCCGGCAATAGGCCCTTGCAGTTTACCATATACCTCATGCCAGCGCAAACGTGCTCCTGAACCGCCGTCAACCACTCCTCGCATCAGGTTGATCATCAGGTAGGCAGTTTGTTCGTCGATGGCCACATGCCGCTCCGGTTTAAAGCGGGCAATTACATTTCCATGCTTGTCTTCAATATGGGTAATGAAAACCGGCTGGGTGTAAACTCCTTTATTGCCAAATGTTCCATAAGCGCCAACCATCTCATATAAAGTGATATCCGATGTTCCAAGAAACATGGAAGGGACCGGATCAATGGGGCTGTAAACACCCATCTTTTGCATTACATTGACCATTGCCTGCGGGTTGTATTGTTTCATTACCCAGGCTGATATCTGGTTGACCGAGTTGGCCAATCCCCATTTCAGGGTAACCATTTCACCCTCACGCTGGGGGCTTGAGTTTTTCGCTTCCCATATATTGCCATCGGGCAGGATAAATTGTTGTTTCACATTGGGAACTTTCGTACACGGGCTCAATCCGTTTTGCATGGCAAGAGTGTACAAAAACGGTTTCACGGTAGACCCCACCTGGCGCTTGCCTCCTTTTACCATGTCGTACATGAAATGCTTGTAATTGGGACCTCCGACATAAGCTTTCACATGACCGGTTGCCAAATCCATCGCCATAAATGACGAACGAAAAAAACCCAGATAGTACCTGATCGAATCAAGAGGCGACATGATGGTGTCTTTATCTCCGTTCCAGGTAAAAACAGTCATTTCAACCGGTTCCCTGAATTTCTTTTTAATCTGTTCAAAATCCAGTCCGGCAACACGTCCCAAACGGTAACGTTCGCTTTGCATGATGGAACGGTCGAGCAGGTTTTCGACCGTTTCCGAATCGAAATCATTCGGGAAGGGAGACCGTCGGAGATTTTTAAGATGTGCGGCAAATTTCGGTTGCAGGTCTTTTTTCAGGTGTTCGGCAACGGCTTCTTCTGCATACCGTTGCATTCGTGAATCGATAGTTGTATAGATCCTGATCCCGTCCTTGTAAATATCGTAGCTTGTGCCATCGGGTTTAATATTTTTTTTGCACCAGCCGTACCACGCGTTTGTTTCCCATTCTGTCGAATCTTCCCTGAATTTCTGATATTGCCACGAAGCATATTTCAACCGGTCGGGTTTGGAGGCGCTCAGCGTAACACGAAGATACTCCCTCAGATAAGGTGCAAGGCCGCTTTTGAAATCGACTTTCTGGTAGTCGAGGCCAAGAGGCAGCGCCGATACCGAATCGTATTGTTCCCGTGTAATGTAATCGTATTTCCTCATTTGCGAAAGGACCACGTTCCTGCGTTTCCGGGTGAGTTCTTCGCGCCGTAACGGGTTGTACAGCGATGAATTTTTGGCCATCCCGACGAGCATGGCCACTTCATGAAGTTTCAGCGAGTCGGGGCTTGAGTTAAAATAAATCCGTGCAGCCGACTTTATCCCCACTGCCAGGTTCAGAAAATCGTATTTGTTCAGGTACATGGTGAGGATTTCCTCTTTCGTGTAACTTTTTTCGAGTTTCACTGCAATGACCCATTCTTTAAATTTCCGCAATATCAATTGCAGTTTATTGCTGTTTTCACGCGGAAAAAGCATCTTGGCCAACTGCTGGCTAATGGTCGACCCCCCCCCCGAACTACTGTCGCCCGTAACAATTCCTTTAAATACACGCATCAATCCACGAAGATCGATACCCGAATGCCTGTAAAAACGTACATCTTCCGTGCAAAGCAAAGCATTGATCAGTTCAGGGGTAAATTCCCCGTAACTTACTTCGAGCCGGTTTTCCTGTTTAAAATAACTTCCCAGCACTTTACCGTCAGCCGAAATAACTTCGGTAGCCAGGTAATTCTCAGGGTTTTCCAGTTCCTCGAACGAAGGCATAAAACCCAGTTTGCCCCCGGCGATCATGTAAAAAAGAACAACCATTGAAAGGACACCTGCCCCGTAAATTACCCAAAATACCCGGATGTATTTTCTAAATGAATTTTGCTCTTCAACCATTCGCGTACTGATTTCAATTTTTTGCAAAGATAATGAAACGATCAGGAAATCGGTTCCCTGCCAATAACGTCACAAAATGTAGAAAATTTTGAAGAGTACCGGTTAAACACGCAATAAACAACAGCGAATTTTCCTCTTTTGGAATACGATTTTCTGGCTGAAAATTAGGACATGCAACAGGCCTAAACAATAAATAAATCATTTTCAAAGACATAAATACATAAAAAGTTGCCCGTATATTTTGAACTTAGCGTTTCTATTTCTTTAATTTGCACAAATTTTTTTTCACGACAGAAGTAAAAACGAAAACGTATGCAGGAAAATCTTGTCATTGTTGAGTCTCCGGCAAAAGCAAAAACCATTGAAAAATTTCTCGGAAAAGATTTTCATGTGACTTCAAGTATGGGGCACATAAGAGATTTGGAGAAGAAGGATTTCGGTATTGATATCAAAAATAATTACCTGCCCAAATATGTTGTTCCGGCTGACAAAAAAAAGATTGTCAGCGAACTGAAAAAACTGGCACAGGAAGCCAAACAGGTATGGCTCGCTTCCGATGAGGACCGCGAAGGGGAAGCCATTGCCTGGCACTTGTTAGAAACGCTGAAACTGGATCCGGCAAAAACCAAACGGATTGTTTTTCACGAAATTACCAAAGAAGCAATTCTTAGGGCCATCGGATCGCCCCGCCCCATCGACATTAACCTGGTAAATGCCCAGCAGGCCCGCCGGATACTCGACCGCATTGTGGGTTTCGAGGTATCACCAGTCCTTTGGAAAAAAGTAAAGCCGGCGCTTTCAGCCGGACGGGTACAGTCGGTGGCCGTACGCCTGATTGTGGAACGCGAACGAGAAATCATCAGCTTTGAAAGTACTTCTTCCTATAAGGTAACAGCAGTTTTCCGGGTCCCCGACAAGGACGGGAAGATCAGCGAACTGAAAGCCGAGCTGAATAAAAAATTCGACACACGGGAAGAGGCCGTGAAGTTTCTGGAAAGATGTAAAGATGCCGAATACTCGATTGCCGACGTGGTGAAGAAACCGGCCCGCCGAAGCCCGGCAGCCCCGTTTACCACCTCCACGCTGCAACAGGAAGCCAGCCGTAAACTGGGCTATTCGGTTTCACAAACCATGTCAATCGCCCAACGCCTGTACGAAGAAGGAAAAATCACTTACATGCGTACCGACTCGGTCAACCTTTCATCGCTGGCTATCAATACCTCAAAAAACAAGATACTTGAAATGCACGGTGAAAAATACCTGCATTCGCGGCAATACAAAACCAAATCGAAAGGGGCGCAGGAAGCACATGAAGCAATCCGTCCCACTTATATCGATAAGGAAGATGTTCCCGGATCGGCCCGTGAGAAAAAATTATATGAACTGATATGGAAGCGCACCATTGCCTCACAGATGAGTGATGCCGAACTTGAGAAAACGACCGTCACCATTAATATCTCAACCGTTCCCGAAAAGTTTATCGCCACCGGCGAAGTACTGGTCTTCGACGGGTTCCTGAAAGTGTACATGGAATCGGTTGACGAGGAAGAAACCAATGGCGATTCAAAAGGGCTTTTGCCCCCGTTAAAGGCCAATCAGCAGTTACGCGCCGGGGCATTGGTCGCCACCGAGCGGTTTGCTGTAAAACCGCCCCGTTATACCGAAGCCAGTCTTGTGAAAAAGTTAGAGGAACAGGGCATCGGAAGGCCGTCGACCTATGCGCCGACGATCACAACCATCCAGAACCGGGGGTACGTGGTGAAAGAAGACCGTCCCGGGGCTCCGCGCAACTATGTTCAAATTACACTGCTTGACGGGAGAATTTCCGAATCGGCAAAAACAGAAATGAACGGCTATGAAAAAGCAAAATTATTCCCGACCGATATCGGTATGGTCGTAAATGATTTCCTGACACGCTATTTCGAACAAATTATGGACTATGGGTTCACGGCCAACGTTGAAAAGGAATTTGACGAAATTGCAGAAGGGAACCGGGTCTGGAATGCCGTGATCGACAATTTCTACAAGCCGTTCCATCGTAAAATTGAGAATGCCATGAACGATGCCGAACGCGCAAAAGGAGAGCGTGTATTGGGTATTGATCCGAAAACCGGAAAACAGGTTTCGGTAAAAATTGGCCGTTTCGGGCCCCTGGCTCAATTAGGCGAAACCGGCGAAGACGGCGAAAAGCCTCAGTTTGCAAGCCTTAATCCCGGCCAGATTATCGAGACCATCACCCTTGAAGAAGCGCTCGAATTATTCAATTTACCACGCGACCTTGGCGATTTCGAGAATAAAAAAGTAACCGTCGGAATCGGACGGTTTGGCCCGTACATCCGCCACGACAACAAGTTTGTTTCGCTAAAGAAAGGAGTCGACGACCCATATTCAGTAACTCTCCAAAGAGCTATTGAACTGATTGAAGAAAAAAGAGAAAACGACAAGAATGCAAAAATTAAAACTTTTGCCGAAGACGCCGATCTTCAGATATTGAACGGGCGCTGGGGACCGTATATCAAATACAAAAAAGATAACTTTAAGATACCCAAAGGAACAGAAGCCGAAAAAATGAGCTTCGACGAATGTATGAAAATTATTGAAAAGGGAACAAAACCGAAAAAAGAGAAAAAGAAATAAATGTAAAAAGGGCAGGCAACAGAAAGGCTTGCCCTTTGTCCTGAAAAAAACAGGAACAAGCCAATTAGTTTCAATATAAAAACATATCTTCAGGCACGATAAATAAACCGAGCAATGAACATTGACCTCTATTTTGAACCCGTTGATTTTTCGGGTTTTGAATGTGCCGGCTGGACCCAGAAAAAATTTACCATAGCCGGGTTACTCGAAAAGAACCATGAAAAATTAAAACCTGAAAAAGCCGACCTGGTCATTTTCGGGGTCGGAGAAGACCGGAACGCACTGATTTCCGGTTCCGCCAAAGCCCCTGATACAATACGGGAACATCTGTACAGCCTGAACCGGATAGCACCCCGTTTAAAAATACTGGACCTCGGGAACCTGAAAACCGGAAATTCAGAAAACGACACCTATTTTGCAGTAAAAGATGTTTGCGAATCCCTTCGGTCTCAAGGGAAAACAATTATTATCATGGGAGGCAGCCAGGACCTGACCTTTGGCATTACAAAAAGTTTTGAAAACGAACCATTCAAGATGGTATCTGTTGATCCGAAATTTGATTTCAGAAAGGGAGTGAAAACCATCGATTCGGAAACTTACCTGAACCTGATATTCGGAAAACAAAAAAACATGCTTTCGCACACAATCCTCGGGTACCAGTCGTATTTTACTGATCCTCTTGAATTTGATCAGCTATCGCCACACAGTTGCGACATGAAGCGCTTAGGACAAATCAGATACGACATGGCTCAGGTAGAACCCGTCCTTCGGAATGCCAATATCTTTAGTTTCGATGTGAATGCGATCCGGTCGGTCGACGCCCCGGGACAATATTTTGCATCGCCGAATGGCCTGTATGCCGAAGAAGCCTGTCAGCTTGCACGGTACGCGGGAATGGCTGACAAGATCGGCATAGCTGGTTTTTTCAATGTAATCCCCGGCCTCGACAAGCAAGACATAACCTCAAAATTAATGGCCCAGGTGATCTGGCATTTCATAGAAGGTTTTCATTGCAGGATTGTGGAAACTCCCGGAAAATATGCGTCCGAATTCAACCAGTTCATAATTGACATGGAAGATGTTGATCTGCCTCTCACCTTCTATCAAAGCCGGAAAACAGGGCGTTGGTGGATGGAAATCCGTGATGCGGAAGAAGAAAAAAGAATGATGGTTCCGTGCACTGAAGACGACTACCAGGCAGCATCGAGAAATGAAATACCGGACCGCTGGTGGAAAAATCTGCAAATACTCGACCGGTGTTATTTGTCACAGAAATAAGAAAAGGGGCCGGCATTTTGGTCCCCCAACAAGGAAAGAAATTGAAATATGAAATAAAAACGTATAGCGACCGTTCAATACAAG
Source organism: Prolixibacteraceae bacterium (assembly GCA_034003625.1). Lineage (GTDB taxonomy): Bacteria > Bacteroidota > Bacteroidia > Bacteroidales > Prolixibacteraceae > GWE2-42-39. The sequence goes on along the minus strand of JAVEYG010000032.1, from coordinate 24,800 downwards.
GGCTTTCTCCCCGCTTGTTACAGTGAACTATTTTTTATTATTTTACCGCAACTAAAACGAGGTATGAAAAGAGGTCGCTTTAGCGTCAGTATGAAAAAAATATTTTGCTTTTTATTTTTGTTAATAATAGCTAACTTAGCGGCAATTGCACAGCAGGACCCACAGTTCAGTTTCAACAAGTTAACACACCTGACCGTGAACCCGGGTTTTGCTGGCAGCAATGACGGAATTAATGGTTTAATATTGAACCGGTACCAATGGTCGGGTTTTGACGGAGCTCCTAAAACACTGGTTTTCAGCGTTAGCTCTCGTGCAAAACTGTTCGGTGCCGAAAGTGGATTGGGATTGAATATAATTAGTGACGAACAAGGTTTTGAGCGGAATGCACGGATCAATTTTAGTTATGCATATCGTGCCACAACCGGTTTAGGCGATTTGGGAATAGGGGCTTCCGTTGGTTTTTTCAATAAATCATATAACGGCAAATGGGAAGTTCCCGGGAATGAAGGAGATGTTAGTTGGGATGTCAACGATCCGCTGGCTCCGCAGGAAGAATTTAGCCAGTTGTCAGTTGATGTGGGTTTTGGTGTATATTTGAAGTCGAAAGATTATTTTTTCGGAACCTCGGTGGCTCATATCAACCAGGCCGAAATAAAATACAATGGTGAGGTGTTTGACTATTTTGCACGGCACTATTATTTATTGGCCGGATACAATATAAGCCTGTCCGACCCGTTATTTGTGTTGCAACCGTCGGTTTTTGTGAAAACCGACATGGCTGGTCTCCAGGCCGACCTGAACATGGAACTGATTTACAATAACCGGATTTCAGGAGCATTAAATTACCGGTTAAACGAGAGTATCGGAGTTCTTTTAAGGTATGAATTGTCAAACGGGCTAAAAGCCGGCTATGCTTTTGACCTGGTTACTTCTGCCTTGAGCCGGTATGGTTACGGATCACACGAACTGTTCATCAGCTACACGGTCGACTTGGGAAAAGGAAGATTGAAAAAATATAAAAGTGTTCGTTTTTTGTGAAAATTAGTACTCAATTATAGGTGACTATGAAAAAATTTATTTCGATCGGGCTCATGCTAAGTGCAATATTTGCCTTTACCGGATGTAACAAGTCGGGGAACGGAGAACTGACCGGTGTCCAGGGAAGGGGGAAATGGTTTGAGCCAACCCCGCTTGGCATGACTTTTATTCATCGCGGAAGTCTGAATATTGGCCCCAACGACCAGGACATTACCTGGTCGAACACCCCGACAAAAACCGTTTCTGTAGACGCTTTCTGGATGGACGATACGGAAATAACCAACAACGAATACCGGCAATTCGTTTACTGGGTAAGAGACTCTATCGCGCGGACTTACATCGCTGAACAATATCCTGAGTTTCTGATCAGCGAAGACCGGGATGGAAATCCGCTCGATCAGCCAAGGTTGAACTGGCGGGAAAAACTCGAATGGAATAACCCGGATTATACCGATGCCCTTGAGCAAATGTTTATTCCGGAAAACGAACGTTTCTTTCGAAAAAAAGAAATTGACGCCCGCAAACTTTTTTATGAATACCATAAAATTGACTACAAGCAGGCTGCCCGCAGGGCCAACATGTACGACTACAAAACACAGAGCTATAACGGAACTATTTTCAATGAAAACGGAGAAGAAGTTCCGATTCAAAACCGTTCCTCATTTATCAAACGATATTTAGTTGATGTATATCCTGATACTCTATGCTGGATCCGCGATTTTACGTATTCCTACAATGAGCCTTGGGCTACCCGTTATTTCTGGCATCCCGGGTTCGACGATTACCCGGTGGTGGGCGTCGACTGGGAACAAGCCAACGCATTTTGCAGTTGGAGGACCAAGATTCAAAACGAATATCTGGCCAGCCGAAACGAAGCGACCCTCCAGGATTATGAATTACCCTCGGAAGTGCAATGGGAATATGCTGCCCGGGGCGACCTGAAACTGGCCATGTACCCCTGGGGCGGATATTACACCCGCGATCAGGAAGGCGTATTTTTAGCCAATTTCAAACCGTTACGTGGCAATTATGCCGAAGATGGAGGAATTGCCACAATGAAAGTCGGGAGTTACGATCCCAACGAATTCGGCCTTTACGACATGGCCGGAAATGTGGCCGAATGGACCAAATCGGCTTACGATGAATCGTCTTACATGTATTTCAACGATTTCAATCCTGATTTTACTTACAATGCGCTGCCAACCGACGCGCCGGCATTGAAACGTAAAGTAATACGGGGCGGCTCGTGGAAAGATATTGCTGCATTTGTCCAGGTATCGACACGCAGTTATGAATATCAGGACACGACCAAAAGCTATATTGGATTCCGTTGTGTCCGTGCATCATTTGGAAATGAATTTTAAAATCAGCCCACAATAATTAGCAGCAAATGAATATTGGTGAAATCCTACAAACAAAAAGGTGGAAAGTATTTACAGGATACGTATACAACCTGGGCGCTTCGGTTGTCCTTCTGGGAGCTTTGTTCAAACTTCAGCACTGGCCCAACGCCGGGTTATTCCTGATGGTCGGATTAATTACCGAAGCTTTCATATTCTTTATTTCTGCCTTTGAGCCGCCCATGGAGTTGCCCGACTGGGGCAAGGTCTATCCCGAACTTCGTGAAGGATACGAGTTAGATGAGGAGTACGAATTGAGAAAAGAAGAGCAGGGATCGAAACTGGACAAATTGTTTGAAAGCACCAATATTACCCCTGAGTTGCTGAACAAAGTCAGCAAAGGGTTAACCGATCTCGGCAATACGGCCTCCAGCATTAGCGACATCACAACCGCCACACTGGCTACTGATATTTATGTCCGCAACCTCAATACAGCTGCCGAATCAATGGTCGCCTTTTCTGAAATCAACAACCGGGCCAACGAAGAGATCAACAACTCCGTTGGAAACCTTGTCAGTTCATACAGTACCACAGCGCAACAGATTTCGGAAACAGGAGCTGAAATATTCTCCAATCTGAACGAAACAAGCAAAAAATTCACTGAACAAATCAGCACATCAGGGAATAAGCTGGTTGAATCATACGAACGCTTGTCCGGATCAATCAACGCCGGGTTCAGTGATCTTGACACCAACTCAAAGGTATACGGGGAAAATCTCCGAAAATTGAACAAAAACATCGAAACCCTAAGCCAAACATACGAGACGCAACTGAAAGGAACGACTGAACAAATGCAGGCCTCACAGAAGTTTTTTGCCGACCTGAACCAAATGAACAGCGTGATTGCCCAGTCGATAGAAGAAATCAAAAAATACAAACAAAATGCAGAATTGCTGAACAGTCATCTGGAATCTCTGAACTCTATTTATGGCAACATGCTTGGAGCCATGAATTATAAGAAAAAATAAACTGAACTGAAGTATGGGAACAAAAAATTGTCCGGAAACCCCGAGGCAAAAAATGATAAATATGATGTATTTGGTGTTCGTCGCGATGATGGCGCTGAATGTTGCTTCAGAGGTTTTGGATGCATTTAAGGTAGTCGATTCAAGCCTTACCCAGACATTGAATACTGTTGACCTTAAGAATCAACTGATTTATAATTCATTCGACAAAGCATTTCTGTTAAACCAGGACAAGGTCAGAGACTGGCGCGATAAAGCAATGGCAGTAAAAAAAGAGACCGATACATTAACCCGCAAAATTCAGGATTTAAAAGAATACCTGACACTGGAATCGGGAGGGCTGAATCTCAGCGACCCTGAAAATGCAGGGACCTCTATCGACGACAGGCCATTTCTCGTGAACAGCAAAGGAGACACGGTGCTGATTACAAAAGAAGACGAGCTAAATACCCCTTCAGAAATCATGATCACCAAAAAAAGGGCCATCGGGTTGAAAGAAGATATTGAAAAGTACAAAACATTCCTGGTTTCACAATTTCCCGAAAACTCCCCGATCATTGAAACCCTGAATAAAGCATTAGACACTCCCGACCCAAAGATCAACCTGAAAGAAGGAGGGGAACGTAAAACATGGGAAACCACCCACTTTGAGAACAAACCATTGATCGCAGTCATTGCCCTGTTGTCAAAAATTCAAATCGATATAAAAGACGCCGAAACCAATGTGATTACAAATTTGTTCGGTCAGATCGATGCAAGCTCTTTTAAATTTGACAAACTGAGCGCATATGTGTTGCCAAAATCCACCTATGTGTTACAAGGCGATGTTTTTGAAGCCCACGTGTTTCTCGGAGCCGAAGAATCGACCCAGCAACCTGAAATATACGTCGGGAACTCGAGACTACCGGTTGTTGACGGTAAAGGCGTGTACAAAATACAGGCAAATGCAGAAGGGACTTTTAAATGGGGTGGTTTAATCAAATACAAAACACCAGAAGGCAGTTATAACACTTACCCCTTTGAAAGCGAGTACCAGGTGGGAAGGCCCAGTGTAACCATTTCTCCTACAAAAATGAACGTATTGTACCAGGGACTGGCAAACCCGATCAGTATCAGCGTACCGGGAATTCCTGCCGGTGGCATACGGGCAACATTCACGAATGGAAGGATTGAACAACGCGGAAGCGATTTTATCGCATATCCCAATGACTTAGACCCGAACGCCACCCGCACGAAAATCGAAGTTTTTGCCACTGTCGGAGGACAGGAACGTTCAATGGGATCAATGCCTTTCAGGGTAAAAGAGGTGCCTCCTCCAATGCCCGAAGTTGGCGGGAAAAACGGAGGGAATATCCGCAAAGAAGATTTACTGGTTGAGGACGGCGTTTTTGCCGAACTGAAAGATTTTGATTTTGACCTGAAATATACAGTTACCCAGTTTGATGTAACGTTCGCCGGAACCTATGTGAAAACCTATTCGTCCTTGTCGAACCGTTTTACAAAAGAGCAAAAAGATATGTTTAAACAACTGTCACAGGGAAGCATTATTTATATTGATAATATTAAAGCCAGGGGCGACAACGGGGTGGTAAAAGACCTCGCGTCCATTACTTTTAAAATAAGATAGTCATGAAGAAGGTATTCATTTTATTCGGGATAATGATTTTTGTGCTTGTTTCATTTCACAAAGAAACCCATGCACAAATTATTGACGGGGCATACAAACGGGAAGACCTGTCGAAACGGAAACCCGTACCTTTACCTTATGTAAGGGAAGCCGACGTGATGTGGTCGAAAAAAATATGGAGGGTAATCGATTTACGCGAGAAAATGAACCAGGTATTGTATTTCCCGACAAAGGAGACGGAAGGCCGTTTCAACCTGATCAATCTCTTGCTGAGGGGGATCGAAGACGGACAAATCACAGCCTACGATGCCCGTACGGATGATGAATTTAAAGTACCCATCACATTTGAACAGGTGAAGGAAATGTTTGGCGCTACCTCACGTACCCGGAAAGTAAGAGATCCACTTACTGGGGAAATGGTCGACCGGGTGATCCAGGGAGAAATAAGGGGCGAAGAAGTGAAACAAATCATGGTCAAAGAAGAATGGTATTTCGATAAACAAACTTCGACCCTCAATGTGCGGATTGTTGGCATTTGCCCGATACAGGAATTCTATCGCGACGAAGATATAAATCAGACAGATGCCCAGCGGCGTCAGGTATTCTGGGTGTATTATCCCGAAGCCCGTGACGTTTTGGCATCCAATTCCGTAATCAATTCAAACAACACTGCCCGGAATATGTCGTTCGACGACCTGTTCATCAAACGCTATTTTAATAGTTACGTGGTAAAAGAGTCAAATACATTTAATAACCGCGACATCAGCTCATATCTGAGTGGCAGGGAGGCCATGCTGGAATCGAAACGGATTGAGAATGAAATTTTCAATTTCGAACAGGACCTCTGGGAATACTAACAACAAAACGATAAAGTCAAAGCCTTATGAGACTTGCTTGTAAGGCTTTTTTTATAAACTCTTCCTGTCGCGCAGCCTGCGATTGTCAAATGATCTTCCAGTAAAAACCCGCAACTATATTTCAATGAGGTTGTATTCAATAATAATCGTTTGCCTGACCATCCTTTTTACTTCCTGTAAAAAAGACGGGGTGGGTGATTTTTTGAGTACGCCAGACCGTAAACCATATTTTGAACCGGTACCATTTGGAATGACAAAGATTGAGCAAGGGTCTTTTTTGATGGGGCCCAGCGACCAGGACATTGAAAAAAGCGCCACCCCCGTAAAGAGAGTGAGCATTGAAACATTCTGGATGGATGAAACGGAAATCACCAACAACGAATATCGCCAGTTTGTTTATTGGGTACGCGATTCAATCGTCCGCAACCTGCTCTCAGAAAGTTTTCCCGAATTCATGATCACGGAAACCCGTAAAGGAGAACTTCTTGATAATCCCCGACTGAACTGGGAAACAAAAATAGACTGGAAGGACAGCGAATACCGTACGGCACTGAATGAATTATTTTATCAGGAACAAGACCGTTTCTTCGGAAAAGAGGAAATTGATACGCGGAAACTGATTTATGAATATTTCTGGATTGATTACAAACAGGCGGCCAAACGTGCCAACAGCTATAATTATCAGACCCGGTCGTACTCCGGGATGGTGACAACCCAACAAGGAGAACAGGTTCCCATTCAAAACCGCTCATCGTTTATCATGGGCGAAAATACTCCTGTATATCCCGATACACTTGTTTGGATACGCGATTTTACATACTCGTACAACGAACCTTTCAGCCGGAATTATTTCTGGCATATTGCTTACGACGAGTATCCTGTAGTTGGCGTCACCTGGCAGCAGGCAAAGGCATTTTGCCATTGGCGGACCAAAATGCTGAACGGGTTTCAGGAATTTATAGGAGAAACAGGGGTACATGATTACCGCCTGCCCAACGAAGCAGAATGGGAATATGCGGCACGGGGCGGAAAACAAATGACCCTCTACCCGTGGGGGAGTTATTATACCCGTACACAAGACGGTTGTTTTGTAGCCAATTTTAAACCCCTCCGGGGAAATTATGTGGCCGACAGTGATTTTTCGACCAATACGATGAAAGTTGGGAGCTACGATCCCAATCCGTTCGGACTTTATGATATGGCCGGAAATGTTGCCGAATGGACAAGCAGCGCTTTCGACGAGTCGTCGTACGATCTGGTCAACGACTTGAACCCGGCATTTGAGTATAATGCCCGCCCCGACGATCCGGCAGTACTGAAACGTAAAGTAATCAGGGGCGGTTCATGGAAAGATATTGCGTATTTTATCCGGTCGTCTTCGCGAAGCTTTGAGTATCAGGACACTGCCAAATCATATATCGGCTTTCGTTGTGTACGCACCTCGTTTAAAGGCGAATACAGCCGGAAATAAAAAAGGTGCAACCTTGTGCCATCTTTTCCTCATCACACAAACTTTTCGCCCATTTTCATCCGCACATCGGTGACAAACTGCCTTATCTGTTGCTCATCTTCCATACGGCAGACCATCAATGTATTGTCTGATTCCACTACCACATACCCGTCAAGCCCCTGTAAAACAACCAGCTTATCATCCGGAAAACCGATGATACAATGAGAAGTATTATAAGTCAGTACACGGTTCCCGGTAACGGAATTTCCCTGTTCATCCCTCGGTTTGCTTTCGTATAGCGATCCCCAGGTCCCTAAGTCGCTCCATCCGAAATCGGCACATAAAACGTACACGTTGTCGGCTTTTTCCATAATTCCGTAGTCGATCGAAATATTCTGGCATTCGGAATAAGTTTTGTTCAGGAAAGCTCTTTCGTTGGGTGTTCCGTACAATTTCTCCCCTTTCCTGAATAATACGGAAATTTCTTCCAGATATTGGTCAAATGCTTTCAATATCGAATCGAGCGACCAGATAAAAATCCCGGAATTCCAGAAAAATTCGCCGCTTTGAATGAAAATCTCAGCCATTTTGAGGTCTGGCTTCTCGGTAAAAGTCTTTACTTTCCGGAGATTCTCCAATTCCATCCCGGTTTTGTCAGAATCAATCTGAATGTACCCATACCCCGTTTCCGGGCGGTTTGGGGTGATCCCCAGTGTGAGCAACACCGGATTTTTTGCAACAAAATCAAGTCCGTTCGATATTTGCTTCAAAAACTCATCTTCTTTCAGTATCAGGTGGTCCGAAGGTGCAATAATCACATTGGCAGCCGGGTTAACGGTTTTTATCTTATTGCAGGCATACGCCACACAGGGAGCGGTATTCCGGCGTAATGGCTCCAACAGCACCTGGTTTTCCGACAGTTCAGGTAATTGCTGCATCACTAAATCTTTATAATCAATGCTGGTCACTACGTAAAAATTCCCGGCAGGGATAATCTTGCGAAAACGATCGTAAGTCTGCTGGATAAATGTTCGTCCGGTGCCAAGAATGTCGAGGAACTGTTTGGGTTTCGAGGATTTACTGATGGGCCAGAAACGGCTTCCAACTCCGCCGGCCATAATTACACAATAGTTGTTGTTCATTGTCTCATATTTTCAATCTTTTACATAAGGTAAGGACACCGGGAAAAAACCCGGCGAATACCGCCCTTTGAAAAGAATGTTCATTTCAAATATATCGAAAAATAATAGATGTAGCTTGTTTTTTCTGATGCTGTGGGATAGGTTTTGCCCTTTCTGCTAAATTAATTTTCCATGCCCGGATCATCTTTCAGAATTATTGTAACTTTAAACGGGAACAATTCAAACGAATGTAATGAAATTTTTCTTTCACGCCGGACGATATTTTGCCCTTCTGTACCGGGTATTTTCAAAACCTGAGAAACACCGGATCTATTTCTCGAAGATATTTACAGAAATCGAAAGCCTGGGGATTAATTCCGTGGGCATTGTGGCCGTAATTTCGATCTTCATGGGCGGGATCATGACATTACAGGTCGCCTATAACATGGAAAATCCCATTTTCCCGACCTATCTGGTGGGACTTGGGAACCGCGACACCCTGATACTGGAATTCTCCTCCACTATCCTGGGATTGATCATGGCCGGAAAAATCGGATCCAACATTACTTCCGAAATCGGGAGCATGAAAGTTACCGAACAGATTGATTCGCTCGAGATTATGGGCGTGAACTCAGCGGCCTACCTGATCATGCCCAAAATTGTTGCCGTGGTTTTCATTTTTCCGTTTCTTTTCATACTGAGTGTTTTTTTCGGACTGATTGGCGGATTGATCGTCGGCCCGGCCGTAGGGGCAGTCACCACAGCCGATTATCTCAATGGCATCCAATATTTGTTCGTCCCTTATTACGTGACGTATTCTGTTATCAAGTCGCTCTGTTTCGGGTTTCTGATCGCAACAATCCCGGCTTATTTCGGATACTACGTGGAAGGAGGCGCTTTTGAGGTAGGCGCTGCCAGCACCAAAGCGGTTGTGAACACCAATATCATGATCTTAGTGTTCGACCTGATATTAACCCAGTTACTGTTGTGAGATGATTGAAGTAAAAAATGTATATAAGTCGTTTGAACAGAAAGAAGTTTTGAAAAACATCTCGACGGTCTTCCATGAAGGAAAAACCAACCTGATCATCGGACGGAGCGGTTCGGGAAAAACGGTTTTACTGAAAGCAATTGTCGGCCTGCATGAGGTCGACCGGGGCGGAATATTATACGATGGACGCGATTTTACCCGCATGGGGCAAAAAGAACGGAAAAACCTCCGGCGCGAAATGGGCATGGTTTTCCAGGGAGGAGCTCTGTTCGATTCGATGACCGTGGAAGAAAATGTGCGTTTCCCATTGGATATGTTTTCCGAGCTGTCGGCTGCCGGAAAACAAAAGCGGGTTGATTTCTGCCTCGACCGCGTCAACATCCGGGAGGCCAATAAACTTTATCCTTCTGAAATATCAGGCGGGATGAAAAAAAGGGTGGCCATTGCCCGCGCTATTTCCATGAACCCAAAATATCTTTTTTGCGATGAACCCAATTCGGGCCTCGATCCCGAAACTTCCTTGGTAATTGATGCCCTGATACACGAAATAACCATCGAGTTCGGTATTACCACAATTATTAACACCCACGATATGAATTCGGTGATGGAAATTGGTGAACATATCTTGTTCATTTCGGAAGGCGAAATGTGCTGGATCGGGAACAAGGAAGAAATATTGGATGCCACAAACCAGAAACTGAAAGAATTTGTGTTTGCCAACAAACAGTATCAGCAAACCCGGAACGAAAAGAAAAAACACAATGGTTAAAAATCTAAAGCTGATCAAAAGAATGATCGATGGAAACTGCTGATAAAACAGGCATTCTTCAGAACTTTTAAAGAAACCAGGAAAGAAAATGTGCACCATTCCCCCCTTCGGCCACTCCATTCTTAACCTTTCAGCATACGGGCAGAAAAAATCGCTTCCAATTTTTCCCGGATCGCGTTGATTTCATTTTTGGTGAGTGCATTCAGGCAAACAGGAGGATAATCGGCAACTCCCTGTCGGGTCTTTACGGTCAATGTTATTTCGCGGAACGGGAACGTGGTTTTCAAATCGTATTTATACAGCAGGGCATGTTGAAAATCGATCGAACTGTATTCCCTGTTGAAAATCGATATCACGGGGTAATAACGCATTACCACCTTCCCGTTTTTTGTACTGAACGACACATAGTTGAAATTTAAAAAAAACATCAGCACCAGAAAAACCACGAAGCCAATGCCGATGTAAACAGCAATTAAATCTTCCTTTCTCCAGACAAAATAAATGGCAATGGCGATAAACACAACCACGGCAAGGTTAAAATTCCGTTTGATCTTTTTAGTGCGTACCTGATTTGAAAATTCCATAACCGTTTTTAACAAACCGTAAAAAAACAAAGCTGCAATCCTGTAATGACCAGCCACTGACAAAATTATTTTAACTTTGGTCCTCTGTAAAATACAAATCAATGACTGAACCAAAAATACATTCAAATATTGTTTTTTCACAGGATATTGCCAAAGAACTTACATCAATCGTGGAAAAGTACCCGGCAGGAAAAGTTTTTTTGCTGACCGAAACCAATGTGGCGCAGAACTGTTTGCCGCTCATCCGACCGGTTACCGACCGGTTTCAGATCAGGATGCTGGCCATTGAAGCTGGCGAGGAAAACAAAAAAATTGCTTCGGCAGAAAAAGTCTGGCAGTTTTTATCAGAAAATGGTGCCGACCGCAAGTCGTTGCTGATCAACATAGGAGGCGGGATGCTCACCGACCTGGGCGGTTTTGCCGCTTCGTCCTTCAAACGGGGCCTCGATTTTGTGAATATTCCCACCACTTTGTTATCACAGGTCGATGCTTCGATAGGCGGGAAAACCGGGGTCAACTTTAACGGGCTGAAAAACGAAATCGGCATTTTCCAGGAACCGGTGGCAGTCATCATCAATACAAATTTTCTGAAAACCATTGATCACGAAAATTTCCTCTCAGGGTATGCCGAAATGATCAAGCACGGGTTCATAAAAAGCCCCGAACATTGGGATGAGTTGCAAAAATTCGATCTAAAAAACATCAATTACGAAGCGCTTCAGGAAATAATCGCCCATTCGGTTGCCGTGAAAGAATGGTTCGTAACGAACGACCCAACCGAAAAAAACATCCGCAAGGCGCTGAACCTGGGGCACACTGTAGGCCATGCCTTTGAAAGTTATGCCATGAAAACCGGTAAACCGATACTACACGGCTACGCTGTGGTATACGGAATGATCGTCGAACTTTTCCTTTCTTCAAAAAAATGCGGATTCGATATCGGAAAATTAAAACAGATTTCCAACTGGCTGGTTTCAATTTACGGCAAGTTTGAAATTTTCCGCAACGATTACGAAACCTTATTTGAACTGATGACACACGACAAGAAAAACGAAGCGGGGCGCATCAACTTTACGCTGATCCCTGAAATCGGGAAAGTGGAAATCAACCAAAACTGCACCCAAAAGGAAGTTTTTGAAGCGCTGGAGCATTATCGAGTATTGAATGAGGGAATTTGAGAATGAGAGAATTCGAGAATTTGAGAATGAGGGAATGGGAGAATATAAACAATGCCTTTGAATCCTGTCTTCTGCCTTTTTAACTTTTAACTTTTGATCATGAAATATACTGTTTCGAAACCCGATAAAACACTAAAAGGGAGCATTCAGCTTCCGGCCTCGAAAAGTATTTCCAACCGGGCGCTTATCATTAACGCGCTTAGTTACAGCCCCTACCCGATCAAAAATCTGTCGGATAGCGACGACACCCGCGTAATGGAACAGGTTTTCAACTCGAATGCCAATCATTTTGATATTGGCCATGCCGGCACCGCCATGCGATTTCTCACCGCTTATCTTTCGATGATTGTGGGCGAATGGACACTCACTGGCTCGGAACGGATGAAAGAACGTCCTATCGGCATCCTGGTTGATGCCTTGAACAAACTGGGTGCACGTATTGAATACCTCGAAAAAGAAGGTTTCCCTCCTCTTAAAATTTACGGTTCGCATCTCAAAGGCGGTATTATTGAACTCGACGGAAGCGTTTCGAGCCAGTACATTTCAGCCCTGCTGATGATTGCCCCTTCGGTGGAAGATGGCCTGACGTTGCGGTTGAAAAACAAAATCATGTCGCGTTCCTATATCGAGCTGACATTGAAACTGATGGAGCAATTCGGGATAAAACACGTCTGGAAAGGGAACGACATACGCATTGCCGAACAAACGTACCAACCTCTTCAATATACCGTTGAAGCCGACTGGTCGGGCGCTTCGTACTGGTACCAGATGGCTGCGCTGGCCGAAGAGGCCAAACTGGAATTGGAAGGGCTGACGTTAAACAGCCTGCAGGGCGATTGTGCCATTGCCCGTTGGTTCGAACAGTTTGGCATTGTTTCCAAAGAAACTTCCCAGGGTGTTTGCCTGCAAAAAGAAGAAAAAACGCTGCCGAAAAACCTTCACCTCAATTTCATTGAAAACCCGGACGTGGCGCAAACATTTGCTGTTTTGTGCGTGATGAAAAAAGTACCGTTTCATTTCACCGGACTGGAAACCCTGAAAATAAAGGAAACCAACCGCATCAAAGCGCTACAGGACGAACTGGCTAAATTCGGGGCTGAAATTACTGAACCGGCACACGGCGAACTACAGTGGAACGGAACCTTTCCTCTTGAAAGAACCAGCCACCCATCAATACCCACATACAAAGATCACCGTATGGCAATGGCTTTTGCCCCCGCCTGCCAGGTTTCCGGACCGGTGACCATCGAAGAGCCTATGGTCGTAACCAAATCGTACCCTTCTTTTTGGGACGACCTGAGAAAAACAGGTTTTGAGGTCACAGAATGATCTTCCCCGCTTTCAGGCGCAAATCCTGAATTTGCCGGGAAAGTTTATCCTTTCGGGGCGAGGGTTACCACCGGAATGATCATTTCTTCCATCGAGATCCCCCCATGCTGAAAGGTATCGCGGTAATACGCAGCATAGTAATTGAAATTGTTTGGATACGCAAAAAAATCGGAATTGGTGGCAAAAATATAGGAGGTACTCACACTTCTTGAAGGCAAAAACACTTCTTTCGGATTAGTTATTTCAAACACTTCCTTCGGATTATAATTCAGGTTCCGCCCGAGTTTATACCGCAAATTAGTATTGGTTTCGCGTTCCCCGATCACTTTTACGGGGGTATCTACCCGGATGGTCCCATGATCAGTGGTCAGTACCACTTTTACCTTATTATCAGAAAGCACCTTCAGCAAATCGAGCAAAGAGGAATGGTTGAACCAGCTCAGGGTCAGCGATCGGTATGCTTTTTCATTGCCTGCCAGTTCTTTAATTACCTCCATCTCGGTACGGGCATGGGATACCATATCCACAAAATTGAAAACCATTACCGACAAATCGTTTTCTAAAATGCGTTTCAGGTTCTCGGTATGCCTGCGCCCTTCTTTTATACCGGTCACTTTTTCGAAATACAGCTTTTCTTTTCGCCTCAAACGTTCCATTTGTTTTTCCAGAAGCTCGTATTCATGTATGTTTTTATGTCCCTCATTGTCATCATCTTCCCATAGTTCCGGGTAGCGCAGTTTGATTTCCGAAGGCATCAGCCCCGAAAAAATTGCGTTGCGCGCATACATGGTTGCGGTTGGCAAAATACTGTAATACAATTCCTCTTCCTGTGTGTTGAAATATTCGCTGAGCACCTGGCTGAAAACACGGTATTGATCGTATCTCAGATTATCAATAATCAGTACAAAAACCTTATCGCCACGGTCGAGTAGCGGAAAAACCTTGTACCGGAAAATGTCAGTCGAAAGCATAGGCCGGTCGGCAATATCGCTTTTGAACCAACCTGCGTAATTTTTTCTGATATAGCGGACAAACGAATGATTGGCTTCTGCTTTTTGCATTTTCAGTATTTCATCCATCGCCGGGTCTTCCGAGGCACTCAGTTCCAGTTCCCAGAAAACCAGTTTACGGTAAATTTCCTTCCATTCGTTAAAATCGAGCCGGTCGCTGATTTGCATGCCGATTTTCGAGAATTCACTCTGGTAGGCCGAAGTTGTTTGCCGGGTTACTAACCGTTTCTGGTCGACATTCTTTTTTATGGTGAGCAAAATTTGCTTCGGATTGACCGGTTTAATCAGATAGTCCGCCATTTTTGCCCCAATCGCCTCATCCATAATGTCTTCTTCTTCACTTTTGGTAATCATCACTACCGGGATATTTGGGGCAATGGTTTTTATCTGGCTCAACGTTTCCAACCCACTCAACCCCGGCATGTTTTCATCTAAAAAAATAATATCATAGAAGCTGTTTTTTACCAGGTCGATGGCATCGTCGCCATTATTTGCCGTTTGCACATCGTAGCCTTTTTCTTCAAGAAAGAGGATATGGGCTTTCAGCAGATCAATTTCATCGTCGGTCCAAAGTATTTTAATTTTCTTCATATTTGTTTTCCGTGAAAGAATTGTACAAGTTAAAAACAAAAACTTTTCAGAAAAAGTATCGGATTAACAAACTTTAATACAAAGCGGGTATGTTACTGAGTTACTATTGATTTCTGCTCAGGTAAAAACGTTTGTAGAATTCCATGTACGAAGCGATGTCTTTCTTTTCGAGGAATATTTTCAGGTTTTCTTCAGAAATAATAAAATTCCGGTAATCGGCATCTTGAAGTAATCCGAAAATATCCTGATTCCCAATGATCTCTTTCAGGTATGCCAGCGCTACATTGTCATCGTCAAATCCTTCTACTTTAATCATCAGCCGGGCGGTGTGAAAGGCTGTTTCGCTGACTTTCAGGTTTTGTGTCCCAAAACGGTTTGTATTGAACCGGTTGACGGCGGCTGTCAAGGCATTTTTATCAACTCCTGTCTGAGGGATAATCAATACAAAAAGATGCCCCGATGCCATATTGGTGACGAACGGGCCTGTATATGGAGGTCCGGCAGGAACAACCGGCTGGTTTTGCATTTCAGTAACTTTCGTTCCTGCTGCCTGGACAGGTTTTTCATTTTGTTGTGCGGCCTGCTCCGGCGTTATATTGTTTCCAGCAGCACCGGGAGAAATATCTTTCAGATAGACATCGCTAAAAAAGATCATGTAATTGGCCAGGTTGCCTGTTTCGGTCAGCCGGGCCAGATTACCGTCCGAGATCAGAAAATTACGGTAGCTCCTGGTCCCCAGGCTGGCAAACAGATCGCGCGTGGCCACCACCTTGGTAAAGTATTCCAGTGCTTCGCCCTTGCTTGTAAACGGACCAACCACTACCATCTGGTAACCTTCAATTTGTTGCCGGGATATCTTCAGTCCCTTGTCCCTGTAATTTTTCCGGTTGAAGTTCGAGAATTCCGACATCAGTTGCCGCAACGACAGAGGAGCATCGTTTACCGCAATCACAAAATTCTGGGGAACATCCGTCTCAACAGTAAATATCCTGCTACTGCGCCCCGAACTGACCATCACAAAAGTACCCCGTTCTTCAAATTTTTCTTCTTCGGCTTTTGCCTGCGCCATTAATTCTTCGGGGGAAGGCAATAATTCTTCACTGAAATCGCCCGTAATAAAGCGACTGTAAGTTTTAATAAAGAATTTCAGGTAATCGTTATAATTCTTGTCGGCAGTAATTTCCCGGTAGTTGGTCGACGATACGACAAAGTTGACGTATTTTACATCTTTCAGCGCCTGGAAAACTTCCCGCTTCCGTATGACCGAGCGGAAATAAATCAGGCTGTTCTCCTTGTTGTCGAGTGCGCGGACAACCAGCATTTCAGTATTGGTACCAATGGTTTCGGTTTCAATATCGAAATCAATCTTCGTATAATGGTCGATATTGTAGTTGGCAATGTCGAATTTCAGACGGTTTACATCTACACCGGCATCTTTCGGATACGCAATCACAAAATAATGCAACAATTCTTCATCGTACGAGAACTTGCCCCCGAATTCATCGTTGGCCGCGAGGTTGTCCTCTTTCAACTCCTCGTTCCTGATCTGATCGTTCAGGTAACCCATGGCAACCAGTTTTTGGTAATCGGCCAGGGTACTGTCCTGAATGAGTGTCAGTATTTTCTCTGCCAGTGGAACGGTTTCTGCTTTCGTGTATTTCGAAATATATGCAGTTAACAGTTTTTCAAAATCATGCAGGCCCGAGACGGTTCCCTGTGCAACGATCCGGAAGAACTCAATTTTGGGGATTATTGCTGAATCCGGGTTCATTCGCATCATTTGCCCGGCCAGTTTACCGGCTTCGCTGTAATTTCCCTGACGGTACTGATAAAAGGTTTGCTGATAAATATTGTGCAGGCTGTCTTTTTGCGCTTCCATTTCAATAAAATAATCCGGGTTTTGGAGGTACTTCGCATAATTGCTCTCCGGATATTCAAGGATGATCCTGTTTTTATACAAGTCAGCGTTGGTTATGTCTCCTGCCTTAGTGTATAAATCCCACAATTCAAAATACGACGTCAATTTGTAAATACTCTCCGGATAACGCTCGTTCAGGTCGAGGTATGAACTAATTGCGCGGGGATAATTACTGTATACGGTTTTAAAAATCCGGGCTGCATTGTACAGCGCATCACGGATACGGCTATGAGAAAGCGCCATCAGCGAATCGTTCAGCGGAAGGTCCTGCGTATAAAAACTCCTTTCTTTCGGGTCGATGACGCGGATCACATTTTCAATCGTATCTGTTTTTTGCTGCTCGGCTATTTTTTCAGCTTCGATTTCGGTCTGGCTCAGTTTAGTCGAACGCCGCCAGCCGTCTTCCAACTTACGGTTTCCCCATATCTGCTGGAATTCGACCCGCCCGTAAGCAACCGTTGCAGGAGTGTAAAAATACCACCCCGTTCCTTGTTGTTGCATACCCATCCCCAGCCCACGCTGGTTCATCTGGTAATAGCCCCGATTGCCCGTCTGGTCCTGCTGTTCCGATTTTAGTTTTTCCTCTGCTTCTTTTGCCTCTCTTATCCACTTGTCAATTAACGAATTGCGCTCTGATTCGCTCATTGCTGCGATACGTTGCAGGCTGTCTTCCTTTTCCACGGTATAAATATTATCGACTAAACGGACCAGGTCTGCATGACGTTCGGTAATGTCGTTATACCCGGGGTATTTCTCGTCAATCACCACCATGGCGCTGTCGTAATAAGCCTTTGACTTCAGGTAATCGGGTTCGTCGAAATACAAATCGGCCAGGGTGAGGCACGAAAGGGCACGTTGGTGCATATTCATAAAACTGGCTGCTGCTGATTTAATATACAAGTCTTTAGCCAGTTCCGTATTTCCCTCGTTTTTAGTGATATTGGCAAGCGCAAAATAAATCTGATCACGGAATTCCATATTTTTCCGGTCGCGCAGCATCTGTCGAAGTTCCTTTTTCAATTTTTCGGCATTGCCTTCGCCGGTAAAAGCCTCCGCTGCGTTGATCCGGGCATTGAAAGCCATTTTATAAGGCGGGTTCATCCGGGCTACTTCTCTGTATGTTTCCGAAGCAAGGAGCGCATTGCCTGTCTCTTCATATAGTTGGGCCAGAATATATTTATACCGGAGTTTGTACTTTTTTGAAGTCGCCTTTTGGGCGGCAATAGCAAGGAAAGGAATCGCTTCCTGATATTCCAACTGTTGAATATGATAATCGGCCGTTACCAAGGCCAATTCCCCCTCCAGCCGTTTGGGAAATTTTTCGTCACTCCCCAGACCCTGGATTATTTCAGACGCTTCCACGAACCGTTCGAGCATGGTATAACTGCGTACCAGCCAGATAAAAGCATCGTAAGTGGTTTCTTCGCCGCTGAACTTCCGGGTAACATACGAAAAATTTTCGATGGCCGAATTGAAATTGTGCATATAATAATATGCCTGCCCCATCAGCAGGTAAGCATCATCGATCCACTTATTGTATTCTTCCCGGGCAGCAAGGCGCTGATAGCGTTCAGTCCGGTTTTTCCGGCGCTTCGGATTTTTTGTGATCGAATGGACTTTGATCAGTTTCGAGGCTTTCTCAATGGCATATTCCATTTCAGAAGTTGCTGTTTGTGAAGTACCCGGATTGCTTGATTTAAAAATCGGAAGTATTTGGGTATAGTCGTCTTCCTGCGAATTGTTAATCCGCTCAACTCCTCTCTTTAAACTTTCCTTCCCGTTAAAATACACATTGTAATGCGCCGTCAGATTATGGTATGTACGGGTCAGCCGGGTATTCTTTTCAACCGAGCAAGCCGATACGGACCCCAGTATAAGAAGCAAAAGAATTCTATGTAGAAAATGCTTGTTCAATACAAAAATCTAATCACTGAAGGGTAAACTAAAAAATTGCAATAATATTGTTTGAAAACGCTTTCGTATCCCGTTTTTCTAAATGTGTACAATAATACAAACTTTGAAAAGAAAATTGAATAACCACCCTTGTTTTTTGAAGTCTTTTGCAGGTATGTTTGCCCGAAATACAATGTCTGGAGAAACTTACCGGAACGGGATGTCCTATCTGGTTAACCAGACGTTGAGATACCGGGGCCATTTTTGGCAAAATAAATACTGTCAGTCAAAAAAATATTCTATATTTGTCAGCACACATCAGCACAGACATAAATAACCTAAAAATTAACAACGATGAAAAAGTTAATTCTTTTTTTTATAGTTTGCCTTTCTGTATCAGTCAGTTCTGCACAGTCGAAGAAACTGGGAAATGAAACGGAAACCCAGAAGCAGCAACGCATGGCATGGTGGACCAACGACCGTTTCGGAATGTTTATCCATTGGGGCTTGTATGCACTTCCTGCACGCCACGAATGGGTGAAAAAATATGAAAAACTGACCAACGAACAGTATCAAAAGTATTTCGACAATTTTAACCCTGATTTGTATGATCCGAAGGAGTGGGCCAAAAAAGCAAGGGAGGCCGGCATGAAATATGCGGTGCTGACTACCAAACACCACGAAGGATTCTGCCTGTTCGATTCAAAATACACCGATTATAAAGCAACCAACACGCCGATTGGGCGGGATCTCATTAAAGAATACGTGGATGCCTTCCGGGCAGAAGGCCTGAAAATCGGTTTTTACTATTCACTCATCGACTGGCACCACCCTCATTTCACCATCGACAGCAGGCACCCGCAAAGCCCCTCCGATCCAAAGCAATACGCTGAACTGAACAAAGGTCGTGACATGAGCAAATACCGTGAATACCTGCACAACCAGGTACGCGAACTATTGACCAACTACGGAAAAATAGATATCCTTTGGCTCGATTTCTCGTACCCGGGCGAAAACGGGAAAGGAAACGAAGACTGGGATTCGAAGAAGTTATTAAAAATGGTACGCGAACTGCAACCCGGTATTCTGATAAACGACCGGCTCGACCTGAAAGACTACGAAGACGGTTGGGATTTTACTACTCCCGAACAGTACAAAGTATCGAAATGGCCGGAAGCAAACGGGAAGAAAGTCTCATGGGAAACCTGCCAGACATTCAGCGGATCATGGGGATATTACCGCGACGAATATACCTGGAAAGACACCAAGCAGTTGCTCGTTTTGCTGATTGAATCGGTAAGCAAAGGAGGCAACCTGTTATTGAATGTTGGCCCTACTGCCCGTGGCATATTCGATGAGAGGGCCAATTCGGCGCTGGAGGCAATGGGCAAATGGATGAAATGCAACAGCCGCTCGGTTTATGGTTGTACGCAAGCTCCGGAAGAATACGATGTGCCGGAACACTCGTTGTTAACTTACAACCCTCAAACCAAACGATTATATATCCACCTGATTGATTACCCGCTGCAGAATTTCAACCTTCCAAATTACAAAGGCAAGGTAAAATATGCCCAGTTCCTGCACGACGGATCGGAGATAAAGATGACCCAACGTTACGGGCACGGAATGAGAGAATCGGAAAATGAGAACAATCTGAACCTAAGTTTACCCGTTCGGAAACCGGATATTGAAATCCCGGTCATTGAGTTGATCCTGGAATAACAAAAATAGCTTTTCATCACACACAGAGAAGGCTGTTGCCCGTGAAAGGGAACAGCCTTTTCTGTATATAACGACTGGATTTGGCTGTCCAACCGGTGAAATACCCGAAAGACAAAGGAGCGTTTTCCTTTCTATCGTCATCATTTCTTTTCCTGAAAGATTATGTATAAAGAATAACCTTCGGGGGATACTTGCGGCCTGTGACCATGCAGTGGGTTTCAGGAAAACGGTTGCCCTTAAAAAAATGTTTCAGGCCTAAAAGCGATTCCCATAGAGCCCATAGTGAATATTTTTATCCTTTCGCTTGTTTTATCGTTTGTATTGCTATTATTTTGAACAAAACGGAAGCCACTGGTTGCTGTGATTGAAAAATGGTTGTGCCCCTGAAAGAGTTTTTTGATTTGGAACCATTTCGGAGGGTAATGTGTAAAAAGAAAAGACATCTCAGGATAAACGGTAAAACATGGAAAAAGATAAAATACCGGGCTGGTTAAAAAAGGAAAACATCCAAAAGGTAAAATTCGGGTTCTCTGATATTGACGGGGTGCTTCGCGGAAAGGTGGTCCATCGCGATAAATTTTTAGAAGCCATCACTAAAGCCATTGGCTTTTGCGACGTGGTTTTTGGCTGGGACATCAATGACCAGTGTTACGACAATTCACAGATCACCGGCTGGCATACCGGTTATCCCGATACGCAGGCAAGTATCGATCTAAATACATTCCGAAGAGTTCCATGGGATAATCACATCCCGTTTTTCCTGGCCGATTTCAGCCATTCTACACCTGAAGGGCTGGCTGCCTGCCCGAGAACGCTACTGAAAAAAATCAGAAAACATGCTGAAGAAATGGGGCTGAAAGCAATTTTTTCGATGGAGTTCGAGTGGTTCAACTTTTTAGGCACACCGAATCAACTGGCGGAATCGGATTATCGCAATTTACAACCCATCACCCCTGGTATGTTTGGCTATTCCATCGTCCGCCCAAGCCAGTATAAAGAATATTTCAATGCACTGTTCGACCAGTTATTACAATTCGATGTGCCGATAGAAGGCATTCACACTGAAACCGGCCCTGGTGTTTACGAGGCAACCGTGGTCTACGATGATGTGTTAAATGCCGCCGACAAAGCTATCCTTTTTAAAACGGGGGTCAAGGAAATTGCCTTACAACACGGGCTGATAGCCAGTTTCATGGCTAAATGGAACGAACGGCTACCCGGCTGCGGCGGTCATATCCACCAGAGTTTATGGGACAAACAGGGTCACAATCTTTTCCATTCGGGGAATGCAAATGAGCCAATGAGCGGGTTGATGAAAAGCTATCTGGCCGGTATCCTGAAATGCCTGCCCGAATTGTTGCCCATGTATGCGCCCAATATCAACAGTTACAAACGTTTACGCGAAGGAGCCTGGGCGCCTACTACCCTTACATGGGGGCACGATAACCGGACGACAGCTGTCCGTGCCATTGACGGGGACGAAAAATCTACCCGGCTCGAAATGCGCGTTCCCGGCGCCGACGCCAATCCATACCTGGCAATGGCTGCCTGCCTCGCTTCAGGCCTGTACGGGATAAAGAACAATCTGAACTTAGATATTGAAGCAACTACCGGAAACGGGTACAAAGATACAACAAACGGTGTCCTGCCGTCCAATCTGTACGAGGCCACCGTCAGGATGAAACAATCCGCTATTGCCCGCGAACTGTTTGGCAACGGTTTTGTCGATCACTTCACCGGTACCCGCGAATGGGAATGGCGCGAACACACCAAGGCAGTTACCGACTGGGAACTTCGCCGTTATTTCGAAATCATCTGATAAAAAAATGGGCAGGCATGGAAGGGAACGATAAAAAGACGCAGCGGCTTGATTATTTCCAGGTTGTCCGGTTGGCCTGGTCTGAATTTGACGACCGGCATGAAATCAAAGCAATCTACGATGTGAGTGCACATGTATCGACCAACCAGGTGTACAAAGTCTCGTTTTACAACCGTCAACCGGTATTTGCCAAGTTGTCGGATTACGGCAAATTTGAACATTTCAGGGAAGACCATGTCATCATCAATAACCTGGCGAACAACTTGGAATCGCCCTACGAAACATTTCTGGCCCAGTCGTTGGTGAAGAAAAACGAATTGTTTATTTACCGTTATCATGAAAAAGGCCATTGTGCATGGGTGGTTTTTTACAACCCCATCCGGATAAAATACAAGTTGCCCCGCCGCCTCGATGAGAAACTGATCAAAAAACTGGGCCGTGAACTGGCCCGCTTTCACATTGCCTGCACCAACGTAAGCAACCAGCTCCCCAAAAGTTCGAAAAGCCTGGCAACCGATATCCACCAGTTAATCAGGCAAGTCGACAAATGTGGCTTCTGCGAAGACCCTCTCCACGAAGAGACCATTAAACGGCACTGCGAATTTTTTTTGAACAATGCAGACAAGGTCAATTATGCAACCGGGTTCGAAACCATCCCGGTGTTTGTCGACTGGAATATCGGCAATTTCTCGGTTACTGCCGACGGTAAGTTTTACTCTCGCTGGGATTACGACTGGTTTCGCGAAGCATCGCGGGTAATGGACTTTTATTTTTTCAGCCGGGTGGTTTCCGACGTGGGCGACCGTACCGTTTTCAGCTACCTGATCGACACCCTGATGGAAGACCGGTTTATCATGTTCCTGAAAGAATACCACCGCATTTTTCCGCTGACAGAACCCGAAGTACGGTTTATCCGCGAAGCTTACCGGTTCTTTATCCTGAATTACGTGATCAAGGACGGCAAACACTTTTTCCGGCAGAGTTATTCCCATAAATTACAAAAAGAAGCCCACGAAATATATTTCCCGGCCATCGACACCCATTATCGGGAAGAGAAACTATTGAAGGCATTAAAGTTATGACCGGATAACTTTTTGAAATCTAAAATTTGTAACCCGAAACAAAACAAATGAGAACCAAAGATTTTAAAACCGTTGTAAAAAAATACAAAGCTGTTTTTTTCGATGCTTTTGGCGTATTGAAAAACCACAAAGGGATCATCCCGGGCATCGGGGACACGTTTCAATATCTTGAAGAAAAAGGTATCGACTATTACGTGCTAACCAACGATGCTTCGAGAAATCCCGAAGCTCTGGCCGGTTTTTACCAGCGAAACGGGATTGATTGTGTTACTGCCGACCGGATTGTGTCGTCGGGCATGCTGGCCATGGAATTTCTAAAACTGAAGATAAAAACCGGAAAAGTAGCTTATCTGGGGACCAAAGCCTCGGCCCACTATGTGGAATCGGCCGGACTTGAAACCATATCGATAAAAGACTTGATGCCCGCACAATTCGAGGATATCAAATGCTTAGTTTTTTTAGATGATGAAGGATTCGACTGGAACCACGACATCAACAAGGTAATCAACCTGATACGGAGAAAGAACATGACCGTGGTAGTAGCCAATACCGATATCAATTACCCTGTGAACCGCAATGACATTGCCGTGGCCATCGGCGGAATTGCCGACATGGTGGAAGAAATCGTGCACAAACATTTCATCCGTTTTGGAAAGCCCGACGCCCAAATGTTCATGTTTGCCTACGAAAGGGCGCAAAAGAAACAGCCCTCCCTGCAACGAAACGAAATACTCATGGTGGGCGACACCCTGTTTACCGATATTATCGGCGGAAATAAATTCGGCATGGATACCGCCTTGGTGCTTTCGGGAAATACCCTTCCCGATATGGCCGACATACGCATTAAAAGTTCGGGGATTATTCCCGATCATGTCTGTGAATCGGTAGCAACCGGATTCTCCGGTCAACCCATAGAAAATCCATCCTGAAAAAGGGCCACACAAATATGCAGTGTATTGTAACATTCATACTAAAATCTCTGGGCTGGATATTGCTTGTCCCGGTTTATTTTTACCGTTATGCCATTTCCCCGCTGACACCCGGTTCGTGCCGCCATGTGCCAACCTGCTCGCAATACGCTATCGAAGCAATTAAAATTCACGGCCCGTTTAAAGGATTCTGGCTGGCCACTAACCGTATCCTGCACTGTCATCCGTGGGGGACGCACGGCTACGACCCGGTTCCTCCGAAAAACCAAATCAGGGTAAAAAGATTGAACTTTAAAAAAAAGGGACTGTCCAAAAAGCTCTAAAATCCGTAATTCTCGTCAGGCACTGATATCCCAAACCAAGTTCGGGATGACCCTATTCCAGACTTTTGGACAGCCCCCTCCTGACTTCCACGTTTTAACACCCAAAATGAAAAATTGAGGCGAGGTACTTTTGTTCTTCGGTCAAGAGTAATGTTTTTTTGATGGTTTGTCCATTCTGAGGCAGGGTCACCTGAACCTCAAAAA
>JAVEYG010000031.1:0-50482 GCA_034003625.1 Prolixibacteraceae bacterium | reverse complement strand
CCGTGCATTTGCTTTAAAGACAAGTGCTTTCTTTTCTTTTGTCTGTAGTTCTAAAAATTATTGATTTTAAACAACATATGGGCTTTAAAGGCTCATTTAATAGAAATTATTTACGTATGAAAAAGTTATTTTTAGTTACAATGATGTTTTTAAGTGTGGTAACTTTTGCACAGACCCAGAGAGGAAGTGGCCAGCGCCCGTCACAATCAGGCGGAGGCCAGCGTCCGCAAATGGACCCGGAACAGATGGTACAACGACAGGTTGACCGGTTAAATGAAGCCGTTACGTTGACCGATGCACAAAAAACAAATGCAAAAGAAATCTTTAAAAAAAGTTCCGAAAAACGCCGTGAGCTTTTCCAGGGCATGCGCGATTCCGGAGGCCAGCCTGACCGCGAAAAAATGCGCGCATCGATGGACGAATTGCGCAAAAAAGAAACGGCAGAAATTAAAGCAATACTTACCCCTGAACAGCTTCCTAAGTACGAAACTTATCTGAAGGAAATGGAACAGCGCATGAGAGAGAGAATGAATAACGGTCCCGGCGGGGGAAACCGGTAAAATAGATTTAGGTTAACAGAAGAGGGCCCTTATGGGGGCCCTTTTTAGTTCATATCGTTTCGTAATGCCACCATTTTAATAGCTGTAACAGCGGCTTCATCGCCTTTATTCCCGAGTCTTCCACCAGCCCTGTCCAATGCCTGTTGCGGGTTATCGGTAGTCAGTACCCCGAAAATGAAGGGTTTATTGTATTTAATGTTTAGTTTGGTGATTCCCTGTGTTACTCCGGCGCAAATGTAATCGAAATGAGGAGTTTCGCCTCTGATGACACAACCCACGGCAATCACTGCATCCACATCGGTAAATTCGGCAAGATACTGGGCACCAAGGGTTAGTTCAAAACTGCCGGGCACATGTTTCACTATAATGTTTTTTTCTTCTGCTCCATGCTTTTTCAACGTTTCAAAAGCCCCTTCTGCCAACGCCCCGGTAATTTCGTAATTCCATTCAGCAACCACAATCCCGAATTTCATCCCTTTCGCCGATGGAACTTTTGCCAAATCGTAATCTGATAAATTTTTTGTTGCCATTACATGATTAATTATTGGTGATCAAAAATCCTGTTCTTTTTTGCAAAAATAAAAAATCCCCTGGGTTAAAGGGGATTCCTATTCATGTATCCTGTTCTTTCTATTTGTCAAGATTGATTTTTGTCCGGGCAATATATTTTTCAATATTGCGGCCTTCATTTGAGTCCGGGTATTTTTTCTTCAGTTCATTGTAAATATTCAGGGCATCGCCGTATTTTTCCATCGATTCGAACACCGCAGCAGCTTTCATCATGTAAACAGGAGCAGTAAGCTCGTTCTCGCTCAGCTGATATGCTTTTTTATATTGGTCCAGCGCCTTATCGGTTTTTCCCAGTTCAAGGTAGGCATCCCCTTTGGCCCCTTCGGCAACCGGACCGATCAGCATGTCGTCGGTATCGAACTTGTCCAGGTATTCAACAGCCTGCTCAAATTCGCCAAGTTTCAGATACGAAATCCCTGTGTAATATTTTGCAAGATTGGCTGATTTAGTCATTCCGTAATTATCGATAATATCCAAAAAACCGAGGTAATTTCCGTCACCGTTGATCGCCAGGTTAAAGGAGTCGGTCTGGAAATAATGTTCGGCCATGAACATTTGTTCTTTCGCTTCTTTTTCCCTGGGCTGCAAATAAAATTTGCCAAAACCTAAGTAAATTATCACGATGGCAACGGCCACGCCAATAATAATGGAAAATAACTTTTGATTTTCTTCTATAAACTGTTCGGTCTTGGTCAATGCGCTTTCAACCTCCTGAAGATTATCTTCCTGCCTGATTTTTTTATTTTTTACCATTTTTTATCTCTTGTTCAAAAATCGTGTGGCAAAAATATACTTTTTTCAATAACAAAAGACAGAAAAAACCGATAAAATTCAAGATTAATCAACAGCATGGTGTTACTATCTTCAAAATGGAATGAATTTCTGTAAAAAGGGTATCGTAATTTTGTTAGTTTTGTTCATCCAAAGCACGGTTTTCAAATGTTTATAGAAGAATTATCGCTGGTGAATTTTAAAAATTTTGAGCAGGCTGAAATGAAATTTTCGCCCAATCTGAATTGTTTTATCGGGAACAACGGGGCCGGTAAGACCAATCTCATGGATGCCATTTATTACCTGTCGTTTTGTAAAAGTTTCCTGAACCCTTCCGATCTGCAAAATATCCGGCACAATGAAGATTTTTTTGTCATCCAGGGAAAATACCGGCGCCAGGGAAACGAGGAAAACATATATTGCGGGCTGAAGAAAGGAGACAAAAAGCATTTCAAGCGAAACAAAAAGGAATACCGGAAACTTTCGGAACACATCGGACTTCTCCCCCTGATCGTGATCACCCCCTCGGACATTGACCTGATTATGGGCGGAAGCGACGAGCGGCGCAAATTTGTCGACACGGTTATTTCGCTTTACAACCACCAATATTTGGACAGCCTGATCCGGTATAACCGGGCATTGCTGCAACGAAACAACCTGCTCAAACAGTTTGCGGCAACCAACCGTTTTCAGGCTGAAACCCTTGATCTATGGGACGATCAGTTGGCATACTATGCTGAAATCATCCATCAGGAACGAAAAATTTATATTGAAAAATTTCTTCCTGTTTTTCAAAATTATTATAAGCTAATTTCAGGAGGCAATGAAATTATCAGCCTGGAACACCAGTCGCACCTGTACGAGGGCGATTTTACCGGACAATTACGGGAATCCCTTCCGCGCGACCGAACCATGCAATTCACTACCGTCGGTATTCATAAAGACGATATTGAATTTAAACTGGGCGATTTCCCGATTAAAAAATTAGGGTCGCAGGGACAAAAGAAAACCTTTCTGGTAGCATTGAAACTGGCCCAGTACAATTTTGTGAAAGAAATTTCAGGGATCACGCCTATTCTGCTGCTTGACGATATATTCGACAAACTCGACAAACACCGGGTAGAACAAATTGTGAAATTAGTGGCCAATGATCACTTCGGACAGATTTTTATCACCGACACCAACCGGGAACATCTTGATCAGATTATTTCGCGGGCAAGCGGCGAACACCATATCTTCACGATCGATAACGGGGGCATCGCTTCATGAGAAAGAAGAATACACAAAGCCTGAGAGAGGTACTGAAAGACTATGTTGCGGAGAACCGGCTCGACAACAAACTTGCTGAGATTGACCTGATTCATTCATGGGAGCAAGTGTTGGGAAAAACAGTAGCCCGCTACACTAAAAATATATACATCAGAGACCGTATTTTATTTGTAGAAACCAGTTCGGCGATGGTACGCAATGAATTGATGATGATCCGGGAAGAAATACGCAAACGGCTAAATGAAGAAGCCGGGCGCGAAGTAATTGATAAAATACATTTTAGCTGAATTTAGGATGGTCCTATTGAGCACCGCATATTTCCCAAACATTGAATATTGTTCCACACTGATATCCAATCAGACTATATTTATTGAGCAGCATGAGCATTTTATAAAACAAACGTATCGCAACCGGGCAATCATCCTGGTAGCCAACGGCCCGGTTCCGCTGATTGTCCCGGTAATGAAAGGACGGGGGCCCAAAACAAAAATATGCGACCTGAAAATTTCGTATGACGAAGCCTGGCAGCGAAACCAATGGCGGACCCTTTTTTCGGCTTACAACTCTTCCCCTTTTTTTGAATTTTACGCCGACGATATTGAACCCTTCTTCCGGAAAAAATACACGTTTTTGTTCGACCTGAACATGGATATTTTAAATATACTGACCAATCTGCTCGAAGTAAGACCTGAAATCGTACTGACGGAAAATTTTGAACAGATTCCCGGTAATTGCCTGAATCTTCGGGAAAAGTTCCATCCAAAGAAAGAAAATTTCCGGGCACCATATGGCTTTCGGCATATCAAATACACCCAGGTTTTTTCAGACAGGACAGGCTTCACGCCTAATCTGAGCATACTCGATTTACTATTTAACACGGGCAATCAGGCTTATTCCATTCTGGAAGACGGAACAAGGCCTGAATAAGTTTCCGGCAGTGAAAACCAGATACGGTCCTCATCTTTTCTGATAAACCCTGACCCAGCCAATTTCAAAACTGTACGGCAATTTTTCGGGAACCGGGTTTACCACAATGGTTGCCGCGTTGAGGTGCATTTCGGTCGCGGGAATATGTTCGCTGACAACCAGTATTTCTTTGTTGTTGATTTTCCAGCACATTTTCCCTTCCGACCACTCCAGCCTGAAAATATAATGCCCGGATTTCAAGCCCGACAGGCCGGCAATGTGTTCGCTGATCTGCCCGTCTTTTGCGCTCATCAGCCCCAGGCGGTTCTTTTCGCCGGTTTCAGCGATGATTACCTGATGGCTGCTGTCTTCGCCTGTCAGGAAAAGGGAGCTGGCCAGTCCTTTAACCGGTTCGTATTTTACTTTTGCTTCCCATATACCGCCGTTTTGCCAGAACGAACCGCTGCTGTTGAGGTAGCCCGAACTGTACTCGAATTCTTTTTCGATAAAACCAAATGGCAGTTGCCAGACCATGCCTTTTGTGTTTTCTTTCCGGGTTTCAATTTTCATGCTTTTGCTGCCGGTTTTTATGTTTTCGCCCGAAGTGAAAGCCTGAAAGTCACCCGGTTGCGAGTAATTACGGCCCAACGATTGGGTACCGCGGTACGAAATGGGTTGCCATTTTTCCGTATTCAATTTTCCGACGCTGAAATCATCGGAAAAAACAAGTTTCCAATTTTTGAAAAAATCGAGCTCTTTGCCGTTTTTATATTTAAAATAATTCTGGATGTGGGGCAATTGTTTCAGCTCGTTGTAACGTTGCAGTTGTTTGTATTCATCTGTTTTTTTCCACTTTTCTGAATCTTCGAGATAGGCTTTCCGGGCCAGAAATTCTTCGGAAGAAGTCAGTTTTTTTAGTTCCTCGAAGCGGTTCCTTTCTTTCGAGTTTTCCATTTGCCGGTAGTTTTTCCATTCCGCCGACTTCTCAAATTTCAGGTAAAAAAGAATGTCGTCCGACGATTTTAGTTTTTTATATTCTTCTGCTTTCCCGAAAGCTTCCGTCTTTTCAAATTTCCGGCGGTCTTCCAGATGTGCTTTTCTTTTCTGAAAATCATCTGATTCTACCTTTCTTTTGAGTTCCTGAAAATGCTGGGGAAGGGGGCTGTTGTCGGTTTCCCTGAAGATTTTATATCTGGAAGAAGCGGCAAACCGGAAATACGACCTGATGGCCGCCGATTTTTTGAGCTGTTTGAATTGCGCTTTCTCCTCTTTCTCCACCTGTCCCTTCTCTGTTTTTGCTTTCAGTTCGTTAAACTTTTTCAGTTCGTCCGACAGCTCAAAGTCTTGAAATTGCTTTAGTTCGGGCGATCCGTTCAAACTGAAAAAGACCTGAACCGCTTTGCTTTTCTGCATCTTTTTGAACTCTTCCAGCATTTTTTCTTCGGACGATCCTTTAAAAACCTCGGCATCCGACTTTTGTTTTTCTTCGGCAAAACTACCGTCTTCCATGAATTTTTTCAGTTCCTGATAGCGCCTTAGCGCTTCCGATCCGGCTATTTTTTGGAAGCGCTGCAAGCCGGCTGATTGCGCAGTGGCATAAAACTTTTTCAGGCTTTTGTTTTTCGACAACGCCGAAAATTCTTTCAACAGGGTTTCTTCCGGGCTTCCTTTAAAAACAAGGTTTTCAATCTCCTTCTTTCTTTGTGCAAAAATTTCCGACCGGACAAAAGCCTCTATTTCGGTCAGTTCCCGCAGTTCATCTGATTGCTCTACTTTGCAGTATTCATTGTAGGCCGTCAGCAGGCGATCGTATTCCTGTTCAACTTTAACGGTGGGTTTGATGAGCCCGAAAGTGCTCATAAAAAACATTTTCATCGACATGCTTCAAGTATTATTGGATCTATTTCCGAAGACATAAAAATAACAATAAATGCAAATATCGCTACTTTTTTCAGGCTTCGGCATAAAAACAGTATTTTCGGTATAAAAATATGTGCTTAAACAACAAACCCCAGACCTATCATAAAATCATCGGTAAAAGAGGATTAACTTTTGGGAATACATCTCGGGAGCTTTACGTAAAGCAATGAGGTAACCGTTTTTTTTCCTGACAGAAACTGTTATTTTTGCGCCGTCATTAAAAACCGGTAAATGGATTTTCAGAAAGAGATAGGACGAAGGCGTACTTTTGCCATTGTGAGCCATCCCGATGCGGGAAAAACGACCCTGACCGAGAAATTGCTGCTTTTCGGGGGCGCTATTCGTGTGGCCGGTGCGGTAAAAAGCAACAAAATAAAAAAAGGCGCCACTTCCGATTTTATGGAGATCGAACGCCAGCGTGGTATTTCGGTTGCCACCTCGGTAATGGGTTTTGAATACAACGGCTACAAGGTGAATATTCTCGATACGCCTGGTCACCAGGATTTTCAGGAAGATACGTTCCGTACACTGACTGCGGTTGATAGTGTGATTATTGTGGTTGATGCCGCCAAAGGGGTAGAACCACAAACCGAAAAACTGATGAACGTATGCCGGATGCGCAAAACGCCCGTCATCGTGTTCATTAATAAGCTCGACCGGCCTACGCAAGGTTCGTTTGAATTGCTTGACGAAATTGAAAACCAACTGAAAATTAAAGTGCGGCCGTTGAGTTGGCCCATCAACAGCGGCCCCGATTTCAAAGGCGTTTACAACATTTTTAACCGCAGCCTTAATTTGTTTAACCCGAATGTGCAGGAAATTGAACCCTTAATTGCTTTTGACGACATTAACAATCCCGAGTTGGAGAAATACATCCGGAACGATGCCGCAACACTTCGCGAGGAATTGGAACTGGTAGAAGGCGTTTATCCGGAACTGGACGTAAACGAATACCTGGCCGGAAACCTTGCCCCTGTGTTTTTTGGCAGCGCCCTGTATAATTTTGGCGTTCAGGAATTATTGGACACATTTCTGAAAATAGCCCCGAGTCCGCGCCCCAGTTATACCGAGGAGCGGGAAGTAAAACCGGAAGAGGAAAAATTTGCCGGTTTCGTATTTAAAATCCATGCCAATATCGACCCAAACCATCGGAGCCGGATCGCTTTTGTAAAAATATGTTCGGGCCAGTTTGTGCGGGGAAATATGTACAAAAACGTACGTTTGGGGAAAACTTTTCGCATATCGAGCCCGACTGCATTTATGGCTTCGCAAAAGGAAATTGTGGACGAAGCGTTTCCCGGCGATATTATCGGTATCCCCGATACCGGCAACTTCATCATTGGCGACACGCTGACCGAAGGGGAAGACATTCATTTTAAAGGCCTGCCCAGCTTCTCGCCCGAATTGTTCCGTTACGTGGAAAATGCCGACCCAATGAAAACCAAGCAGCTGAACAAAGGCATCGACCAGTTGATGGATGAAGGAGTGGCGCAGCTGTTTACCAGCCAGTTTAACGGGCGGAAAATTATCGGAACAGTAGGGCAGCTTCAGTTTGAAGTAATCCAGTACCGCTTGGAACACGAATACACGGCCAAATGCCGCTTCGAGGTGTTGTCGATGTACAAAGCCTGCTGGATTGAATGCAACGATCCCAAAAAACTCGACGAATTCAAGAAACGCAAGCACCAGAAAATGGCCAAAGACAAACGCGGGCGCGATGTGTTTATGGCTGACTCCCAGTTTATCCTTCAGATGGCCCAGGACGAGTTCAAGGATATAAAATTTCATTTTACGTCGGAATACTAAAAAATTGCTTGGTGCCATTAGACGTATGAAAACGGGGCAACTACTTTTTTGCGTTTCTGTTTCATTTTCTTATTTTTATAAAAATCAACCTGAAAAGCAATGGAATTTTATAACAGCGATTTGTTTTCGTACATTTTATTGCCCCTGATGATTTTCTTTGCGCGAATTGCCGATGTGACCATTGGTACCATCCGTATTGTGATGGTGTCGAAAGGACAAAAATTAGTGGCCCCGGTCCTTGGTTTTTTTGAAGTGATTATCTGGCTGTTGGCCATGAGCAAAATAGTACAGAACATCGACAACTGGATTGCCTATGTTGCTTATGGAGCAGGTTTTGCTACCGGAAATTACATTGGACTGATCATCGAAGAACGCCTGGCAATGGGGATTGTCCAGTTGCAAATTATTACCCGCCGAAATGCCGATGTGCTGATCGAAAAACTCAAGGAAGCCGGTTACGGAATTACTTATCTCGAAGCGCAGGGGGCAGTGGAACAGGTTGGGATTATATATTCGATCATTAAACGGGCAGATGTTCCGATAGTTATCGAAATTATACGCACCTACAACCCACAGGCTTTTTACTCGATAGGCGATGTGAAA
This sequence comes from Prolixibacteraceae bacterium, assembly GCA_034003625.1. Taxonomy (GTDB): domain Bacteria; phylum Bacteroidota; class Bacteroidia; order Bacteroidales; family Prolixibacteraceae; genus GWE2-42-39. The sequence goes on along the minus strand of JAVEYG010000031.1, from coordinate 42,077 downwards.
TTTGTAAACAAAGATATTGTTTCGCCCACTCCACTGGGAGGGGTAATGAGAAGATGGAGAAAAGGGAAATAGAATTTATCCGGACAATAAAAAATTCGGGAAATTTTTGTTTTCCAATGCTACAATACAGGCATTTTCTTACCTCGCCGGGCTGTCCTCTCACTTTGCAGTCAGACTTTTTTATTGACCTATTTTCAGTATTTTTGGGCCATGACAAAACCGAATTCATATTTACCGGCTGAATGGTCCACACAAAGCGGCATACAGCTAACCTGGCCCGATGCACAAACCGACTGGGAACCAATCCTCGATGAAGTAGTCCCGGTATACGAGCAGATAGCCCTCGAAATACTGGCTCGCGAGAAACTATTGATTGTCTGCCGGCACAGAACCCTTTTACCTTCATTTTTACAAAAAGAAGATCCACACCTGATTGTCCGCGAAATGCCGATCAACGACACCTGGGCACGCGACCATGGAGCCATTGCCCTTATTGAAAACGGGAAGCCGGTATTGTTGAATTTCCGTTTTAACGGATGGGCCATGAAGTTTGCAGCCTGTCATGACAACCAGATTACACCAGGGCTTTTCATACAAAAAACTTTCCAGGAAGAAATTGAACTGCGCGATTTTTCTTTTTTCACGCTCGAAGGCGGAGCTGTTGAAAGTAATGGCGCGGGTTGCCTGTTGACAACCAGCGAATGCCTTTTATCGAAAAACCGCAACGAACATCTTAGCAAAAATGAAATAGAATTGATCCTGAAAAATACTTTTCATGCAAAAAAAGTACTTTGGCTCGACCACGGGTTCCTTTCAGGCGACGACACCGACAGCCATATTGACACATTGGCGCGGTTTTGTTCCGAAAACACCATTGCCTATGTGAAATGCGACAATACTGCCGACCTTCACTATGAAGCGCTGAAAAAAATGGAAAATCAACTGGAACAATTAACCGATCCGGATGAAAACCCGTTCCATTTGGTTCCACTCCCGTTTCCGGATGCCGTATACGACGAAAACGACGGCCACCGGCTACCCGCAACGTACGCAAACTTCCTGATTATAAACGGTGCCGTCCTGTTCCCTGTTTACGGGGTAAAACAAGATGCAGAAGCTATTGGAATCATAGAAAAACTTTTCCCCGACAGAGAAATTGTTCCGGTTAACAGTGTACCTTTGATCAGGCAACATGGGTCGGTGCACTGTATCAGCATGCAGTTTCCTGAAGGTGTACTATAACCATAATCTGAAAAAAAATGAACATAAGAAAAATAACTGTCGGAATTATCCAGCAAAGCAACACGGCAAGCGTTGATGCCAACAAAGAAAAACTTGTTGCCAATATTACCGGTTGTGCACATCAGGGAGCCGAACTGATTGTTTTACAGGAGTTGCATAACAGTTTGTATTTTTGTCAAACCGAAAACGTCGACCTGTTTGATCTTGCAGAACCTATTCCCGGCCCGTCAACTGATTTTTATGGAGAACTGGCAAAGAAACACGGAATTGTCTTAGTGACATCACTTTTTGAGAAACGCACAGTCGGCTTATACCACAATACAGCCGTTGTTTTTGAAACCGATGGCAGCATTGCGGGGAAATACCGGAAAATGCACATTCCCGACGATCCAGGGTTTTACGAAAAATTTTATTTTACACCAGGAGACATGGGGTTCACCCCCATCCAGACTTCATTGGGTAAATTAGGCGTACTGGTTTGCTGGGACCAGTGGTATCCGGAAGCCGCCCGGCTGATGGCTTTGGCTGGTGCCGAGATACTGATTTATCCAACTGCGATTGGTTGGGACCCGCGCGATAACGAGGCTGAAAAAAAACACCAGCAGGATGCATGGATCACCATTCAGCGTTCACATGCAATAGCCAACGGTGTCCCGGTAATAAGCGCCAACAGGGTGGGGCACGAAGCGGATCCTTCCGGTAGCTCAGAAGGTATCCAATTCTGGGGAAACAGTTTTGTATGTGGCCCCCAGGGAGAATTTCTGGTCCGGGGCGACAACATGCAGGAACAGAATATTGTCGTCGAAGTGGATGTCTCCCGATCGGAGGATGTCCGCCGCATCTGGCCTTTTCTGCGCGACCGGCGCATTGAAAACTACGACGGGCTTACAAAAAGATTTCTGAACGATTAACCAAACCCGGCTTCTGTTTTCATATTTCAGGTTGCTGGACTTTTATCAGTTTATCCACATCATACCCTCGTTGCCGGGCATTTTCAACCAGGCGTTGATAAACCGCCTCGTCCATCTGTGGGCTGCGGCTTAAAATCCAGAGGTATTTGTCTCCGGAACTGCCAATCAGGGCATGCTGATAATTTTCGTCCAACTCCAGCACATTGTATTCAGCATAGAAAATCCAGAAAAAAGCAACTTTTAAATTGGCCGGTTTCGCCGGATCGGGAATTTTTGCTTTGCCTTCAGCAACTGAGAGTTCGCCGTCCAAAGCTTCTTTCCGGCCCTGATTCAGCACTTTTATTTTTCCATCGGGACGTATCGAATACGTGGCCGTTACCCCGACCAGGCTTTTCTCGAACGAATGCGGAAACCGGGCGATCTCGTACCAGGTTCCCAGATACCGGTCGATGTCCAGTTCTTTGACGGTTGTTTTATCAATCATTTGCCCTTGTATTTTGGTGCAATGTAAGCCAAATGCGGTTACTATAATGAATAGAAAAGAAAGCGTTTTCATGTTTTCCGGTTTTTATACTCAAAGATATGGATTTTCGGCAAACGGGCGCCGCTGTTTTTTATCGCGTTATCCGTGTGCGGAAGTTTTCAACTTCCGGTTTTAATGCGTAATTGAAAATCGCCACACCCGGTATTTTTGCTAACTTTGTTTTTTTTGAAAAAATACAACCATGGAATTGAATTTACTGACCGCTATTTCGCCAATCGACGGGCGTTACCGTTCAAAAGTTGAAAACCTTCAGAACTATTTCTCCGAATATGCCCTTATTAAATACAGGGTAATCACCGAAATCGAGTATTTTATTGCCCTGTGCGAATTGCCCCTGCCGCAGCTCAGCCATTTCGATGCGTCGAAGTTCGCGGCCTTGAGGAAAATCTATAACGATTTTTCGGTAGAAGATGCACAGCGTGTAAAAAACGTGGAGAAGGTGACCAACCACGACGTGAAAGCCGTCGAGTATTTCATCAAGGAAGAATTTGACAAACTGGGACTTTCAGCATACAAAGAGTTTATTCATTTCGGCCTGACTTCGCAAGACATCAACAATACCGCCGTCCCGAAATCAATCCAGGATGCGCTGGAAATTGAATATTACCCGGCCATAACAGAACTAATTGTCAAGCTGGAAGAACTGGCCGACGAGTGGACGGATATTCCCATGCTGGCCAAAACCCACGGACAACCGGCTTCTCCAACCCGACTGGGAAAAGAAATCCGTGTGTTTGTAGAACGGATCAAAGAGCAAATCGACCAACTGAAAAGTATTTCGATTGATGCCAAGTTTGGCGGGGCAACCGGAAATTACAACGCGCACCACCTTGCTTATCCGGAAATTAACTGGGACGAGTTTGGGACGAAATTCCTGAAAAATTACTTAGGCCTGAAACGCGCCCGGTACACCACCCAGATTACCAACTACGACAACCACGCCGCCATTTTCGATGCCCTGAAGCGCATCAATACCATCCTCCTCGATCTCGACCGCGATATGTGGACTTATATTTCGATGGAATATTTCAAGCAAAAAATTAAGAAAGGCGAAATTGGTTCGTCGGCCATGCCGCACAAGGTAAACCCGATCGACTTTGAAAATTCGGAAGGCAACATTGGCCTTGCCAACGCGCTGTTTGAGCATCTGGCAGCCAAATTGCCGGTTTCGCGTTTGCAGCGCGACCTTACCGACTCGACGGTTTTGCGCAACATTGGCGTCCCGCTGGCCCACACGCTGATTGCCATCAGTTCGACACGAAAAGGCTTGAACAAATTGTTGCTGAACAAAGATGCAATTGACGCCGACCTCGATAAAAACTGGCCGGTGGTGGCCGAAGCGATACAAACCATTTTGCGCCGCGAAGGTTACCCGAACCCTTACGAAGCCCTGCTCAACCTGACCCGCGTAAATACGAAAATCGACCAGCAGACCATCCATACATTTATTGACATGCTTGAAATCAGCGATGAACTGAAAGCACGGCTGAAACGGATTAGTCCGCACAATTATACGGGGATTTATTAGATTGTAGCAAAATAGATGCGTATGCAGATAGCGATAAAATATTTATAGGTATAAGTTCAATTATAGGAATGGAAGTAATATAATATTGAGTACGATTTTTGATATTGTTGAAAAAGGATTAAGTAGAAAGGTTAGAATTTCAATAGATGTATGGCGTGTGCCAACCTGTTTTGTCATACTGGACGCAGTGAATCATCTGCTGAAAACAGCTTTAATCGTGAGATTCTTCGCTTCGCTCAGAATGACAAATCAAGAATCTGACATCAAGTAACAAGAATCGATAATCAGAAACAGAATGAAAGAATTTCTACAAATACTGCGGCGGTTTATTCCCCCGTACAAAAGCCAGCTGATCTTAAACTTCCTTTTTAACATCCTCTCGGCGCTGTTCGCAGTTTTCTCGGTTGCCATGATGATACCGATCTTAGAAATCATCTTCGGGCTGACCAACGACGTACACGAACTGGTCGAATGGGAGTTCAGCATGTCGTCGGTTAAAAACAACCTGTATTATTACGTTACCTTCATCAAAAACGAATACGGGCCGGGGATGACCCTGCTTTTCGTTGGCTTTTTCGTGATTTTTGCCACCCTGCTGAAAGTTGGTTTCGCCTACATGGCCGCTTACGAAGCGGTTTACATCCGCAATGGCGTGGTGCTCGATATCCGCAAAAAAATATACAGCAAGATCATCCGGCTGGCGATGAAGTTTTTTTCCGACGAACGGAAAGGCGATATCATCGCGCGGGTAACCGGCGATGTGACCGAGGTGGAAAATTCCATCATGTCGTCGCTCGATATGTTCCTGAAAAACCCGGTACTGATTGTGGTTTTTCTGGCTTCGTTGCTGGTGATGAGCCCCACCATGACTTTATTTATTTTTCTGGTTCTGCCCATTGCCGGTTTCATCATTGGCCGGGTTGGCAAATCGCTGAAAAAAGTGTCGCGGCAGGGGCAGGACAAAATGGGGACTATCCTCACCATCATTGAAGAAACACTGAGCGGGCTGCGCATCATCAAAGCGTTCAATGCAGAGAAGAAGATGGATGACCGTTTTGAAGGGGAACTGTACGAATACCGGGGTATTATGAACCGGTTGATGCGCCGCCGCGAGCTGGCACACCCGATGAGCGAATTTTTGGGGACTATCGTGATGGTGGTGGTGGTTTGGTTTGGCGGCACCCTTATTCTGGGGAATAACAGCGAACTGTCGGGGCCTGAATTTATCGCCTATCTCGGAATTTTTTACCAGATCATCAACCCGGCGAAAGCCTTTACCACGGCGTTGTACAGCATCCAAAAAGGGCTGGCGGCCATGGACCGCATCGACCTGATACTGAAAGCCGACATTACGATTACTGAATTGCCCGATGCCAAACCGGTTGAAACGCTTCAGTCGGAAATTGAATACCGGAATGTGACCTTTGCCTACGAAGAAAAAACGGTATTGAAAAATGTATCGCTCACCATTCCAAAGGGAAAAACCGTAGCACTGGTGGGCCAGTCGGGAAGCGGTAAAACCACTTTTGTTGATTTGTTGCCCCGTTTTTACGATGTAAACGAAGGAGGCATTTTTATCGACGGGATTGACATCCGACAACTTAAACTACACGACCTGCGCGACCTGATGGGCAATGTGAACCAGGAAGCCATTCTTTTCAACGATACCATTTACAACAACATCGCTTTTGGGGTCGAAAATACGAGCAAAAAAGAGGTGATTGCAGCTGCAAAAGTGGCCAATGCGCACGATTTCATCATAGAAACTGAAAATAATTACAGTACCATGATTGGCGACCGGGGAAGCAAACTGTCGGGCGGACAGCGCCAGCGACTGAGCATTGCACGCGCCATTTTGAAAAACCCGCCCATTTTGATTCTCGACGAAGCAACCTCGGCGCTCGATACCGAATCGGAACGCTTAGTGCAGGATGCCCTCGAAAACCTGATGCGAAACCGGACTTCGTTAGTTATTGCGCACCGCCTGAGTACTGTGCGAAATGCCGATATTATTTGCGTTTTCCACGAAGGGCAGATTGTGGAACAGGGAACCCACGACGAGCTGATTGAACGGAACGGACGCTACAAGCGCCTTCACGAGATGCAGATGTTTTAATTGATATCAATGCTGTCACCCTGAACTTGTTTCAGGGTCTGTCACTTCAGCTATCTTTTTCATTGTTTGAGTGAGATGCCGAAACAAATTCGGCATGACGTGACAGAGTCATGCTATTTTAGTTTTTCGCTGAATATCTCTTTGAATTTCTTCAGTTTTGGTACAATCACGATCTGACAATACGCTTTAGTCGAATTGTTTTCAAAATAATCCTGATGATAGTTTTCTGCCTTGTAAAATTTGGAAAAAGGTGAAATCTCGGTTACCACCGGCTTTCCATAAACCAGAGCGCTGTTCAGTTCGTTTTTATATTTCAGGGCAATTTGTTTTTGGGCTTCCGAATGATAAAAGATAACCGACCGGTATTGCGTGCCCACATCGGCGCCTTGCCTGTTCAATGTGGTTGGGTCGTGGGTCGACCAAAACACTTCGAGCAACTCGCGATAACTGATTACTTCCGGATTGAATTCTATCTGAACAACTTCGGCATGACCTGTTTCACCCGAACAAACATCGTTGTACGAAGGGTTTTCGGTAGTTCCGCCCGAATAGCCCGACGTAACACTTTCCACTCCTTTCAATTTTTTGAAAATGGCTTCGGTACACCAAAAACAGCCTCCGCCAAAGGTTGCAGTTTCCATATTTCCAATTTTACGACTGGTCAACGAGCTATTGAAAACCAACACTATTAAAAAAAGCCAATACACATTCATCCTTATGGATCAACCGGTTTTTTCCTAAAACGACGGACCATTCTTTTTTCAAATTCCCAGAAAAATCCGAACTGTCCGAACAAAGCAGCAACAGCAAGCAAAAGCACCTGGTAAACAGGAGTAATTATTAAAATTCCCAGCAATAACCGAAAAAAATAATGCATGGTATCATCGATACCTATAAAACCGAACACCTGGTTTTTCACCCATAGCGAACTACTTCCGGTAATGGCAAAAACCAGTAAGATCAGAATAACCTGAAAGTTGGATCCGATATTCCATCGGTCTTTTAAATGTTGAAGCATAAATAAACCTTTCATATTCTATTAAAGAATAAACAGATAAAAGAAAAAATGGTTTGCGTGATGCAGGATGCCCTTTGCCTGTCCCCGTAAAATCAATATCTATGTAATCGTTTTTGCTTGTTGCCGGCGATCTGCCCCTGCTGTTTCAAAATTTACTCTTTCATTCTTCAATGATCGGCATATCAGGATTTTTAACAACCGATTTTCCTTTCCATCGTCCACTATAAAAATAAAGGATCAGAATTATCATCCCGACCATCCAGCCTGCCGGTTCCGACCACCAAATGCCGTTTACCCCTATTTCAGATGAAAGGAACCAGGCTATCGGGATACGGATCAGGTAAAGCGCCGCAAAGCTGTTAATCATCGGGATTAAAGTTGCGCCAGCGCCACGTAAAAACCCCATTATTGTAAACATGACGGCAAACAGCAGGTAAAATGACGATACTATCACTAAGTAATCCTGACCGATTTTAACAACTTCTGGGTCGGGAGTAAAAAATTTCATTATACCATTTCCAAATAAAATAATCACAAAAGAGATAATGACACAATAGCTCAATGAAAACATCAGCGTTTTGGAAAGCCCCTGACGGGCCCGTTTCTCCTTGAAAGCTCCCAGGTTCTGACCAGTGAACGAAGCAAGGGCCTGAGCAAAAGCCATGGCCGGCATTTTAGCGAACGAGTCGATGCGGGTAGCGGCAGTATAAGCCGCCACCGCGTTGGTCCCAAAGCTATTTACGATACCCATGATGGCCGTTACCCCTATTGCGACAAACGATTGCTGGAACCCGGTGGGCAAGCCAATTCGCAAACAACTTCTGAAAATATCGCGGTTAAACATATACGGGCGAAAGGACAAGCGTATCAGTACATGTTTTTTATTCAGGTAAACAATAGAACTAAAAAATGCCAGTGCATGAGAAAAAACCGTGGCAAGGGCAACCCCTTCAATGCCCCATTTAAATACGAGAACAAACACGAGATCTAAAATAATATTGGTTGTTGTGGCAAGAATCATGAAATAAAGAGGAGTTTTTGCATCGCCAAGTCCACGTAAAATTGAGTTGATCCCGCTAAAACCAAAAAAGAAGAAGGTTCCCATCAGGTAAATCCGAAGGTAGGTAAGGGCATCGGGCAAAATTTCATCGGGCAAATTCAACAGGAGGAAGAGCGGCCTGCTCAGCATAATCCCGGCGACAGTAATAAGAACCGATGAAACCAGAAAAAATATAAAAATCGTATCAATGGTTTTTTTCACGTTCTCGTGCTGTTTTGCCCCAAAATACTGGGATACTACGGTTGACGCCCCGGAGCCGACCCCGATTACCATCGAAATCAATGCAAAAATGATCGGAAATGAAGCCCCCACAGCCCCTAACGCTTCTTTGCCAATAAAATTCCCCACAATTATACTATCGACCACATTGTACAGGTTCTGAAAAATATTTCCGGCAACCAATGGAACCGAGAAATCGATCAACAGTTTCCCTACCCTACCTTCCGTAAAATCTTTCATTTATTTGTTTTGTCAGAATAAGTCCCCTTATTTTCGTAACAGTTCCGGTTTTCCCGGCCCAGGTTTTGCCCCGCTATTTCAAGCGTGTAAAACTCATCATTTATTTTTGCATATCAAAACAATTATTGCCCATGCAAAAGTTCAACAAAATAAAACGGCGCTTGAAGGTTTGAAGGGAAATAGTTTATTATCTATCGTCAAGGGAATACGAAACAGTCCCGTTCAGGCTATATAATTCAAGCCTCCAAAAACAGGGTTGAAAAAAATATATTAAAAATATGCCTGAAGGTTTTGTTATTTTCAGGATGCGTTTATTTTTACCAAAAATTTTGACAATGAAAAAAAGGGTACTTTTTGTCTGTCTTGGAAATGTCTGCCGCTCTCCTGCTGCCGAAGGGGTTTTCAGAACTTATGCCGAAAGAGAAGGACTGTCTGATGAAATTGAATGCGACTCGGCAGGCACTTCGCCCTATCATGTCGGCGAACCAGCTGACCACCGGATGCAGATGCATGCAGAGAAGCGGGGTTATGAACTCGACAGCAGTGCAAGGGCTTTTAATTCAAAGACCGATTTCGACAATTTTGATTTCATCATCGGGATGGACGATCAAAATATGTGGGATCTTCGCGCCAAGGCAAGAAACGACAACGACCGCAAGAAAATATACAAGATCACAGATTTTGCCGTGAATATGGATTACGATCTGGTACCCGATCCTTATTACGGGGGTGCAACAGGTTTTGAACTGGCACTCGACATCATAGAAGACGCCTGCGACGGCTTGCTTCAGCAAATAAAAGAAATACCATAAAGGATCCGAAACAGGTCTCTTATATGGTATTTCATCAAAATAAAAATACGGTCTTAGCCATCAAGTTTACTGAGACACAGTAATCAAAAAAATTACCCCGAACTTACTTTTTTGAGTACTTTCGGGGTTTTCTTTAATGTTTTCACAACATCTGTCACTGATTTAATCAGTATAAAATCCATTCTAAGAAATAATTCATTGTCCCAAATTACAGAAACTTCTTATTTCCACTTGCACAGTAAATTCTGTCCTTCTGTTTCAGTTTTATTTCGCGTAATTAACAGCCCTCAGTTCTCGGATCACGGTAATTTTAATTTGTCCCGGATAAGTCATTTCATCCTGAATACGTTTTGCAATATCATAGGAAAGCTGTTCCGATTCATTGTCGGTAATCTTATCGCTGCCAACAATTACACGTAATTCACGGCCTGCCTGGATTGCGTATGTTTTCAATACGCCCGGGTATGAAAGCGCCAGGTTTTCCAATGTTTTCAGACGTTTGATATACGACTCGACCACTTCACGGCGGGCTCCCGGACGGGCTCCCGAAATAGCGTCGCAAACCTGAACAATGGGTGCCAGCAGGCTTTGCATTTCCACTTCGTCGTGGTGGGCGCCAATGGCGTTGCAAATTTCCGGTTTTTCCTTGAACCGTTCAGCCAGTTTCATACCCAAAACAGCATGCGGCAATTCGGGCTCGTCATCCGGTACTTTACCAATGTCGTGCAATAAACCGGCCCGCTTGGCCCATTTGGGGTTCAATCCCAACTCGCTGGCCATAATCGCACAAAGGTTGGCTACCTCGCGCGAGTGCTGCAGCAGGTTTTGTCCGTACGACGAACGGTATTTCATTTTCCCGATCAAACGGATCAATTCTGGATGCAATCCATGGATACCCAGGTCGATAGAGGTACGTTTACCGGTCTCAATAATTTCTTCTTCAACCTGTTTACGAACCTTCTCAACTACCTCCTCAATACGTGCCGGGTGGATGCGCCCGTCGGTTACCAACTGGTGCAGGGCCAGACGGGCAATTTCGCGCCGTACCGGATCAAAACCCGAAAGGACAATCGCTTCCGGCGTATCGTCCACAATAATTTCAATACCAGTTGCAGCTTCCAATGCACGAATATTGCGACCTTCACGGCCAATGATACGGCCTTTGATTTCGTCGCTCTCAATGTGGAAGATGGTGACTGCATTTTCGATGGCTGTTTCGGTTGCTACCCGCTGGATAGTTTTTACTACTACCTTTTTTGCTTCCTTGTTTGCAGTCAGTTTGGCTTCTTCCATGATCTCGTTGATGTACGACATGGCCTCTGTTTTTGCTTCCGCCTTCAACGATTCCACTAACTGCGACTTGGCTTCTTCAGCCGATAAACCGGAAATTGTTTCTAATTGTTCCACCTGTTTACGGTGCATTTTTGTGAGCTCTTCCTCTTTCTGTTCAATTACCAGTAACTGGTTATTCAGGTTTTCCCGGATCAGTTCCACTTCGCGTTTTGAAGTTTCAAACTCTTTCAATTTACGCTGGAATTCATTAGTCCGTTGGATAAAAGCTGTTTCCCGCTGGTTCAGTTTGTTCTCTAAACCGGTAATTTTGCTGTTCTTCTCATTGATGTATTTCTCATGATCCGACTTCATCTGGAGAAACTTCTCCTTTGCCTGAAGAATTTTATCCTTTTTGATTACTTCGCCTTCCGCTTCCGCTTCCCGTAAAATTTTCCGTTTTTTACCTTTTATCGCCTTATCCCACAAAACGTAAGATAAACCAGAGCCTCCAAAGAAAGCAATTACCACATATATTAGTATTTCCATACAAAAAAATTAAACTATTTATACTAAAAAACCCACAATTCCCTCAACATGCCGGAACTCATCCCGGTTATTGAGAGAAATGCGGGCTTTCATTTTATATTCAAGCCGAATGGCACACTCAGCTGTTTAAAGCGATGTATTCATCCAGCATTTCATCCAGTTCTTTCACTTCGTCGACAAACGGAGACGGATCTGCCTTGGTTTCGAGTTCCAGATTCTTCAGTACAAATTGAAAAGCAGTCATTGCTAAAAAGTCCTGTGCATCGTGGTTAGCATATTTCTGTCTGTACTGAAGAACAATCTCGTTTATAATCCTTGCGGCTTTCCGGTATTTCTCTTCGTCTTCCCTGTCAATTTTCAACGGATAATTACGTCCGTCGATTTTAATATTTATTGAAAGCTTGTTTGTCATCTTTTTCCATGTATTACTGATTCAGCATCGCAATACACTTATCAATTTCCCGCACTATTTTATTAATCCTGTTCTTCGCTTCCTGGCTTTCTCCATCCGAAACGAGAAGGGATTTTGCTAACTTCAGATTATCATATTTTCTCGTGAGCGATTCCTTTTCCTGTCTGAGTGAATCTAATTCATTTTCAAGTTCTTCAACCTGGTTCAACAACTGCTGTTTTTCATCTCTGACCCGTTCATGCAAAGCAATCAGCTGTTTGATTTTTACTTTAAATCCATCAAGTAAAATACGGTCCTGCTCAGTCATTGCTGCTTTCTTTCAGCACAAAATTAACATTTTTGATCAATTAAAAATCCGGTCGTTAATAATTATTTTAATTTCTCATTTCTTTGAAACAATTCGTTTCTGAATAAGTTTTATATTTTCGCCACACAATTTTGAATATCATGCACAAGATAACAGGATTAGTACTAATTATAGCAAGCACTTTTGTTTTTGGTCAGGAAATCAAAAAAGATTATTATGCCGCGCCGGTAACTATTCCTATGTTTTTAACCGGGAATTTCGGGGAACTACGCAACAACCACTTCCACTCGGGCATCGACATCCGGACGGAAGGGCGTACCGGTTTGCCGGTTGTTGCCGCTGCCGACGGATATGTTTCACGTATCAGTGTTTCCCCTTATGGGTTCGGGCAGGCCTTATACATCGCCCACCCGAATGGTACAACAACAGTTTATGGCCATTTGGAAACTTTTTCGGCAACGATCAGGAAATATGTCCGCGACATACAATATGAAAAAGAATCGTTCAATATTGATGTACCCGTTCCGGCAGGAAAATTCCCGGTAAAAAAAGGTGAACAGGTCGCACTGAGCGGGAACAGCGGAAGTTCGGGCGGGCCCCATCTTCATTTTGAAATACGGGATACCAGGTCTCAAAAAACAATGAACCCGCTGAAATTTAATTTTGCCATTAAAGATGCAATAAGCCCGAAAATATTGTCTGTATTGCTTTATCCGGTTTCCAACGATGCGACCGTGGCAGGAAAACAACAAAAACAACGCTACGAAACGGTCTTTTACAACGGAGCCTACCACATTTCAAAAGACGCGGTAATTCCGGTCAGAGGTACGATTGGCTTTGGAGTCCAGGTAATTGATTATCTTGATGGGAACTGGAGCAAATGTGGCATCTACTCACTAATACTGAAAGTGGACGATAAACCGGCATATTCGTTTAAAATGGATGAATTCAGTTTTGACGAAACCCGGTATATTAACAGTCATGCCGATTACGACCAGAAAATACGGTTTGGACGCCATTCATACAAAACATGGATTGAACCTGGCAACAAATTAAGCATATATGACCGGGAGGCAGGCAACGGACTGTATACTTTTTCCGATAACAAAACCCATCGGATCAGTTATGAAATAACCGACACTTACGGAAATCTTTCAAAAATGATATTCAGTGTTGTCTCTATGAAAACGACCGTACCTGAATCTGAAAGAAAAGGAATACTGTTTGAATACGATGAGAAAAACGGGTTTGAGAAAGACGATATTGAACTTGAATTCTCAAAAGGGACCTTTTACAGCAACATCTATTTTGAGTATGAAAAACATTCTCCGTTCCCCGGAATTTATTCCGATATTCACGGGTTGCACAACAAATACACCCCGGTACACCAACCTTTTTCCGTAAGCATTGAAGCCAGGAACCTGCCTGAACGGCTCAGAGAAAAAGCCTTGCTTGCTTTTGTGGACCCGCAAACCGGCAAACTCTTGTCGCCCATTGGCGGCGAATCCGACGGTAACCGGGTGGAAGCAAAAGCACGGGGGTTCGGCTATGTGGCCATTGTTGCCGATACCGTGGCGCCGTCGATTGTACCGCTGAGCATAAAAAACGGAAGTCTCACGGAAAGCAATCAAATCCGTTTCCGTATCAGCGATAATTTTTCAGGAATTGACAGTTTCCGGGGAACAATTGACAACAAATGGGTCTTGTTTGAATACGATGCAAAAAACAACCTGCTCGTTTATAAATTCGACAAGGAACGTTTCTCTTTCGGAAAACAGCATCAATTAAAACTCACGGTTACCGATGCGAAAAAGAACACGAAAGTTTTTGAGTCGAAATTCTATAAATAGAAGGATTGATCTGATCCGGCTTTTAAAACTCTCGAATTTCCTATTTCATTGTTTCAACCGGAAGCGAAAAAAATGAAAAGAAACCGGCAATCTGCTCACGATACAGACCGCCGGAAAAAAAAAATAGTTACTTTGGCTGCTGCAAATTTTAAATCATTGACATGAAAGCATACGTATTTCCCGGGCAAGGGGCACAGTACCCCGGAATGGGCAAGGACCTTTACGAAAACTCATTTGTTGCAAAGGAATTCTTCGACAAAGCCAACGAGATTCTTGGTTTCGAGATTACCAAAATCATGTTTGAAGGCACGGCCGATGAACTGAAACAAACCAAAGTCACCCAACCTGCTATTTTTCTTCATTCGGTCATTCTTTCAAAAGTTTTGGGCGAAAAATTTACCCCCGAAATGGTTGCAGGTCACTCATTGGGTGAATTCTCAGCCTTGGTGGCAGCCGGCGCCCTTTCGTTTGAAGACGGGCTAAAGCTGGTCTCAAAACGTGCACAGGCAATGCAAAAAGCCTGCGAAGCTGAGCCGTCAACTATGGCTGCCATTGTCGGGCTGGATGATGATATAGTGGAAAAAGTTTGTGCAGAAGTTGATGGAGTGGTGGTTCCGGCCAATTATAACTGTCCCGGTCAATTAGTGATTTCAGGCACTGTTGAAGCAGTAAACGCAGCCTGCGAGAAACTAAAGGAAAAAGGCGCAAAACGTGCATTGGTACTTCCTGTCGGGGGCGCCTTTCATTCTCCGCTGATGGAACCGGCCCGTGAAGAACTGGCTGCAGCTATTGAAGCTACCGCAATTAAAGCTCCGGTTTGTCCGGTATACCAAAATGTAGATGCCCAGCCACATACCATTCCTGCAGAAATTAAAGCCAACCTGATTGCCCAATTAACCGGCGCCGTACGCTGGACCCAGTCAGCAATGAACATGGTAGCTGACGGCGCCACCTCGTTTACCGAATTAGGCCCCGGAAAAGTTTTACAGGGACTGGTTGGCAAAGTCAGCCGCGACGCTGAACTATACGGATACGACAAATTGCCTGAATAGAAGAACATTTTTCTGAAATAGAAAAAGCTGCATTCCTTTCGGTATGCAGCTTTTTTAGCACAAAAAATTGATTTACACATGCTGCATTCCAAACAAACATCCCAAATTGTATTTGTAATCGTCTATACCAGAAAATGATGGAAAAGTTGTTGCCCCTCTCCCCTGCTTGATTTTAAAAAAACTCAGAATCTTTTATTTCTTGAAAAAGTCACGTATTTTAGGCTGAAGATTTTTTGAAAAGTGAGAAGGCAGCAGAAAAAATATTATCCAACCATACTGGGGGCGATCCACTTAGTGGTGCTGTATCTTTTCGTTCAAACAGTTATTGATTTTCCGTTAGCCCTGATTGATTATTTTAACGATACAGAGTATCTCTATCACCCGGTGAAAAAAATAATTCTCGGGGTAGGTTCAGTTGTGTTCATTTTGTATTTTGGGTACCGCAAAGCCCAAACCAGTATCGGGGAGTTGTTCCCTGTCCGTTTTTTTAATCCGCTGGTGTTGATCCCAATAACATTGTTCCTATGGGCATCGCACAATTTCCTGAACGATATTAATATCTGGGTCGATAAGCAAATCCCTCCCCCACCGTGGTTCTGGGAACTCTTCAACAAAATATTCGAAAGCGACTACGGTATTTACGGAGCCATACTGAAAGTAGTGATCATCGCACCGGTTATCGAAGAGTTGATTTTTCGGGGTATCATCATGCACGGACTGATGCGTAACTATCCAAAGCTGGTTGCCATCTTTTTTTCAGGTTTGCTTTTTGCACTGTTTCACCTGAACCCCTGGCAGTTCCCGGCCACTTTCCTTTTGGGGCTTCTGTTGGGTTGGATTATGATCCGGACACGCAACATTTTCGCTTGCATCTTAGGGCATGCAATCAACAACGGGCTGGTACTTTTAGCAATTACGTATGCCGATCGCATCAGTGAATTTTCATTTTCCCTGATGCCGAAATACGACCAACTAAAAATCAGCGGACTGGTGGCAATGCTCAGTCTTATTTTGATTGCCCTGCTAACCATGAACCGCAAAAAGAAAAAACAACCGGCAAAAAACTAAACGTATGGATTATTTTCTGATCGGAACAGGAATTTTATTTCTGATACTCGGAATCTTAGGAGGTGTTTTACCCGTGATACCCGGTCCGCCGCTCAGTTATGTAGCACTACTGTTGTTGCATTTCACCGAAAAACATCAGTTTTCAGGACGCTTCCTTCTTATATGGGCCTGTCTAACCGTTGCAGTTACTGTGCTCGACTATATTATTCCGGCCTGGGGGACCAAAAGATTTGGCGGCAGCAAACGGGGTGTTTGGGGAAGCCTGATCGGGCTGCTTGTTGGCATTTTCTTTTTTCCGCCGTTTGGGATCATTATTGGTCCGTTCATCGGAGCTATAGTTGGTGAAATTTCCGGAGGAAAAGACAACAAAGCTGCACTGAAAGCCGGTTTGGGCTCTTTTGCCGGATTTGTCGCCGGAACGTTGCTCAAACTGATCGCCTCAGGAATGATGGCCTGGTATTTCTTCGCTGAAATGATAAAAACAGCCGGCTGATTTTATCTGTCAATTCCATATTCAGCCACAGATATAATTAAATTTGGATATTTTCCTGAAGGTTACGAGGGGTCAGTCCTGATAAAAACTAAGAACGCCACGTGCCCTCCATATTTCGAGAAGCGCGTCAACAGCAATGCTGTACGGGCTGTATTCTTTGTTATCGGAAACCAGTAAAAGTTGGTCTTCCCCGTTTTGGTATATCCGTTTGTACACCAGCCCTTCGTCGCGGGTGATCAGAAGATAGGCCTGTCCGCTCTTCAGGTCGTTTATATCGGCGACAAACTCGCAAAAAATATAAGCCCCCGACGGAACCGGCAACATGCTGTCGCCTTTAATCTGGAAAACGCGGTAGGTCCGTTCGGGCGACAACTCCGGAACCGGTATCGAAAAGCGTGGAAGGCTTCCGATAAACTCAGGATCGGAAAGGCCGTTCAAATACCCGGCTGAAGCTTTTACCGGCACAATGGGGATCAGCTCGCGGTTGTGGTCGTCAACAACAATCGGTAAAACCTGCCATTCTTTTTGGTTTTTCTGAAATACTGAAGAAGCCTGCGTTTCCAGGTCGCAATTAATCAGTTCGTCGATGCTGACCTTGAAATGCCCGGCTATTTTTTGCATTGTTTCAACCGGAGGGGTTGCCCGCCCTTCTTCGTAAGCACCTACCAGCGAGCGTTTAATCTGCAACAGGTCGGCAAACTGTTGCTGGGTGAGCTTTTCCCGCTTCCGAAGGTATTTGATATTTTGGATCAGACAATTCATCACATTAGATTACTCGCAAAGATGCGAAGACGCAAAGTTAATCTCATTTTAATTTTCTCGCAAAACCACGAAAATTATTGTTATTATCATTCCACGCAAAGCCGCAAAGTATTGCCTCTCTTTTGTTTCTTCAAATATTACACAACTATAATTTATCTTCGCGTCTTAGCGCCTTTGCGAGAGACATTACAAATTATTTACAATCCGTGTAATCCCGTTTTTTATCAGTTTCTCATTGAAATTCACCAGCAAACCCAGTTTCATTCCTGCTATTTTCAGGTACGTCAATAGTTGTTTTGGGTGAACAGGAGCAATCGTTTCAACTGACTTCAACTCTACAATCACCTTATTTTCGACGATCAAATCAGCCCTGAATCCAATATCCATTTTCAGCCCTTTCCAGATTACAGGAACAGCTTTTTGCCTTTCAACGAAAAAACCTTGTTCACATAACTCGTAATAAAGAATTTCTTCGTAAACCGATTCAAGCAAGCCCGGGCCAAGTTCAACATGAATGTTGTAGCAGGTATTCACAATTGCTTTTGCCAATTCATTTTCATCCATCTTTCTCATTTTTTCTCTGCGACTTCGCGGTTTGGCGTGAAATGATTTCTCGCAAAGACGCAAAGGTTGTTTATAATTCTTCTTCAAAAATAAGGTAAAATCTTTAATAAATACTAATTATTTTAGTATTTTTATTTTCTGATTTTAAAATTTAAAAATCAATACAAAGACATTATAAATAAAGAACTAAAACAATCACAACATGAACACTTTTATTCAGGAAAAACTAAAAATATTAGCCGATGCTGCAAAATACGATGTATCGTGTGCATCGAGCGGAAACAACCGGCGCAACCCGGGCGGCGGATTGGGCAGCGCTGTTGCCTGCGGTATTTGCCACAGTTTTACCAACGACGGGCGCTGCATCAGCCTGCTGAAAATACTAATGAGCAACCACTGCATTTACGATTGTGCATACTGCATCAACCGGCGAAGCAACGACCGGCCACGCGCCACCTTTTCTGTGGATGAAATGGTAGACCTGACCATCAATTTTTACCGGAGAAACTATATCGAAGGGCTTTTCCTTAGTTCAGGAGTGATAAAAAACCCCGATTTCACGATGGAGCGCATGATGCTGGTTGCAAAAAAGCTGCGCACCGAACAACAGTTTTACGGCTATATACACATGAAGGCCATTCCCGGCGCAAGTCCAGAACTAATCCGCCAGGCCGGTTTGTACGCCGACCGGCTGAGCGTGAATATCGAAATTCCGACCGACCCGGAACTAAAACGGCTGGCGCCCGAAAAGAATTTCAAAAGTGTGCTGGACCCGATGAACCAAATACACGAAGGTATTGTGGCCAACAAGGAAGAGCGGGCAAAATTCAGGAAAGCGCCGGTATTCACCCCTTCCGGACAAAGCACCCAACTGATTGTTGGCGCTACCCCCGAAAGCGACCGGCAAATTTTGCTCCTTTCGTCGAACCTGTACCGCGAACAACAACTAAAGCGGGTGTATTATTCGGGCTATTTGCCGGTGAACGCTTACGACCAACGTCTGCCAGCCATCCAGTCACCGCCATTGGTGCGCGAAAACCGGTTATACCAAAGCGACTGGCTGATGCGGTTTTATGAGTTCAATGCAGAAGAGATACTTGACCCGGCGCACCCGTTCCTCGATCTCGATGTGGACCCGAAACTGGCGTATGCCATCCGGAATTATCATCTTTTTCCGGTCGATGTGAACCGGGCCAGCTACGAAATGATCCTGCGTATTCCGGGCATTGGCGTCCAGTCGGCCAGGATGATTGTAGATGCCCGCCGTTTCCGAAGACTGAATTCCGATCATTTGAAGAAAATCGGGGTGGTAATGAAACGGGCCAAGTATTTCATTGCCTGCAATGAGCTTCCGACAAAAGCCTACAGTTGGGAGCCAGAGCGGTTGAAAACACAAATTGTTTCGGAAAGTATCTCGAAATACAAAAAAGCAGGCGACACCCAACTGGAACTTTTCCGGCTCGTTCTGCCACCGAAAAAAGAAGAACCCAAAACAATGATGATATGGCAACACTGAAGGCCCCTCTCCCAGCCTATCTCCTAAGGGGAAAGGAGTTTTGACTTGGCAAATTTCAGGATAAGTCTATTCTTTATTTAATCACTCAAGACTATGAAATTCAGGCGAAATAAATGATATAAAAACTTATTTTATACAGACAAAACGCTCCCCCTTTCGGGGGAGTTAGAGGGGGCTTATTATGGAATACCTTACCTACGACGACAGTTTTGAAGGTTTTTTAACGGTGGTCTTTGAATGTTATTCAAGAAAAATTTCACCGGTCGACATTGGAAAAGAGAAGGCTTTTCAGGAAAAAATATTTGCACAAAAAGAATTTATCGCCACCGCACCCGAAAAAGCCGAACGGGTTTGGAAAGCGCTGCAAAATAAGTTGCACAAGCGCAACAAAGAATTGCCTTTGTTCGCATTTCTTTCGGAAGCGCCCGGCATTGAAATCATGCTTTACCGCTTCATTCGCCGTATTTTCGATACGAATTTCAGTATTGAAACCGATTTTGGCGACCCCGATGTATTGGAACTGAAAAAGCTGGAAAAGAAAGTGATGCGCGAAGCCATGCGCGTCCTACAATTTGTACGGTTCCAAAAGACACAAGATGGCATCTTTTTCTCGGGAATCGAGCCACAATATGATGTGTTGCCCTTTTCTATCAAGCATTTCACCAACCGGTTTGCTGACCAGCGCTGGTTAGTGTACGATTTAAAAAGGAACTACGGAATTTATTACGACCTGAAAGAAACACACGAAGTGGCGCTGACCGAAAAGTCGTTTAACAGCTCGAACGGGAAAATCGCCGAAAACCTGCTTCAGGAAGGAGAAACAACCTATCAAGCCTTGTGGAAAGACTATTTCGACCATATTAATATTGCCGAACGGAAAAACCTTAAACTCCAGCGACAGCACATGCCCCAGCGCTTCTGGAAGTTTTTGCCGGAAAAAACTCAATTATAAAATTCAGGAAAAGCCTTCTTTTTAAAATTATTTTTTTGCAAGATGGATTTGCTATATTTGTGTAAAGCTAATATTCAATTGTATGGACTTATTTTTGACCCGAATTCATATAAATAAAGTTTTTCATCTTGAAAATATTGAAATTGAAATTGATGAGCTGGAAAAAAAGCACTTAATCCTTACCGGGAAAAACGGAAGTGGAAAAACTTCGGTGCTGGAAGCCATAGCTGATTTCTTACAGATGATAATAAATAATTAAAGTTTAGACTTCTTAGATTTTGAGAAACATCTTGATCTTTGGAAAGATAAACATAATACTCTTATTCGCAAAGGGAATTGGGATGAGAAAGAACTTATCTACATAGAAAATAGGATTGAATATTTTGAGCACGAAAAACAGTTGGTTTCAGGGAAGATTTCTTCTTTTTTTTCAAACATAAGCGGAATTTTTAGGCTTTTAAAGAAAGGAGAGTTTGTTCTGGCATTTTATGAAGCAGACAGAAGAACAGAGGTTTTTGTTCCCCAAAGCCCAGAAAAACCAAATCTAAAATCTGTCAATTATATCAAGGAAAGTAAACAAGGAGAATTTTTGAAATTTCTGGTTGATTTAAAATTTCAGGAAGCACTTGCCCGTAACGAAAACCATCTTGATGAAGCAAATAAAATAAAAGACTGGTTCGATAGTTTTACCGAACTATTAAACGATCTTTTTGCAGGAGAACCTATTTCTTTGGATTTCAACTACAAAGATTATTCGTTCACCATCCGGCAGGGAAAGAAAAATTTCGGCTTTAATGAGCTTGCCGATGGTTATTCAGCCATTATCGACATTATTGCCGACCTAATCCTGAAGATGCAGCAGTCCGGGAGTTTAACCCGTGCATACGAGAAACAGGGCATTGTATTGATTGATGAAATAGAAACACACCTTCACCTTGAATTGCAAAAGACAATACTTCCCATGCTTACCCGTGTTTTTCCAAACATCCAGTTTATTGTTACCACACATTCACCTTTCGTGCTAAATTCGTTAAAAAACAGTATCGCCTTTGACTTGGAAAAACAACAACGGTTGGATGACCTTACGGAATATTCGTACGAAGCATTGGCAGAAGGATATTTCAATGTTACAAGTGGTTCGAGTTTTTTACAATCCCGGCTGAACAGATATAAAGAACTTGCCAGCAGAGAAATCCTGGATGTAGCAGAAGAAATGGAAATAAAAAAGCTGGAAAAAATACTTGACTCATTAAAAGACAATGCGGTTGCCCCTTCTGATATTTATGGTGAATATCTGCAAACCAAGTTAAAAATGAAATAGCGGCACTATGATCCGGATCAGAAAATCAGAACTTGTGCCGCAATCGCTATCTGCCCCAGATTGTTCCAGATACGATGGACACGATGTTCAGCAACAACTATATGCTGACCAGGATGGCAAATGTTACCTGTGTGAACAGCAAACCGGGAAAGACTATCAGATTGAGCATTTCAAACCAAAGGCGGAAGGCTTCTTTCCGGAACTTGAATTTGATTGGAGAAATCTGTTTTTATCGTGTCCCTATTGTAACGGACGGAAGCCAAATTCGTTCACAAATTTACTGAACCCAACTTCAAATAATAATGAGGAAATTATTGAACAACGTATATCTTTCGGTACAAGCAAAATAAATCTAAAAAGTGAAGTTGACACAGCCGAAGTGAACCAGACTATTCAGTTACTCGACAAATTACTAAACGGCACACCTGGAGTGAGAGATGAAAGAACTCAAATTCTATATGAAGACATTAAACAGGAAATCACATTTTTCATGGAATTATTGGCTGAATACAAAAAATCCCGTAACGAAACGATAAAAGATGCAATTATTGCAAGTCTGGATATTCGTAAAGAATTTTTAGGCCTTAAATACTGGATAATAAAAGACGCCTCAGGCTTGTATGTCGAATTCAGCCCCTATCTGATTTGGAACAAGCAGTAAAAGATTCATAATATTGGAACGTCTGCCTGAAATTTTCACCCTTTTGCAAAAAAATGACATATCCTTGATACACTGTTGCAATAGTTTGTTTTATTTGCAATTGAATACCAAACGCTATACTTTAGTGCAAGTATTTCAGAAACAATGTCTAATAAAAAAAGTAATTCAAACAGAGAATGAAGAAAGTTTTAATCATTGGCGCCGGCGGGGTAAGCAACGTGGTGGTTCAGAAATGTGCCTCCGTCCCCGAGGTTTTTGGTGAAATCGTCCTGGCTTCACGGACGGTCAGCAAGTGCGATGAGATCGCTGAACGCGTACAGCGCAAGTTTAACCGTACCATAAAAACGGAGAAACTGGATGCTGATAACGTGAGCGAAACGGTTGCCCTGATACGCAAACACCAGCCCAATTTGGTTATCAACGTGGCCCTGCCCTATCAGGACCTGAACATCATGGATGCCTGTCTCGAAACCGGGGTCGATTATCTGGACACCGCCAACTACGAACCGCTTGATACGGCGAAATTCGAGTACAAATGGCAGTGGGACTATCAGGACCGCTACAAAAATGCAAATATCATGGCTCTGCTTGGAAGTGGTTTCGACCCGGGTACCACCAATGTCTTCTGTGCTTATGCGCAAAAACATCTGTTCGACGAAATTCACACGGTTGACATTGTTGACTGCAACGGTGGCGATCACGGGAAAGCTTTTGCAACCAATTTCAATCCAGAAATAAATATCCGCGAAGTGACTGCCCGTGGCCGTTATTTCGAAGATGGCGAATGGAAAAGCACCGACCCGCTTTCGGTTCACCAGCCATTCGATTTTCCGGGCGTGGGCGTTCGCGAAATGTACCTGATGTACCACGAAGAAATGGAGTCGCTCGCAAAAAATATCAAAGGAGTGAAACGCATGCGTTTCTGGATGACTTTCGGGCAGGAATACCTGACCCACTTGCGCGTACTGCAAAATGTGGGCATGACCCGCATTGACGAAGTGGAATACAACGGGCAAAAAATCGTTCCACTGCAATTTCTGAAAGCTGTTTTACCCGACCCGGGTTCGCTGGCCGAAAATTACACTGGCAAAACCAGCATCGGCTGCGTCATCGAAGGTTTGAAAAACGGACAATTTAAACGTGTTTTTATCTACAATATTTGCGACCATGCCGAAACGTACAAGGAAGTGGAAGCACAGGCCGTTTCGTACACCACCGGCGTCCCTGCCATGATTGGCGCCAAAATGATGCTCACCGGAGAGTGGCAAAAAGCAGGCGTTTACAACATGGAAGAGTTTAATCCCGATCCGTTTATGGACGATCTGAATAAATATGGTTTACCCTGGCAGGTAGTTGAATGGAACAGTTCGGTAAAATAAACCTCACACAGGAACAATTGGCCGGGCTCGAAACACCCTGTTACATTGTAAACGAAACGAAACTCGAAGAAAACTTAAAGATACTTCGATATGTACAAGAGCAGGCAGGATGTAAAATCCTGCTTGCTTTTAAAGGCTTTGCCATGTGGAGCCTGGCCCCGCTAATCCGCCAATATCTGCCCGGCGTGGCAGCCAGCTCGGTTTTTGAAGCAGAATTGGGACGCAGGGAATTTGGCGGCGAAGTACATGTTTACGCCCCGGCTTATTCGCAGGCCGACATTGATGCACATATTCAGATGGTTGACCACATTGTTTTTAACTCGGTTGGACAGTGGGCAAAATACAAAGAGCAGATGAAAAAGCACCCGCATATTCAATGTGCGGTGCGCCTCAATTCCGAACACCGGGAAGCCGCTACCGAAATCTATGACCCGAGTGCGCCCAATTCACGGCTGGGAATCACGCTGAAGAATTTCACTGAAAACCTCGACCAATTAGAAGGATTGAGCGGTTTGCACTTTCATAACCTTTGCGAACTGAACTGCGACGCACTCGAACGCACACTCGCAGTAGTAAAAGAGAAATTCGGTTTCTATTTCGATAAAATTAAATGGATCAATTTTGGCGGAGGACACCATATCTCGCGTCCCGATTACGATGTAGAAGGATTGGTCACGCTGATTAAAAACTTCAAGGCCAAATACAATCTGGACGTTTACTTAGAACCGGGCGAAGCCATTGCGCTAAATACCGGGGTACTGATCAGCCGTGTACTCGACACATTCAACAACGGGAAAGACATTGCTATCCTCGATACTTCGGCAACGGCGCACATGCCCGATGTGCTGGAAATGCCCTATCGTCCGTACATCCTGAACGCCGGGGAACCGGGAGAAAAACCGTACACCATCCGTCTGGGCGGGTTGACCTGTCTGGCCGGCGATGTGATTGGCGATTACAGTTTCGACCAACCACTAAAAGAAGGCGATTTCCTGATTTTCGGCGACATGGCCCATTACACGATGGTGAAAAACACCATGTTTAACGGGGTGCGCCTCCCGTCCATATCTATTTATAATTCTGAAAAAAATGAAATCCGGCTGGTACGGGAATTCGGCTACGAAGATTATAAAAACCGGCTGAGTTAGAAGCCAAAGCCGCTGGATACTGGATACTCGATACTTGATGCTCGATGCTCGATGCTCGATGCTCGATACTGGATGAACGACTTTAGATAGTTTTGAGTCTTGAGTTCAGATTTTGGAATTTGGATAGCCAATACAAAATACAAAAATCCGATGGCAATCTCGCACCCCTACATTTCGATATTCCTTATTTCTTGTTCGTTATTCGATTTTGGTTTTTGGTAATCCCATCACCTTAGTGACCAGCCCCATGAAAATATCCCGCAAATTATTTCGTTTTCCCAAATAGCCGTCTATTTTTGTGGTTCATTTAAAAATTCAGCATGAAGCGGACATTAAAAGATTATCTGATCATCAGCCTGAAAGGCATTGGAATGGGAGCTGCCGATGTGGTGCCAGGCGTGTCGGGCGGGACCATTGCGTTTATCACCGGCATTTACGAAGAACTGATCAACTCTATAAAATCCGTCAATCTTTCCTCGTTAAAACTTTTACTTCAGGGAAAAATAAAAGATTTCTGGAATGCAATTAACGGGACTTTTCTACTCAGTTTAGTTGCCGGGATTTTCATCAGCATCCTGTCGCTGGCCAAATTGATCGAGTTTCTGTTAGAAGATTATCCGGTACTGATCTGGTCGTTCTTTTTTGGATTGGTTATTGCTTCGGCTGTTTTCGTGGCCAAAAAAATTAAAAAATGGAATGCAGGGATCGTTACCGGGGCTATTGCCGGAACCATTATCGCCTACTGGATTACCATCATCTCGCCGGCTGAAGCCAATACCTCGTACTATTTTATCTTCCTGTCGGGGGCCATTGCTATTTGTGCCATGATCCTGCCGGGCATTTCCGGCAGTTTCATCCTGGTGTTGCTCGGTATGTATAAATTTATCCTCGGGGCAGTAACTGATTTCAATTTGCTGGTCATTATTATATTCTTAGCAGGAGCTGTTATCGGTATTATTGCTTTCTCTAATGTGTTGTCGTGGCTGCTCCGCAAATTTCATGACATCACCGTGGCCGTGCTGGCCGGGTTTATGGTCGGTTCGCTCAATAAAGTGTGGCCATGGAAAGAAGTTACCGAGACGTTTACCAACCGCCACGGAGAAATACGCCCGCTGATAGAAGAAAACGTTTTGCCAGGGACATTTTCAGAAATAACCGGGCAGAGTGCAATGCTGGGGGCAGCCATCGGCTTGGCAGCAACTGGTTTTGTGTTAATTTGGATCGTTGAAAAAATTACAGATAAAAAATAACCACATGAAGACATTTGGGCTGATCGGGTACCGTCTGGGCTACTCTTTCTCGAAAAAATTCTTTACTGAAAAATTTGAGAAAGAAGGATTACCAGAGCACGAATATGTAAACTTTGAACTGGACGCCATCGACGAGTTTCCCGGAATTTTTGAAAAGAACCCCCATCTTTCAGGGCTGAACTGCACCATTCCGTACAAACAGCAAATTATGGACTATCTGGATGAGATTGATCCGGAAGCAGCTGAGGTGGGCGCGGTAAACACGGTAAAGATTATCCGGGAAAATGGAAAAATAAAATTAGTTGGCTACAATTCGGATATTTACGGGTTTGAAAATTCATTGAAACCGATGCTTTCCGAGAAACACAAAAAAGCGCTGATACTGGGGACCGGCGGCGCCTCGAAAGCCATTAAATACATTTTAGATAAGCTGAGTATCGACTATATTTCAGCTTCCATCGAAGATGAACTATTTGAAAAAGAAATCCGCTATGCAGCCATCGGTGAAAAACTGATAAAAGAACATTTGATCATCATCAATGCCACGCCACTGGGCACATTCCCCAATGTTGACCACTGCCCCGATATTCCTTATTCGTTTATTACCGGGGAGCATGTGATGTTCGATTTGGTGTACAACCCCGAAGAAACCCTGTTTATGAAAAAAGGGAGAACCTGCGGGGCCGCTGTAAAAAGCGGATTGGAGATGCTCCATTTACAGGCGCTCCGTTCATGGGAAATCTGGAATAGGTAACAAAAGAAACGGAATCCAAAGACCTGACCGAAGTAATCCTGTACCTACGCTCCAATCCCGGTATTCCGGATGTCAGTTTTTGAGGTAAATTCAGGTTGAAGATCAGCCGTAGGAGGCTTTGGATGCCGTTTCCACAACAAATTACAACACCAGTTCCTGTTTTCTTCGTTTCACTACTTTTCTGCCGGGAGCACATCAATATCCAAGGCTCCGGTAATTTTACCAATATTTTCAGGATCAATCATTCCCTGGATACTGATCAGTGCATTATCGTCTCCGCCAACCACCAGCAGCAATTCTGAAAGTTTACCCCCTCCTGCATTTTTTCCGTAGAAGCGGACCACTTCATTGCTTTCGGTCACTTCCATCAACACTTCATAGTCGTGATTTTTAAAGAACCCGTCTTTCTCCAATTCTTTATAGAAGTCGAGCCCTGTATTTAGTTTTTCGTCTTCAACAGAGAGTATCCGTATCCCTTTCAGTTCCGACAACATTTTCGACTCGGGACTGTCCCGGTCTTCAAATTTACTGGCAAACCCCAGCAGTGCACCGCTAATGCGGACGGTGGTAAAACCGTCTTTGTTCGCATATTTCTCAAAAAGCCTGTCAACCGGGCTGTTTTGGGCAAATGCCATCATCGGCAACAAACATACTACAAGTATAACTAATCGTTTCATGGTCATTATTTTTTTAATTTTTCATTCATTTTGACTAACTCATCCACTTCTTCAAATCCCTTATTTACCAGTTTAAAACTGTTTTTTAAAGGAGCCGAAGCCTTATCGATTATTGCAACAGGCTGAAGTTGCACCATCCCCTTTTGGTACTTGCCGGCCATGTATCTCAAAGTTTTGGTGGCTTCAGCATAAGCTATTTCGGGATCGCTATAAGTATCTTTAATCTGGGTTTCATCCTGATTATAATTCACTAACAGCACGGCAAGCAGCAAGACGGCAGCAGCCGACGTAACCGTTTGCCAGAGCCAGCGGTATTTTTTCCTTTCCCTGTTCTCGCTTTCAAGAATATGATCCATCACCTCTTCTTCAAATCCTTCAAAACGGACAGAGGAAAGTTCACCCGCAGCGACAAAAAAATTCCGGTATATTTCCAGCCCTGCAGGAACTTCCTGATTACTGAAAAAATCGGACAGAATCATTTCTTCCTCAACTGTCGTTTGTCCGTCAAAAAATTTTTGCAACAGTATTTTCACTTCTCCCGGTTCCATAATCCTGATATTTTAACAGTTCATCCCGTACTTTTTTTCTTGCTCTCGACAGGTTCACCCTCAATGCGTTTATCTCCAGATCGGTGATCCCCGCTATTTCTTCGTAATCCATCTGCTCAATATCTCGAAGCCACATCACCTGTCGTTGTACTTCAGGCAATTTACCAATGGCATCGCGTACCAGCAATGCTGTTTCCGAAAGATCCATTTCCCGGTCGGGGTCTGACTTTTCCCCACTCAAACGCCGGAGTTTATCATCTTCAACCGGTACAAAACGGTTTAGCCGAATGATGTCGAGACAGCGGTTCCGCAGAATACGCATGGCAAACGCTTCCATGTTTTCAACCTTTGCGAGCCCATCTCTTTTTTGCCAGAGTTTCAGAAACACATCCTGCACCGCATCTTTCGCCTGTTCTTCGTCTTTCAGGAACTGAACGGCGAACCGAAGCAACTTGTTGCTGACAGGTAAAACGTGTAATTTAAAATCCCTGGCTGTCATTTATGTCTCATCCGGTTTATTTTCAAAAGTAAGACGGAAGTGCGAAAATTTCATTACATCAGTTTTAAATTTTATTTTTGGCCACCGGGACCAAACTATACAACCGGACCCGGCATATACACAACACCATGGGACCATTCATCTTTGAAAAACTGAAACGCATCCAGGCGCTTACCGAAACAGGCTTGCATTATGCTGAAAATACATTTGACCGGGAGCGATACGAAGAGATACAATCTGTTTGTCTCAGGATATTCGAAAAATTGACAGACATGCCCATAAAAAAAATTCGTCCGGTAATTATCGACCACAACGGATATAAAACCCCAAAAGTTGATGTCCGTGCAGTGGTTTTTAATGAAGCAGACGAAATACTGATGGTCAGGGAAAAAGCCGACGGTTGCTGGTCACTTCCCGGAGGATGGGCCGATGTTGGCTATACAGTGCGGCAAGTAGCCGAAAAAGAATGTTTCGAGGAAGCCGGGATCAGGGTAAAAGCCAAACGCATATTGGCAGTGCTGGACAAAACAGCCCAGAAAATGCCCCCACAGTTTGAATACGTTTATAAGATTTTCATCCTTTGCGAAAAACAGGGAAATACCATTTCTACCGGCAGCGAAACCGACGACGCGGCCTGGTTTGCGGAAAACAATCTTCCGGAATTATCTGCGCCACGTAATCTCGAACTGCAAATCCGGATGATGTTTGAATATCTCCGGGGAGAACGCAACGAAGTTTATTTTGATTAAAAAATGACAATTCCCGGGTTCAGGTATATTTTATTAGCTGTTTGCTGTACGGTAATTTCAGGAACAGGGATGCAGGCCCAAAACCTGAAAACAAAAGAGGCCGGTGCATGGAAATACATGCACATGGTTTCGGCGGATGAAATGAACCGCCGGAACGATGCCCCAAACTATTTCCAGGCCACCGATCCTCCTTCCTCGCCGGTACAAAGCATTGCCGAATTTGAACCGATGGCGGGGACATTAATACGCTATCCCTTTATAATTCCGGAAACATTGATAACCGCCATAGGAAAATCCGACACCATTTACACCATCGTGAAAAACGAAACTGAAGAACAAACAGTACGGGATATTTACTCAAAAAACCTCATTCCACCGCAACATTGCAAATTTATAAGGGCTGCCAGCAATTCCGGGTGGGCACGCGATTACGGGCCATGGTTTGTTGCCGGCCCCTATTCTGTCGGCATTACAGATTGTACATATAACCGACCCCGGCCTGACGATGATAAAATTCCACAGGCAATCGCTTCGCAATACGGGTTCCCGTATTTTAGCATGAACGTGGTGCATACCGGCGGCAATTACATGACCGACGGCTACGGAGTAGCTGTTTCAACCCCCATTGTTTATTCTGAAAGCATGGAAAACGGGGTTACAAACGAACAAGTCGCCCGGCAAATGAAGGATTATTTGGGCATACACACATATCGCGTAATGAAAGACCCGAACAATACATATATTCAACACGTTGACTGTTGGGCAAAGTTTCTGGATGTTGACAAGATTATGCTCCGGTCGGTATCGGAAAATCATCCCCAATACGATGAAATTGAAGCTGTGAACGACTATTTCAGAAACCAAAAATCGTCATGGGGAAATAATTATGAAGTTTTCAGGATATATACGCCCAACGACGAACCATATACCAATTCATATATCCTGAACAGGCAGGTATTTGTACCTGTAACAGGTGGGGAATGGGACGATGAAGCATTGCAATCGTACCGGGACGCCATGCCCGGCTACGAAATCAGTGGCTACAGGGGCGACTGGCTGCCCACCGATGCCTTGCACTGCCGCGTTCACGAAATGGCCGACAAACAAATGATACGAATCAGGCATATTCCGGTCCGGCGGCTACATGACAGTCAGACACAGCCTACCGTCAACGCAACAATCACAGCATACAGTGGAAAGCCCTTACATACCGATTCAGTGCAGGTTTATTTCCGGGTCGGTTCAGGGCAGTGGCAATCCGGGAAAATGACCGCTGGTGAACACAACCATTATTCTTTTCCTTTTCCCGCTATTGAACCCGGGGAAACAGTGCAGTATTATGTCCGGGCAGTGGACCAGACCGGGAAGCAGGCAACAGTACCACTAACCGGAAAAGATGCCCCCTATTCTTTCTCAGTGACCACGGGAAGCACACAGGCACCGGTTCCTGCATATGTTCCGGAAATAAAAGTATATCCCAATCCTGTCGCCGACTGGTTGAATATTGATTTGAACCGGCAGGCCGTTTCTGAAAAAACGACAATCGGGGTGTATGCTGCTTCGGGGCAAAAAGTAAAACAAATTGTGAGTTCAGGGATAAGAATAATAAAGATTGACATGCGGCATTTTAAACCAGGGGTTTATTACTTCGTTATAACAGATAAGAACAAAACCCTGAATCTCAGAATTATCAGGAAACATATTTAAATAGTACGTGAAGCAAATATCCTTCAAACATACCTCAGGAAAAAACGACGGCAGTGAAATTGCCGGGGAGCGATAGAAAAATTATCGGAAGGCGACTATCAGGATAACATAACCTTCAAACCATGAATGTTGAGTAAAGTTCAAGAGTAGAAAAGATCATGTAGCTCTTTTATTCGCACCTTTATCTTTTTCCTCTTGGCTTTGCCCGATACAGGGTAATTTTCCTACCTTCGTGAAAATTTTGTTCCTATCAGGTATGATTGTCGACAAACACCACGAACATATTGAAAACGACCCCAATTACGAAGGGCTGAAGGTAAATGAAGGGATTGAAATGCCGCTGCCAGTAAACGCGGATTCCGTGTCGCGCTTCCTGCAAAAAAAGAAAAAACGGAGGCTCACGGCACAACAATATGTTGATGGGATTTTGCAGGGCGATGTCACCATCCTGAGCCAGGCTGTCACACTGGTCGAAAGCTCGAAACCCGACCATCAGGAGCTTGCCCAGGAAATTATCCTGAAATGTCTCCCTTATTCCGGTAATTCGGTCCGTATCGGGATAACCGGCGTCCCGGGAGTCGGGAAAAGCACTTTCATTGAGGCAATGGGAACATACATCACCAGAAAAGGCAGTAAACTGGCTGTACTGGCCATTGACCCGAGCAGCGAACGTACCAAAGGCAGTATCCTGGGCGACAAAACCCGGATGGAAGAACTGTCGGGAAACCCACGCGCCTACATCCGTCCTTCACCGTCGGCAGGATCGCTGGGCGGAGTAGCCAGGAAAACACGCGAAACCATCATTTTATGCGAGGCTGCCGGATTCGACACAATTTTTATTGAAACGGTTGGCGTGGGACAAAGTGAAACTGCCGTTCATTCGATGGTCGATTTTTTCCTTTTGCTAATGCTGGCAGGCGCCGGCGACGAGCTGCAAGGCATCAAACGTGGCATCATGGAAATGGCCGATGCCATTGCCATCAACAAAGCCGACGGAAACAACATTGAAAAGGCCGGGCTGGCACGCATTCAGTACGAAAATGCCCTGCACTTGTTTCCTCCTGCACCTTCAGGATGGAAACCCCTGGTACTCACCTGTTCTGCTTTTCACAAAAACGGGATTGACCAGGTTTGGGACACTATTTCTGACTATCTTGCACTTGTAAAAGGAAATTACTATTTTCAACACCGTCGGAATGAACAGTCGAAATACTGGATGTACGAATCAATTAACGAACAGTTGAAGATGGGTTTTTATGAAAACCCGGAGATAAAAAGCAAACTGGCGGTTTATGAATCGAGTGTACTGAACGATGAACTATCGTCATTTGTTGCGGCACGCGAGTTGATCGACCGGTACAGGCAATTAAAAAAATAATTTTACGGATCAAAAAATACGCAAATGAGAAAAATCGTCTATTTCATGTTGATCGTGTTTGCTTTCAGCGCATGTAACTCCGGCTCGAAAAATTACACCATCAAAGGGACCCTCACCGGGGCCGATTCAGGAAAAATTTTCCTGGTAAAAGTAAAAGAAGGACAACCAGTTGTAGTTGATACTGCCGAAATAGCCAAAGGCAGTTTTGAACTGAAAGGGAGCGCAGGCCTTCCGGAAATGCACTATCTTCGGATGAACGAACGGGAATATTTTGCCCAGTTTTTCCTCGAAAACGGGAAAATAACGGTGGTTGCCAATAAAGACAGCCTGCAAAACACCAAAGTCACTGGTTCGAAAACGAATGACCTGTTCAATGTATATATTGCTGAAATTGAACGGTTAAACAAAGAATACGCCGGATTGAGAGAGCAATACAACCAGGCCATGATGAAGGGAGATATGGAATCGGCCAACAAAGCAAAGATTGATGTGGAAGCCATGATGGAGAACATGAATGTTTTTGCCCGAAATTTCGTTTTGGAACACCGTAATTCAATGGTCGCGCCATTCATTTACCTGAGCCAGTTCATCAATGAAGCATCGTCAGAAGAATTAGACACCATCACCGGGATTTTTCCTGCCGAATTTGCAGAATCGGTATACGTGGAAGAAATCAACCGGATTGCCGGGTTAAAAAAGAAGACAGCCATTGGTTCACCGGCACCAGATTTTACAATGAACGACCCGGAAGGGAAACCGGTCAGCCTCTCCTCGTTCCGGGGAAAATACCTACTGATCGATTTCTGGGCATCGTGGTGCGCACCCTGCCGCCAGGAAAACCCGAACGTGGTGCGGATGTACAACAAATTTAAAGACAAGGGGTTTGATATTCTCGGCGTTTCACTCGACCGCGACAAAGAATCATGGCTAAAAGGAGTTACCGACGACCAATTGAGTTGGACGCATGTATCAGATTTGCAGTACTGGCAAAACGAAGTAGCTGTATTGTATGGCGTTCAGTCAATACCACATACCATCCTACTGGACAAAGACGGAAAAATCATTGCTAAAAACCTGCGCGGTGCAGACCTGGAAGCCAAATTGACCAGTCTTCTCGAAGAATAAAAGTCGTGTTATATAGGAAATTTATTCTTTGTATAGCAAATATTTCTTTCGTATCTCTTTATAGCGGTTCAGGCCTGTTTTCCAGCTTTCCCTGATCTGCTCTTCGGTTTGCCCGCCAATAATTTGTTTGCGCAGGGTATCGGATCCGGCAAGATTTTCAAAAAAATCGGTAAAAAACGAATCTTTCATGCCCGATTTTTCATAGAATTCAATCAGGTAATTGAGCCGTACCTGTTCTATTTCCTGAAGCCCCGCCAGTTCCATTCCCGACAAATCGTAGCCATAACAAATATCGTTCTCGAAACGGGGGCGAAGGCTCAACACCGGAATCGACACAGGGATGTATGAATGGTCTTTCGGCGTATAATAGGGTGCGCCAAATTGCTGGAACGGTTTGTAAGTGCCACGTCCCTCATTCACCTGGGCGCCTTCAAAAAAACAAACTATCGGGTACAGGTAAACCGATTTCATATCGGGCAGGTTGGGCGATGGCGCCACCGGCAATTGGTATCTTGTAGCATGGGTATAATTTTCCAGGGGAACAATTTCCATATCGCACTGTACGCTGTCTCTCAGCCATTTCTCCCCGTTGATCATCCGGGCATACTCGCCTGCCGTCATGCCATGTACCACCGGCACTTCGTGCATCCCGATAAACGAATTAAAACCCGGCTGCAGCACCGGCCCGTCGACATAATAACCGATGGGGTTTGGGCGGTCCATGATGATTACTTTTTTCCCGTTTTCCGCACAGGCTTCCATCACATAGTGCATGGTCCCGAAAACCGTGTAAAAGCGGCACCCTACATCCTGAATATCGAACACCACCACATCCACATCTTTCAGAAATTCAGGCGTTGGTTTCCGCGTAGCGCCGTAAATCGAATAAACCGGGATACCGGTAACTGAATCGGTCGAATGCGCAATGTCCTGTCCCCGTTCCACATTTCCTTTGTAGCCATGCTCCGGAGCATAAATTGCACGAATGTCCACTCCGTTGGCAAGTAATAATTCAACCATGTGCAGGGTATCGACCATCGAAGTTTGATTGACAACCACCCCTACCCTTTTATCTTTCAGCAGAGGCAGATAAACATCTGTCCGTGCAGCGCCAACCACACAGGGTTTAATTAGAGGGTCGGACGAAGAACAAGCCATCAGAAGGAAAAGAACATAAAACAGGACGATTGGGATACCTTTTCG
This sequence comes from Prolixibacteraceae bacterium, assembly GCA_034003625.1. Classification (GTDB taxonomy): domain Bacteria; phylum Bacteroidota; class Bacteroidia; order Bacteroidales; family Prolixibacteraceae; genus GWE2-42-39. The sequence continues at coordinate 7,194 of JAVEYG010000031.1, read as the reverse complement.
GCTCAGGAGAACCGCTGGAGCCAGAGTTTTGTTAAAATTCCGGATTAAGTTCAGGTTTACAGATTTCATAAAATAAAGGTTTTTTAGTTTGTGATAATAGTTGAAGGTTTTGATTCTACATAATCTCTATTGGCAGCCGTCACGAAATAGCTTTTTCCCGGCTGACAGGAATACGAGGTAGCAACGATTATATCAAGGGCTGTCGCATTATATGTATTTTTTTTATCCCGATCCTTTTCTAAAGCATACACGACGTACCGGTCGGCCCCGGTCACACTGTTCCAGCTAATTGTATTTCCCGACAAAGAAATAACCGGTTCGGGTGGTGCCGGTGCATTTGTTCTTCCCATCACAGGCGCAAGCGATTTCCCTTTGTATTTATTTTTCAGATAATTATACAGTGTTGCATTTTCTATGTTTTTTGCCCTGAAAAAGATGCAACCGAACAAATTATTGCTGCTCCGTATCCGGTCTATTTGCCGTCCATATTCTTCCACGTCACTAAAGGCCGGAACGGATGGATCGTTGAATTTGTAAGCCGCAATACCGATAACAATAGGAACTCCTTTTGAATTGTTGTTCCAATAGTTTACCAGTGTGCCAAAATCAGCCGTTGCATGGCCAAACTCCCAGTAGACTTGTGGGGCAAGATAGTCAACCCATTTGTTTTCGAGCCAAACCAGCGGATCGGCATAAAGGGCAATACTGTTCTCTCTTCTCCCTGCAGGGGAAATTCCAAACAATACATCCGGATTAACAGCCTGTATTAGCTGGCCCACTTCGCTGACCATTGTATTAATATTTTCAGCGCGCCAGGTATGCACATCGTTTCCGCTTCCGTATTTATCAAAAGCCGCCTTATCGTTAAACCCAAAAGGGTCGGAAATTGATTTTGCCCCGCTGGGGTAGAAATAATCATCAAAATGAATGGCATCGACATCGTAGCGTGTAATAATATCGCGGATCACATTTTTCAAATGGGCACGGGCTTCGGGAATACCCGGGTTATAATAGTGCATGTCTTTGTAGGTGACTATCCAATCAGGATTTTTGATTGCTGGATGATCAGAGGCCAACACGAGACTTGTCGGGGCAACCCGGTATGGATTGAGCCAGGCATGAAGTTCCATGCCCCGCTTGTGGGCTTCTTCAATGGCAAACTGAAGTGGATCGTAACCAGGATCAGTTCCCTGCGTCCCCGTCAGATACGACGACCAAGGTTCCAGATCAGAAGGATAAAAAGCGTCGGCCATGGGGCGTACCTGCAACACCACAGCATTCATGTTCAATGACCGAAGGCGGTCGAAAATACTGATTAATTCCGACTTTTGGGCACTGGCATTTCCTTTGGTTGTTGGCCAATCCAGATTATATACGGTAGAAATCCAGGCAGCACGAAGTTCATTCCGGGGAATTACGATGTTATCTTTTGCCGGATCGTAAGGCCGGTCAACCGGGTCATCATCAACAATATCGTCGCCTTCCTTATTGCAGGAAGCAATCAATGAACAAAGCAAAGCAACGATAAAAATTCTACTGAATTTTATTCTGAAAGAAAAATAATTACAACGCATTTTATTGAAATACAGTGCGTAAGAAACCCAAAGGGTTTGAATTCATTTCTAAAACGTAAGACAAATAACTTTCCCGTCGAGAGTGGTAAGCAATACCCTGTTTTTGGCGACCGGAAACACATAATTAATCAGGGCATCCGAAGCTTTGTATTTCCAGGCCACCTGCTGCGGCGACTGTTTGTTTATAGCGCAAACCACACCGTTCCCGGTAGGTACAAACACCAGATTTCCGCGTTCGGTAATGGGCGAAGGGCCGATTTCGTAACCCAACCCGGCCTTACATTCCCATGCAATTTCCTGTTTTTTGGAAGCCGTGAAAATAGCATTCACATTTCCTTCCTGCATATTTTTGATGTACACCAAACTGCCATCATCGGATATTCCAATAGATTCGCGGCACGAATAATCGCCAGAATCCCAGATTTCGCAGCCTGTTTTTGCATCAAGGGCCGTCATCCGGCGATCGGGGGCCACCATAAAAACTTTGCCATTTGCTGCTACCGGCCACACTGCGGCAGGCGAAAGCATGCGGTTCGTATGTTTTTCCCGTTTCCAGAGCAAATTTCCGCTTGCTTTGTCGAGTGCATAAAAGGTATTTCCCCACGAACCAAAATAAATGGCATTGTCATAAATCAGGGGGCGCGTTTCTACAAAATTTTTCACCCCGTCGAACTGCCAGATTAATTTTCCATTTTGAAGGTCAATCGCCCGGAAATGCCCGTCGGAAGCCCCAACAAAAACGTTTTTCCCGTCCGACACAGGAGAAGCCACGATGGATTTTTCGGTTTCAAAACTCCATTGCAACCGACCTGTTTTCAGGTCGAGACAATAAATGGTGTTATCGGTGGAAGGACAAACCACCCGTGTTCCTTCAATCAGCGGAGTGGAATAGATTTTCCCGCCGGTTTGAAAAGCCCATATCGTCTTGCCATTCTTTTGGTCAATCGCCATCACAGCCCCTCGGGTATTGGCGTAAACCGCATAGCGGCCTTTTGCGGTTATTCCTGTCCCAATATCGCTGTTGTCCTGAAATTCCCAGGCCACCTGTACCTGCGGGTAAAGCGCCGACAGGCTGTCGCTTTCTGTTTTTGCAGAAGGAGTGGCAACAAAGTTTTTTTCACCGAAAGGCACTTTGCACCAAACTGGAAGGGTTTGCCCGCCAGGAATACGTTCTGTATAGTACAAGGTATCGTTTACAAGAGTAGCCAGGTTGTACCCGCCAATTTCTTTCCCGGCCCGAAGGTTAGAACGTCCCATTACACCGGGAATGCTATCAAAATTGAACAATTTATTGGTGTGCCCGTGCCCCATCAGGGAAACCTGGATGTTTCGGGTTTTCAGCTTTGCCAGCACCTGTCGCGCATTTGCCAGCGATTCGTCGAGCGGATAATGATTGACAAAAACAATTGGTTGCCCGGGATCTTTCATATTCACCAAAACCGAATCGAGGAAAACCATTTGTTCGCGCGGCACCAGTCCCGGTCCCATCCGCATATTGGGGCCGCTGGCTGTCCCGATAAAAAGGATGCCCGCCCTTTCAAAACAAAATTCTTCGGCCCCAAAAATGCGCACAAAGCTGTTGCAACCACTTTCCGACCATTTCGAATCGTGATTGCCCGGAACCACATACCAGGGTTTGTTCAACCGGTTCATTATTTTTTTTGCTTCCAGCAATTCTTCGTCCGAACCAAATTCAGTCACGTCGCCGGTAAATAACACAAAATCAATATCCGGGAGCGAATTGATGTCTTCCACTGTCTGCAATAAATCTTCGCTTCCGGTACTTCCGCCCACATGTGTATCGGTAACGTGCGCAAAACGGAGCGGTTGGGCATAAAGAAGAAGAAAAAGAAAATAACAGAATAGGAAAAGAAAAATTTTTCTCATAATGAATCGACTATATTTTATAAAAGGGGCTGCAACATTGACTGCAGCAGCCCCTAATAAATGAAATCTTCAATTTCTTTTTAGTTCCATCCCGGGTTTTGAGTCAGCGTGTACCCTTTTTCGAGATACTGGCTGATTTGGGTATTCCCCAGAGGCGTTAAATAAACCCTGTCCGTAAAAGCATCTCTGTCCGAGAAGTTTTCAGGAATATAAAAACCCACCATATCGGCAGCATTTGTACCGGTATAGGTAACAACCGCTCCGTCAGCCTTTTTAACTTTCAGTTTATTGACTTTTGAAGATACTAACCATTCTGGCATTTCAGCCTGAAAATCAATCCACAGGCCAAGCTGTCGTTCCGGATTAGCAGTATAATTCATGTAATCAATTTTCTTCCAACGTTTAATATCCAACAGGCGGGTATGTTCAAAAACAAATTCCATCCGGCGTTCGCGGCGAATTTCCCAGATCAATGCAGGGACATCCGGATCGCGGTCGGGATCATTGGGAAGCGAACCAATACTTAACAGAGCTGTTTTTGTGATTCCCTTTGCAATTGCAGTTGCATCCAACGGACGATTACGGATGGCATTGATGGAAGCATCGATATCGGCCTGCACAACAGCAGCACCGCCCATGGTTGCCAGCTCAGCCTTGGCTTCAATCCAGTTCAGTACCACCTCGGCCAAACGCATTACCGGGGCATCGTTTGTATTGGTATTCGACCCGTATTGCGGAGGATATGTCTTCCCGTAGTAAGTCGGCCCGACCCTGTCAATAAACTTACAGGCATAAAGCAAAGTACCGGCTTCTTTCTTTGGTGCATCCCAGAAGGTAGCTTCAAAACGGGGATCACGTGTAGCAATCATGCTCTTAATGTCAAATTTATCGGCATTGGCAACCGATGATAATTTAAAGGGTTTACCATCGTTACAGATAAATTCTTTTGCGAGCGATAAATTGGCAGAAGAACTTTGACTTTCAGTAATATTTGAATACGACGCAATGTGATGCGTTACAGACAGTGCAGCATCATAGGCACGAAACATGATCACTTCCTTGTTCGATGCTAAGTTTTCAGATCCAAAAAGTGAACGAAAATCGCTGGTAAACGAATATTTATTTGAAGCCATTATGATTCCTGAAGCCCGTACTGCCAACTCAAGATATTTTTTCGCTTTCTCCGTATTATTCAGATGGTATTTCTGCCAGGTACCCTCAAATAACATGTAGCGGGAAATGAAACTGGCAGCAATATAACGGTTAAGATATTGGGCGTCGCCATCACTTGTACGCATATTATCAAGTACATAAACAAAATCATCATATACTTTGTCCATCACTAATGTCCTGCTGTCCCTGTCTTTATACAGCTCATCCAATTCAGAATCACCAATTACCCGGTCGTAATACGGTACATCGCCAAACACACTGACCAAACGGCTGTATTCAGCTCCTCTGAAAAAGCGAGCTATGGCGCTCCAGTGTTTGTATGCTTCGTCCGTAAGTATCTGTGCTTTCATTCCTTCAATTCTATCGAGGAATAGATTTGATTTTCGGACCCAGGCAAAATTCCAGGAAGGCCCTGCTGATTTTAGTATCCACTGTGATGATACCGACTCGCTGGTTGAAGCCCGGGAAGCAGGAGCCTGCGTTTCAAAACCCGTTTGTTTCCCGCTTGATGTAAAATCGTCAGAGAAATAATATCCGCGCAGGGGGGTGTAATCAGTACCCCATGTCAGGTTATACCCAACAAAATAGTACGGATAAAAACTATTTGCAAACAGGCGCAGATTGTTTTCGCTTGTCCAGTAATTGCCGTCGTCCATTGTTGTTAAAGAAGGCCTGTCAAGAAATTCTTCACAGCCGCTAAAGACAAGCGCAACTACAAATAATAAAACAGATATATATTTTTTCATGATTTTTTTGTTTTTAGAAATTCAACTGAACACCAACAGATGCGCTCTTAAAAGTTGGAATGCCAACGCCTGTACGGCTCAAATTGTAATTCGTTTCATTCCACATCGAATAACCTGCAATCTCTTCCGGATCAATAGGAAGAGTACCTAAATGATCGAATGTAAAGAAATTTTCCAACGCTGCATACACGCGCAATTTGCTGACATGAATTTTCTTTACCACATTGGTTGGCAAAGTATAACCTACCGTGATATTTTTAATCCTCAGATAAGACATATCAAGTAAATATCTTGTCTGAACCTGCATATTTAAAGTAGTGCTGCTTCCAGCCATATTGTATGGTGCCGGATAAAATGCATCGGTACGGTCTTCCCTCCAGAAATCGCCGGCGATTGCCTGAGGCATAGCTCCGTCAGCCGAGTTAAATCCGGGTATGGCAAGGAACCCGTTCCCCCACACATCACGTTTCCCAACGCCTTGGATGAAAACTGAAGCATCAAACCCTTTATAAGCAATTTCGCCACGAAAACCATATTCATACCTCGGAGTCGAATTTCCAATAATCTTTAAATCACCATAATCAGGCTGACCTTCGGCATTCTCTGTTAATCGGTTTCCCGGGTTAATAACACCGTCACCATTCAAATCTTTAAATTTAACATCTCCGGGACCGAATTTAAAGTTTCCAGATTGTAACCGTCCCTGCGTTGCAGCATTCGAATCGGACAATTTATATACTTGATATCCATCTGAAGAAGTTATAGTAATTAATTTTCCATCTGTTCCGTATTCGAAATCTTCCTTCTGATATAAACGGTCGGTTTCGTACCCCCATATTTCTCCATAGGTTTTTCCAACATACCACGAATCAATACTTTTAGTCGATCCATATTCGGTAATTTTGGTCACTGCATCCGAGAAAGTTGCAAATAAATTAATCCTCAGATCATTATCAAAAGTATGCGTATAATCGACCTGGATTTCGAAACCATTTGTACGTAATGAGCCATAATTGCTTTGTGGAGCCCCGGTACCATAAGTAGTAGGAAGCCCTTCCTGCGGAACGATCATATTTTCCGTATCGCGGCGAAACCAATCAAAAGTAAATCCAAAATCATTATCAAAGAAACGGGCATCAACCCCCAAATCCAAAGAGGTAATATCCTGCCATGTAACCGAGGTTGAAACTGCTCCGGGAGTACTGAATTGATATGGCTTTACACCAGCAATCAACCAACTGCTGAATGAACCGCTCATGGTTGGAACATACAGGTTATTCGGTACCGACTGGTCACCAATAGTTCCCCATGATCCACGAAATTTCAATGCGCTTAGCGCTGGTTTTGCCCATTCCATCCAGGGTTCTTCGTTCGCACGCCAACCTGCAGAAAACGATGGGAACCAACGCCATTGCAAATCGGCAGGAAATTTTGATGTCCCGTCATAGCGAAGATTTGCTTCCAATAAATATTTTTCTTTAAAATTATAATTGGCACGTCCGTAAAAACCTATCTGTGATTCCCAATATTCGCCGCCACTGGTAGTTTGTGTCCCCGTTGCCAGGTCAAACTGAGGATTTGAATAATCAATCAACTGCGTGATTTGAGACCAGTTGTATGCAGACTCATAACCTACCCGGTTTAAACCAAGCATAAAATTGAATTTGTGAGTATCATCAATATCAAAATTTGACCATCTCCCGAAAATTGGATTGACCAAGCTCTACAATCCAGTCATATCAGGGGTTTAAAGATGTTTATATATGAGGAAAGCTAGTTTAAAAAGGTTATTTTTATTGTGCAAACAAAAGCAA
>JAVEYG010000074.1:0-11558 GCA_034003625.1 Prolixibacteraceae bacterium | reverse complement strand
AAATTGAAAAGGAATTGAAACAAATACTGTTGGCGGAACTGGAAAAATCGAACGACCCCAGGGTTGTTGGCCCCAATAAGGAGCTGTTTGATACTTATATAAGATACAGCCCAATGAGGGAATTTCCTTCTCAAGACAATGACAATATCGGTGAAATTTGTTTTGCGGTTGAAAAATACAAGTAAAATGTCCTCAAAAATTGTATAAAATATTGTTATCGTTTTCAGATTAGTCAAAATAAAGGGCTATTGGGCCGGTTTCTGCTCAAAATTCCTTATTTCCCCAAACGGATAGTTATATGCCCCCCTTCTGTGTCCGACTTGTAACAATTCCGTGCAAAAATCTTAGCCCGTCTGAGTACATGTTCTCTATGTCTTATTGATTTTTTAGACCTAATATCTTATCCTTATATTGAGGAATAGTTTAGATTTTCAAAATAAATACGTAAGATAAACGAAGAATAACATACAGAATAGAATGGCTATAGAAACAACAACATAGTCATCCTCGACCTTTCGGGAAAAGTGGGAACATCGTATTCCACCGGAGGGGAAATAAAACAAAAGCAGGCACAGCAGCGTTTTGCCCGAGCCATGGCCTTAGCCAGACAAGCCCTGTCTGGTACGGAAGGACAAGGGAAGTTTGAAGAACTGACCGAAAAGGAAGGGAAAAAGTGCTTACAGCGCGGCTGTCGCGTATTATTACCGGCAAATCAATTCCTGAAAACGCGACTACAAAAAAACACTGCCTCAAATACCTGCATTCGGATCAATGAGGCAGCGCCTGTTTCTTTAACAATTCAACAATTAAGAATTTGCTGATTTCATCATACCCCCGCCGCTTCGGTTACAATTTTCTGCATTTCTGCTTCCAGTTGTTCCATTTCCTGCACTAATTTGATCTGGTTGCGGGCGCGTTCGATGTTATGTTCCGGATGTTTGATCTTATAGTAGGTGTCCCCGTCGATGTAGTCGGTGAGGAAGCGCAGCGCCATGATGTAGGTCATAAACTGGCAGGAGTGGGGGAGAAGTTCTATTTCCTTCGGCGCCAGTGTCTCTTTGGTTTCGCTCAAAAAACCTTTGGTGAAATAGCGGAACACTTCGGTATTGAACCGCACTTTGCTGATGTCCGGTTCGTCTTCTTCCACGGTATTGGCCGCGGTGCGCATGGCATCGCCGAAGTCGAAATGCACAAGCCCCGGCATCACCGTGTCGAGGTCAATAACAGCCAGTATCTCGTCGGTATCTTTATCGAAAAGCACATTGTTGATCTTCGTATCGTTGTGCGTGACCCGGATGGGCAACTGGCCCGAATCAGCCAGTCTCTGGAGTGTTTTCATCTTTTCCATCCGGCTTTCAATTTCTGCCACTTCAGCCTGTACAATGGCTAAACGTCCTTTCGGATCGCTGGCTTTGGCTTTTTCAAAATTATTGATCCGGAAATAAATATTGTGGAAATCTTTGATCGTTTCGCTCAGCGGGCCGCCGGGCAGGTCGGCCAGTTGTTTCTGGAACCGCCCGAAAGCAATCCCGGCCACTTCAGCCATCTCGGGTTTTTCAATCATCTCCACGCTTTTGCTGTTGGCAACAAAATTCAGCGCCGCCCAGAAATTCCCGTTTTCATCTTTGCAATATAATTGATCATCTTTTGTGCGGATTTGCCGGATTACTTTCTTTTCTGCATTGGGGTCCTTGGCCTCGCGCAGTTTCTTTTCAATGTGCTTGCAAACCCGGTCGATATTCTCCATCATGGCCGGCACATCCTTGAAAATAAGATGGTTTTTTCGCTGAAGGATGTAGTTGGGCTGGTTTTCTTCTGTTTCGATCAGAAAAGTATCGTTAATATGTCCGTTGCCGAAAGGACGAACAGAAATAATTGTCCCTTTAATTTCAAATTTTCCGACAATCTCTTTTAAATTTTTTTGATCGGTTGATGTCATTCTATTATGGTTTTAGTTTACGGTTTTTCTTTTCTATTTCCAGAGTTTTTCAGGATATACTCCCGAACGTACCAGATTGGTTATTTTTTCGATTACGTGCGGCTGGTCTTCCTTGTATGTTACGCCAAACCAGGGACTGTCGGCCTGCAGTACTTTGGACTGGATGGTCCCGGCCTGGATAAGGTCAAACACGGCAAACGGGATGTAAAATTCCGATTTGGGCACGTTCATTTTTTCGTTCAGGAAGGAAATAAAAAGATTTTCGAGGTACCCGAAAAGATTTTGTTTGAAGCCCCAGAAATTCATCGAAACCAGGATGTTTTCGTCCAATGTGCCAGTCCTTCCGTCTCCGGTTTGGCAAACAATTTTCCCGCCGGAGGCAGCTATTCCATGTGTTTCGGTTATTTCCACCAGGTTGCCGTTTGCATCGGCTTTGCAGATGCCCCGCGAAACGGCGCCAAATTCGGAAAGGGTATTTTTCAGCAGGTAGCCGATCATACTGTATTCATTTTCGTTTGCTGATGTCCTGAAAAATTCAACCATGGTTTTGTAGGCATCGAACCCGTAAAAATCGTCGGCATTAATGACTGCAAACGGTCCGTCGATCACCTCTTTTGCCATTAGTATGGCATGGCCGGTACCCCAGGGTTTTTCGCGCTCTTCGGGCAATGTGTACCCTTCGGGCAGTTTATCGAGTTCCTGAAAAACATATTCAATCTCAATTTTTCCTGAAATCTTGGGTTCGATCAGGTTTTTAAATTCCTCGGAAAAATGGTTGCGGATCACAAAAACGACTTTTCCGAAACCGGCGCGGATGGCATCGAAAATGGAATATTCAAGGATGGTTTCCCCGTTTGGCCCGATTGGAGCCAGTTGTTTCAGCCCTCCAAAACGGCTTCCCATTCCTGCGGCAAGAATCAATAATGTTGGTTTCATCAATAATAGGTTTACATGTGTTGAGCTTGCAATATTAGCAAAAAAATCATTGAAACTTTTCCCTGGTATTAACAGATTGTTCATTGTAGAAAAAGACTTGGCAGATACAGAAAAACCTGTCAGGTCGGTGAGATTAAAGCGACGGACGATAATTGTTAACGCGCCGGTATTTCGTTTTACTGGTTGTCGGTATTACCAGGCATATCATACATCAGTAAACGGGGAAGGTACCTGAAAAGAAGTATTACGATGATGCCGGTCTTTTACTTTCAGGTGTTTTAAATGATCGAGGCAGGAGTTATAAACCGAACGGAACAGGTACGCGCTAAAAGACGATATTTTTATCCCCGTTTTTTATTCCCGATACTATTTCAAAATCGTTGTTTTCCACACCTTCGAATAAAGTATTAAGATATTCAAAGCTAAAAAATATTTTTCATACCCGCCTTTCACTCGTATTCCATAGAGGAGCCTGCGTTTAAAACTCCCATGTAAAGAAGTTCCGAAACTACAGTATACAAAACGCAGAACAGTTTTTTTCTCTCCGGGATACCTGTTCATGCACAACTCCCGGCATGTACATTTCTTTGGACTGAAAGGGTAGTGCCATTTCAGGCGTAGGTTGTCAACCTGAACGTAGTGAAGAGTCTCCTGTTTTGCGCGATTCACAACAGATGCTTCACAACAGATGCTTCACTACGTTCAGCATGACAAAACAAGGTTGGCAGCATTATTTTATTTCGGCTGAAGTTTTACTATTTCTTCTGCGAACGAAAAGCAGGCCTGTTGCACTTTTTCGAGCGAGCCGGAGAACAATTCCCCGCCAATGACATGGGCGCCGGCCTCCGGAAAGGCCTGGCTGCGTTTTTGCTCTGCGGAAGTGCCCACCTGTTCAACCATTCCGATGATGGCATCCACGCGCACTACGTCATCCTGATGGGTCTCATCTTTGTAGTAATAGCCTGCAAACAAAGGCGCTTTTACCTTTTTAAAGGTTTTCCGGTTCATGGTGGCATCAATCAGTTGTTGCAGGTATACGGTTGCTTCGAGGCGGTATTTGCAGTTCCAGTACTGGCATTCTTTGCATTCAAAATCTTCGTTGGTCACCCGGTAGTTGCTGTTGTAAACTTTACGTGCAATTTGCAGTCCCCACGGCCCCGAAAGTAAAAATGCCTTTGGGTTATTGATACGGATATTCGGCGACAAAAGGATTAATCCGTCGATCATCTCCGGGAATTCAGCAGCCAGTTTCAGCGCCAGTGTCCCGCCGGTCGAAGTCCCCATGATCAGCACCTTGTTTCCGAGAAGATGGGCGATCACTAACGCTTCTTTGGCCGATTCATACAGATTATCGGGTGTCATGTTCTGCAATGGTTCGTTGGTCTCAAGTCCGTGTTCGGCCAGGCGCGGGATGTAGGCATTCATCCCGAAACGTGTGGCAAAATTACGGTGCGTGGGTTCCCCTTCGTACCACGAAGCCGAAAAACCATGTAGGTAAAGCAGGCACCATGGCGTCTTTTCTTTCAGCGAGTCGTTGTCCCAGAAAATGCGCGATCCATTATCGGGTTTAAGGGGCAGGCTACTTTCTTTTTCCTGGATAAACTGATTGATATTGTCGATTGTACATGCAATTTCAGGAAGCTGATTACTCATCTCCGGTTTATCGGGGGAAGGCCCCAGACGGTATATAAGAATCGGTAACAATAATATAATAAGTAAAATACGGATTGATCTTTTCATCGTTCAATTTTTTATTAATTGATGGGAAATTAAGAATTTATTTGCCTTCCTGTATAAATACAAGTCTATTTTTTCTGCGAACCGGTCTTTTCCATCATTTTCTAAATGTGAAGTAAAAATAACACTGGTTCAAACAATAGACAGGAATGTTTGTTAACTTATAAAGCTTTTTTTCAGGAAGAAAGAAAAAAACCAAAAGTGTTGTTATGGAGAAGTTTACGCAGGTTGGAAACCAGGAAATTGCTGCCATTGAAGGACTGTATCAGGAATATTTAAATGACCCGGAATCAGTAGACGAAAGCTGGCAACTATTCTTTAAAGGATTTGAACTGGCCCGAAAGGATTTTAAAGCGTTGGCACAGAGGCGGGATTTTGCGCTGATTGACAAAGAATTTGCCATCCTGAACCTGATACACGGGTACCGCCAACGCGGGCACCTGTTTACAAAAACCAACCCGGTACGCGCCCGCCGGAAATACTCACCAACGCTCGCCATCGAGAATTTCGGGCTTGAACAGGCCGATCTCGAACGAACATTCCAGGCCGGGAACAGCATTGGTATCGGACCGGCCAAACTGAAAGATATTGTCGCACACCTCGAAGCAACTTATTGCCAATCGGTAGGCGTTGAATATGTGTACATGCGGCAACCTGAAGTCATTCAATGGTTGCAGCAACGCATGGAAAGCAGCCGCAACTCGCAATCGTTTACCGACGAAAAACGGAAACACATTTTTTATCACCTGAAACTGGCGGTCGGTTTTGAAAATTTTATCCATAAAAAATTTGTAGGCCAAAAACGGTTTTCGCTGGAAGGAGCCGAAACACTGATCCCTGCAATGGACGCAGTAATCGAACGCGGCTCGGAACTGGGAATCGAAGAGTTCATTATTGGCATGGCGCACCGGGGGCGTTTGAACGTACTGGCGAATATTCTACAAAAACCGTATAAAAATATTTTCAAGGAATTTTACGGGACCGAGTATGAAGAGGACATTTCGCTGGGTGATGTGAAATACCATCTGGGTTATGAAAATGAAATCGTTTCTGATTTGGGCAAACCCATCCGGCTGAAGCTGATGCCCAACCCCTCGCATCTCGAAACCGTTTCGCCGATTGTGCAGGGAATGGTCCGTTCGCGCATCGATTCGGCCTACGGCGGCGATTTTGGGAAAGTGGCGCCCATCGTTATTCACGGTGATGCGGCCATTGCCACGCAGGGCGTGGTTTACGAAGTAATCCAGATGTCGCAGCTCGACGGCTATAAAACGGGCGGAACCATTCATCTGGTCATTAACAACCAGGTGGGGTTCACTACCAATTACCTTGATGCCCGTTCGAGCACCTATTGCACCGATGTGGGTAAAGTGACCCGTTCGCCCGTGTTCCATGTCAATGGCGACGACGTGGAGGCGCTGATCTACATCATCAAATTAGCGATGGACTTCCGGCAGGAATTTCATTCTGATGTGTTTATCGACATTCTTTGTTACCGTAAATACGGGCACAACGAAGGCGACGAGCCTCGTTTCACCCAGCCTTTGTTGTACGAGGCTATTGAAAAACACAAAAATCCACGCGACATTTATGCAGAAAGATTAGATGAACTGGGAATACTGAATAGGGAGGAAAGCCGTCGGGAAGTCCGTGAATTTGACCAGTTTCTGGAAGAAAAATACAAAGAGTCGGAACAGATTGAAAAACTTAACATACGAAATTTTTTAGTCAATGAATACCGTGGTTTTGAACCGGTAAAAGATGCCGATCTTTTTGCCCGGGCCGAAACCGGTGTTGCCCCCGACCGGCTGAAGGCAATAGCTGAAAAACTATATACTTTGCCCACTCATCAGACTTTTTACAAAAAGTTGAACCGCATAGTGGAAGACCGTCGCACAATGATGCTTGACGACCGGCTCGACTGGGCCATGGCCGAACTGCTTGCTTATGGAACTTTGCTCACCGAAGGCCATCCGGTACGGGTGAGCGGACAGGACAGCGAACGGGGAACCTTCGCCCACCGCCATGCAACGTATGTGTACGAAGACGGTTCGGGCAAATACCATCCGTTGAAACATATTGCCGATAAGCAGGCCGAGTTCAGCATTTACAATTCACCCCTTTCGGAATACGGGGTAATGGGCTACGAGTACGGTTATGCACTGGCCCAGCCCAACGCGCTGACCGTATGGGAAGCCCAGTTTGGCGATTTTCACAATGTGGCGCAGGTCATCATTGACCAATATATTGTTTCGGCAGCAGAGAAATGGGGGATCCACAATAACCTTGTGTTGTATTTGCCGCATGGCTACGAAGGGCAGGGGCCTGAACATTCGAGCGGGCGCATTGAACGTTTCCTTGCACTTGCCGTAAAAAACAACATACAGGTAGTGGTGCCTACTACTCCGGCCAATATGTTCCACCTTATCCGCCGCCACCTGAAATGGAACTATCGTTTGCCTATGGTTGTGTTCACTCCCAAAAGCCTGTTGCGCCATCCTCAGGTTTTCAGTTCATTAGAAGAACTTGCTTTTGGGCATTTTCACGAGGTGATCGACGACCCGGCAGCCCATCCCGAAGAAGTAAGAAAGCTGGTTTTTACTTCAGGAAGATTGTATTACGACCTTGTAAAGCAGAAAGAAGAAACGGCGAATAACGAAACGGCCATTGTACGGGTTGAGCAGTTGTTCCCGTTTCCGGAGAAAAAAATTATGGAAATTGTTCGTAAATACAATCAGGCGAAAACCATTATCTGGGCGCAGGACGAACCTGAAAACATGGGACCCTGGCATTATGTGTCACGGAAACTCGGCCCTCTGCAAATGATACCGGTAACACGTCCAGAAAGCGCCAGTCCTGCTGGTGGATTGCTCACCCAGCACAACAAACGGCTAAAATCGATTTTAGACCGTATATTCACTGAGAAGAATTTAGTAAAAACCAAATAATCAACCATGATCATCGACATAAAGATACCCAGTCCGGGCGAATCAATCACGGAAGTAGAACTTGGCAAATGGTTGGTCGACGAAAGCTCAGTGGTGAGCAAAGGGGATGAAATTGCCGAAGTGGAATCCGATAAAGCGACCCTTACTATCTCGGCCGAAGCCGGGGGAAAAATCAGTTTCAAGGTACAGGAAGGGGACCGTGTAGCCGTGGGCAGCGTGGTTTGTACCATCGACACATCGGTCGAAATTCAGGAAAAAACTTTTTCGGAACAACCGGTAGGGCCAGTGGACACCCTGCATCCAAAGCCAGAGCCGGCAAAAGACATTCTGCAAACAACCGAAACGAAGGATATTTATTCAAATGTAAAAGTCACGTCGGTTGCCCAAAAGATGATGGATGAACACCATTTGTCGGTGGAGGATGTGATCAACGGCCTGCGCAGGCTTTCAAAAAGAGAAGTGGAAACTGTTTTAAATTTGCCTGAAACGAAAGATACACAGCCAAAAGCTGATTTTCAGAGAGAAGAAAACCGCGAACACATGTCGGCTTTACGCCGTAAACTGGCTGAACGGTTGGTAGCGGTTAAAAATGAAACGGCCATGCTCACTACGTTCAACGAAATTGACATGAGCAAGGTGATGGACATCCGGCAAAAACACCAATCACGATTTGTAGAGAAACACGGATTTAAACTGGGCTTTATGTCGTTTTTCGCGAAAGCTGTTGCCGTAGCTGTCCAATCGTACCCAAATATTAATTCGCAAATTGATGGCGACGAAATACTGATCCCTGCTTATGTGGATATTGGCATTGCCGTGCAAACCCCGAAAGGGCTGATGGTCCCGGTTATCCGGAATGCCGAGAGCAAAGACATCCCGCAAATTGAACAGGAAATAAAAGAGTTGGCCGACAAAGCACGTATGAAAAAAATATCGGTGGCCGAACTTACGGGCGGTACCTTTACCATTACCAACGGAGGCACATTTGGTTCGTTGCTTTCAACACCGATCATTAACCCGCCGCAATCGGCTATTCTTGGGATGCACCACATTGTCGACCGGCCCGTGGCAGTCGACGGACAGGTGGTCATCCGGCCAATGATGTATGTGGCGCTTTCGTACGACCATCGCATTATCGACGGCAAAGATTCGGTGGGCTTCCTCGTGAAAATCAAACAACTGATTGAAAATCCGGCTTCACTGCTGACAGAGGGCCGCCATCCGGAGGAACTTTTACTGGGAATTTAAGATGTAGGGGATTTCGTTTTAATCTGATTTTTTCTTTACATTGTATGTAATCTCCCGGTAAGCTATTTCTCCTTTTGAGGAGATTGCTTCCATTACTACTTGCATTTCACCTGAAATGTCTGCGTTATAGAATATTGCAGAAGCTTTGCCATAATTGTCCGTCACAATCTTCGGCTGCCAGTGTACCAATGCGCGCAGATCGGGTTTAAACCAGTCTGTGTCCTGAAGATTTTCATATTTTGGGGCATAAAATTCACGGGGGGCCGAAAAAACTGTAACAGCCGCCTTTGTGATACCTGTCGGTTGTTTCGTCCCATATATCCCTTTCCCCGCATGTGTATAAATCGCAATAACGTCTCCCCAGGCAGGGGCTGACAACGGACTGGCACCAGGAAATGCTTCCATATACAAGTTTGAGAAATTTTTTGCCCCCTCAATAATTTCAAAGCTGCTGACTTCACCGGGCGGAATATTCGGGATGAACGGATAATCGTATTCTTTTACCGGAATCCCATCAATCACCACAAGAGTCATCTCCGAGTGGTTCACTTTTGCATATAAAACACCGGTAGTATCTCTCTGAATGATCACCTTGTCGGGAAAATTGAATAACAAGACGCTATACAATCCGTACGACCATTTTTCTTCCTTTTCTTTAATTTCATCACCTTCAATAACCAGATCCGGTTTTCCGTAAGTTTCCATTACCTTTTTCCGATCAGGTGTCATTTTATAACCTTCCACCACTACTTCTCCTAAAAGGATATTTCCTGCCGACAACGGAAAAGCATCTTCGACCCTCTTGCGTTCAATGTTTTTCCCAATCAGCAAATTCACAACACTATCCACTCTTTCGAATGCCTGTGTTTGATCAAACAAAACAGGAGGTGATTCCTTTTTATCGAGCGTAATCGTGTAGTTCCTGTTTTCTCCTGACTTGTTGGCGCTTTGAATCAGAATATTCAGGTTCTGACCGTATTCATCATCTATATTAAAATAAAATCTCCCCAGGCTATCGGTTCGCTGCGTCTGTATTGACCGGTTATTGCCAAAAGTCATCATCGTCAATTCCACTTCTTTTTTCTTCTTCTGAAAAATAGTTCCACTCACAGAACCTGATACTGTCAATTTAGATTCCGGACGAAAAAAAAGACTGTCGACAGGTTTTGAATAATGATATCTTCTCCATCCCTGTGTCAACAGCAAAGCATCCAGGTCGGCATGTGTGTCGGTATTTTTTACAAAATAAAATCCGGGATTTTCTATCGTTCCCCTCAATTCAGAGCTCATCAGAAAATGCGACAATATATTCTGACGTTCATCCTGTATTTGTCCCCTTTGTTGTTTGTTTAACACCAGCACCGACAAATTTGCAGATACCGGATTCCCTTGATTATCCCTAATGTCTATATCCAGATTTACAGGTTCACGCCAACCATAGCTTTCCTTGTCAGTTGATAGGGAAATATGTAAATGGCTTTCCTGACGTTCATTAAAATACAACCTTTCCGCCACAGTTTGTTTCGACTTATCCATCATAGTAAAAGCAAGAATGCCTTCAGGAAATTCAACCGCCGGCATTAAAAATACCAATTTCCCGTTCTTCATTATTCCTTTTATATCGTAATAAACTACCCCGCGACACGAAATGCGCAGGAAAATACTATCGTGTTTCAGGTAGCTCGACTCTGCAACAATTCGTATCTGATCTCCCCGTCGTACTATTGACAATACATTGCCTTCGGAAACAATTTCGGGTAACGGGTACATCAGGGGCGGTCCTTCGCCTGGTTGCGATTTTAAACGGGCAAAATACGAAACAGCGCTATCTGCTGTACCTATCGAAAAACTTCCCATCCCCATTGGGTTACTTCTGAAAGAGGTAATTACATTGCCTTCACCATTGACAATATCTCCCTCTATATATTTCCCTTTTCCGCTATAATTCAACGCTTTAAAAGCAACCTTGCCTTGTAGTCCATGAACCAGTTCACCGCTTTCGGGAAAAAATTGCACATTAAACTGATCTTCGTCCAGAACAATTCTTTTGGAAGAGGTGGCCTGATTTTCTGTTTTCATCTGCAAAGTAACCAATGAAAAACCTTTAGGCAGCACATAATCGACCCGGTATTCTCCCTCTGCATTTTTTCCAACCGAAAGTGTATCGTTTTCATTGCCAAAACTGATAATGAGGGTCAGTTTCTTTTTGTGAAGGCTGTCTATTGCAAGCGGGTCCAAACGGGCCTTCAAACGGGTTCCATTGTCTTGTCCTTTTACCAATGTAATATCGGGCATGGGATTGGTTTTTCCTGAAGGAGAGTACACGCGAATGTATTCAGTAAAAATAAAATCATTACCGAAATTTTTGTTCCATTCGGTATATGCCCTGATTTGATAAACTCCTTCAGAATAACTTTTATTCAACTCAAAAAAACCTTCTCCAATCCCATTGGCAATTTTAATGAGTTTCTTTTCCATAATTTTTTCGTCCGGGCCGATCAGTTCAGCATACAGCACTCTGCTAAATCCGGAAGGGACATGGTCAACTGCATTGGTAACAATAGCTTTAAACCATATTGTATTATCGGTTGTGTAAACTTTCCCATCCAGTTGCAAATAAATCTTTTGAATTAGGCATTTAAGCAATAAAATTTGTAAGGTAACGGATCCGCCTTGACCATCCTTCGTAGAAGGTTGTCAAAGATGCCATCCTTCATATTGCTTCGGTTGAAACGGTAACAGTATTCATC
>JAVEYG010000073.1:0-11560 GCA_034003625.1 Prolixibacteraceae bacterium | reverse complement strand
CCATTGTGCCCCTGTTTGTGAAACAAGAATGGACTACCAGTTTGGCTGTCCATGCCCCGTTATCAAGAAAATTACAGCGTTATACTTGTTAATTGAATGTTGAAAATCCCTTTTTAAGGGATGACTACTTATGGATATTAAACTTCCGGGAATGAACGGTATAGAAGCAAGTTTCCATATTAAAGAAGAAAGGCCCGATATCCCCATCATCATACAAACTGCTTACACACTGAACAACGAACGTCAGAAAGCGATGGATGCAGGATGCGATGATTATCTCACAAAACCGATCGAGATCAACTTCCTTCTCGAAAAAATCGAAAAAATATTCATAACTAACTGATGGTCGGGTAAAAAGCATTTTTAAAATGCTCAAGTTTGAAATCGGTTTTACTAAAAAAGATCACCGACACCACATCAAAACGGGTCTCCAGGTTAAGGCCATATTCTGTTATATATGCATCCGCCGCATTCACTATGAAACGGATTTTCTTGTTCGACATGGCTTCCAGCGGATGTTCATACGATCGGCTGCTCCTCGATTTCACTTCCACAATGACCAATTCGTCGCCATCCCGGGCGACAATATCAATTTCCAAATGATAAGACCTCCAGTTCACGTCCAATATTTCATAACCCATCGACCTCAGGTGGGCAATGGCCAGTTCCTCGCCTTTCCTGCCCAATTCATGTTTTTCAGCCATTTTTTTGTATTTCGAGTTTGCAGGAAGAAGCTACCAGAAGGGAATAATTTGCTCCCAGTAGAAGTGGCATATTCCGGTTGACATGTCCCGACGGGAAGCTAAAACAAACCGGAAAATCATAATCGCGGACGGCATCAAGAATTATTTCTTCCACCGTCTTCCCAAAAGGTTTGTCATTGTCTTTCATTTTCGTAAAACTTCCTACGACCAGTCCCGCAAGTTTTTCCAGTTTCCCCGAAAGGCGGAAGTTTGTCATCATCCGGTCGAGATGGTACAGGTATTCCGAAATATCCTCGATAAATAATATCTTCCCTTTGGGGTCCAGCTCATACCGGGTCCCGTTCAGGCTGTATAACAGTGACAGGTTTCCGCCAACCAAGATTCCGGAGGTTTCTCCGTTCCGGTTTTGCGGATGTGCGTCAAAGATGTATGCCGGTACCTTTCCCGTAAGAGAATCATGCAACTTCCGGAAACTTTCCGAACAATGTCCTCCCTGCATGAAAAAACCCGGCATCGGCCCATGGATGCCGGCAATTCCAAGTTTATTAAATACCGAATGTAAAACCGTAATATCGCTGAAACCAACCAGCCATTTGGGTTTCTTTTTTAATTCCGTAAAATCGAGATATTCAAGAATACGAACCGACCCATAGCCGCCACGGGCACAAATAATTGCCTTTGTTTCCGGGTCGTTAAGTGCAAGCTGAAAATCTGCAGCGCGTTGCCGGTCGGTTCCCGCGTACTGAAAATGTCCGGCAAAAACATGTTCCCCGACCAGTACTTCAAAGCCCTGGTCCCGTAACAATCCGATGCCGGGCAGTATCTTTTCGGCTACAACCCTCCCTGCGGGAGAAACAATCCGTATCCGGTCGCCTGGTTTTAAAAACGGAGGAATGTTCATTCTTCAAAAATTTATCATGAAGATACAACTCTTCAGCAAAAAACGAATCCGGAGATTTTACCGGGCAATGACAAATTCCGGGTTTTTACCCCTGACAACGTTTAATTTTTGCGGAATTATTTCGATCTCGAAGCTGTGATTCCCAAGTGTTTCGCCATCGGCTTCACCGGCAATCGTAAAGGCTGAACTGATTTTTACATATTTGGCCGAATGCGTTGAAACGCGGCGGTCTTTTATAAATGTTCCGTCGTACAACCCGATAATATTGCGTAAAATACCCCAGATGCCGATTTTACGGATGAGCGTCACCTGAAACTCACCGTTGTCGGGCACTGCTCCCGGTGCCTGCATCATACCGCCGCCATTGTACTTTCCGATACCAATACTGGCTGAAAAGATCAGCTCGTTGATCTCCTCCCTGTCAATTTGAATGCGGGTTTTACAAATCCGGAACTGGATAAAACCGGCAGCCAGGCTTTGCAGGTAAACAAAGAATCCTTTGCGCCCCTTGTTCTTCAACGCATTGGCTTTCTCGGCCACCAGGGCATCGAAACCAAACCCGGCCATGTTGGCGAAGAAATTTACTCCCGGCATTCCGTTTTCTTCGTAACTGATTTTGCCAACGTCCTGCAAAATGGTCTTTCCTTTCACGATCCGCTTGACGGCCTTTTTGTAATTGTTTGGTATCCCAAATGTTTTAATCCAGTCGTTGCCTGTTCCCACGGGGATCATGCCCACCGTAATTTCTTCAGGAGGAATTTTGTCCTGGCTGAAAATTCCATTCACTACTTCATTAAGGCTGCCGTCGCCTCCGGCCATGATAATTTTCCGATGTCCGTTCGTTATTAAATCCGAAGTCAAAGAAATAATATGCTTTGGGTATTCTGAAATAAACAGTTTGATTTCAAAACCTTTCCTTTTCAACAGACGAATGATCTTATCTTTATCCTTTGCCCCTTTTCCACCTCCTGCATGCGGGTTCAGGATGAGTACCCAATCGTTGATTTTCTGCTTTTCCATCCGGTTTAAAACAAATAGCCGAAGATACAGAAATCGGGAAAGCGATGAACGGAAACTATTTTATAACAGCATTTTCTGAACATAGGGAGAAAAATCAGGTCCAAATACGTTTTTCACTTTTTGTAAAAGCATTCCCTTTTTCGTCGAGCAGCTCATATTGTTCTTTATTTTCCTGAAAAAAAAGCTCATATCCTTCTTCTGAATCCCAGAAATCAATAGTGATGTAAGAGAGTTTAGACTCGTCGTCCAACAATAATTCGGTCCCCATGTACGATTTGGATTGTTTGAAAAATCTTACCCATTCGCCACCCGGCCCGTAAAATTCTTCAAATTCCGAAACAGCCCTGGGTTTTACTTTGTATTCCCAAATTACCCGGTACATATTTTTCAGATTAAAATTTCGTACAATTCACTCACATCTTCAGCAAAAAAATCGGGTTTAAAGACCAGCAGGTCTTCTTTCCCGCCAAAACCATATCCTACTGCGATAGCTGAAATTCCTGTTTCCCTCGCCCCTTCAAGATCGAAGCCGGTATCGCCAACCATTGCAACCTGAGGGCATGGTTGTACCCGGTTCCGGTCCATTAATGATTGAATTAACCCGGCTTTTGAATGATCCGCTCCGTAACCGGCGCCCTGCATATCGGTAAGATAATTATACAGTCCGAACTTCTGCAAAATCATCCGGGCAAACTTTTCGAGCTTCGAAGTTGCCACAAATATCTGTTTGCCTGAAAAATGGAGTTCTTCGAGCAATTCATGGACCCCGGGATACGGTATATTGTCAGACCAGCCGTATTCGCCGTAATATTCCCGGAAATAACCAACCGCCAATCCTGCTTCTTTTTCGTTCAGCCCGAAATATGTTTTAAACCCGTATTGTAGAGGCGGACCGATAAATTTTTTCAGAAGTTCGTCGGAATAGCCGTCCAACTGCATCTTTCTCAGGGAATATTGTAACGATTTTCCAATCCCGCGGGTATTGTCGGTGAGTGTACCGTCGAGGTCAAAAATGATATGTGTGAATTGCGACATTGCATTTTAAAGCTCCGAAGGTACACGAAATTAAAATGACGGCAAAACGGTTGCACTGAATGCGTTTATTATGCTTTATTTTTCAGCAGGTCACGGATTTCAGCCAGCAATTCTTCTTCGCGCGTTGGCTGGGGCGGTGCCGGTGCTGGCTCAGGTTGGGCCTCCTGTTTGCGTTTCAGCCTGTTCATCGCTTTAATGGCCATAAAAATGGCAAATGCAATGATCAGAAAATCAAGGGTGGTTTGAATGAACATCCCGTAATTGAGCGATGCCCCTTTGGTAACTATTTCCCCTGCGGCATTCAGCACATCGTCGGTCATCGCTAATTTCAAGTCTTTAAAATCGATACCGCCGATCAGAAGGCCGATCGGGGGCATGATCACATCGTTTACTAAGGAGGCGATAATTTTCCCAAAAGCCCCGCCAATAATGATCCCCACTGCCATGTCCACCACATTGCCGCGCATGGCAAAATCCTTAAATTCTTTTACAAGTTTCATCCCATTTGGTTTTTAAGTTTTATGGACAACAATTTACGGGAAAAATTTTGATTTTACTTGAAAGACGTTAAAACATCTTTAGCCCGACAGAAAAGCCCTGATGGTTATTTAAATAAAAAAGATTAACCTGTTTGTTTCTATGATTGGCAACCGCAGTATCCCAATTTCACTGGGTTGAGCAGTGTACTACTGATAAACATTGATAAAGCAAAAAAGACCTGCAAAATTCCGCAAGCCTTTCAGTTGTCCTGCCAGGGCTCGAACCTGGACTCTTCTGATCCAGAGTCATATAAAATATCTTATTTTTAATTTTTAGTATTCATTTAAATATATTAAAGTATTGAATGACAATGTTTTTTGTTGTTATTATTTATTGTTATTTATTGACTTTTATGGATAATGTTAGTAAATTTGTTAGTACTAACTTTTAAATGACTAACAAATGTCGCTACCAGTTATCACTCATCCTGAGCAAAATGAAGATATCTTAAAAAGCAAAGGAGTATCATTAAATGCCTTTTTCGATCAGATAAGGAAAAGGAAAGATGAATCTGCAACTATCCGTTTGCGGATCATATACAACCGGTTCCCGAAATATTATTCAACTAAAATTTCAATGAGTGAAGAGCAATACCTGAAAATGCTCACACCTCCCACACCAAAAGATTTAAAAGAAAAACGCCTGATTATTTTCGGGCACCTCAAAAAGGCTTATGATATTATTGCCGGACTACCAGAATTTTCATTCAAAGCTTTTGAAAAAAAGTATAACGGCAAAATAAAAGATTCAACCGATGTTTACAGTTCGTTTGAAGCTTATTCTGCTGCGCTTAAAAAAGAAGGTCGCATTAGTTCCGCTATAACTTACGATTGTGCCAAAAATTCGATAAAGGAATTTGCAAAAACAGAAACCCTGGCATTCAATAAAATTACTCCGCAATTCTTAAAAGATTATGAACAATATATGTTGGCTTCAGGAAAGAGCATAACAACCATTGGAATATATTGTCGTAATCTCAGGAAATTGATGAATGATGCTGTTCGCGATGGAAAGTTGAACCGAGAATTTTATCCATTCGGCAAAAAAGAACACGGAAATTTTCAGATAGCTAAATCCAAGAAAGTAAAAAAGGCACTTTCAACTACTGATATCAGGAAGCTATTGAAATATAAACCTCAAAAATTAAGCCCGGAACAATACTATTACGACCTTTGGGTTTTCAGCTATTTGGGTAATGGAATGAATTTAAAAGATATTTGTTTGCTCAAGCATAAATATATGCAGGGAAATGCCATCAAGTTTTTGAGGGCAAAAACAGCACATTCACCTCCGAATCAAAAGAGATAGTAATTTCATTAATTCCTGAAAACAAAAGAATTATCAGCCGTTGGGGTACAAAACCAACTAATTCTGAAGATTATATTTTCCCTATTTATTATGCTGGGATAACACCAGAACAACAAAGGGTAAAAGTCCAGGCATTGACAAAACAAGTCAACAAATACATGAAGCTGATTGCAGGTAAACTCGGCATTGAGGCAAATATTACAAGCTATTGGGCTCGGCATACATTCAGTACAGTGTTAAAGCGATCGGGGGTAAATGTTTCATACATTTCTGAAAGTTTGGGCCATTCAAATGTTTCCACAACTGAAAATTATCTGGATAGTTTTGAAGATGATGCAAGGATAGCAATCACAAGAAAATTGCTTAAAGTCTGATCCTAGTCCTTTGTCTTTTTGCTTAAGAAATATAGGGCATAAACACCAAATACCTAACAATAAATCCATTGTAATTTGATAT
Source organism: Prolixibacteraceae bacterium (assembly GCA_034003625.1). Classification (GTDB taxonomy): domain Bacteria; phylum Bacteroidota; class Bacteroidia; order Bacteroidales; family Prolixibacteraceae; genus GWE2-42-39. Next base: position 5,596 of record JAVEYG010000073.1, on the reverse strand, counting down.
AAAAACATAATTATCAATTCAGAGAATTGTTTATATTTATTTTTCTTTACAAATACGATTTTTAATTATAATCATCCCCATTATGGATATAAAGGAGATTATTGAGTCTGGCTTCTTTCGGAATCTTATGTCAAGCTATGTCTATTATTACAGTTCATATCATTATAACGATCAGGATAGATTGATTTATGCCCTGTGTAGTTCGTTAGAGGAAAAGCAAATAGCAACCCTACATGAAATTAAAAGAATTAAGAAAAAGATCAGAAAATTGGGACATGAAGAGATGAGTTCCGATTTTTTACATCGATATAAAAATAAAAGTTCAACTTATGAACAAGAAAATAATCCGATATATTGGGAGGATCACTTTTATGAACATTTTCTTTATGAAAATAGCGAGGTCAAAAGCTTGACTCCATATACTGATGCACAGTCTATATTAGACAAAATGCCCGAACATCCGTTGCCTGAAGACGTGAATGATGAAATATTGATGGCTCTTGAATTATTAAATAGTGAACATAGAAACATTCCATACCTAATTGAATGTGAAGAAGAAATCATTGACCAGATCGAAACAGATTTGGATAATTTCAAAGAAAATGATGACTGGGAAATTGATTTGGATTTTTACAAAGGATATATAGAACAAAGTGATACATTAAAGCTGTTATTCAATCTTTGTGAATTGTTAGTTCAGTTGTTTCGATTGAGAATGTTTGAAGAATTTTTAGAATATGAACAGGAGGAAATAAATACGAGCCTGGTTGAAAAAACGAACAGTACAACTAAAAATAGTGTGGAACCATTGAAAATCAGTAAATCTACTATTGATTTTCTGATCGGTTCTGATTCTTTAAAATCAAGTTTGCTCGAATTTCTAATAAAAACTTATTCAGGCCAAAAGGGTAAAAACATCGCAATCATGATACTTGCATTAGAAGAAAACAAATTGATCGCCTATGCGGGGAAGTCGGAACTATATTCAGCCATAAGAATCGATTTTGGCAATATTGGCTCTGATGCTGGTATAAATAAATTCTTGACAATAAATTTGAGAATGGACAAGGATCATTTAAAAATCGTTTCATTACATTCAGAAAAGATAAAAAACCATATAGAAAACTCACCAAAATAGTTGTTTTAGTTGTTTATAGTTGTCGCAACTACAAACAACTAACAATCAATATATAAGCGATATACGTTAAATATATTTGTATCAGAAAATTATTTAAACTAAATATTTCTGATATGAACGAATTATCTTTTGACAAACTTCCATCAGCAGTTCAGGACATGAATAACCGGCTGATCCGCATTGAACACCTTTTAAAAGGTAAAGTAGAAAACCCCGAATCCGATCAATGGTTTGACCTCGAACAATTGATCAATTACCTTCTTGGTCATCCGGCAAAGCCTACCATTTATGGATTGGTTTGCCAAAGGAAAATCCCATTTCTCAAAAAAGGGAAACGATTAATCTTTTCAAAGAAAACCATTGACCAATGGATTTCAGAAGGCCGCCAAAAAACTATCGGTGAAATCCAAAACGAAATATAGGAGGAAATAACCATGCAAGAATTTCTAAACATCGCTTCATCCATCAAACGGGACATTGAGACTTTAAGCAAATCGGTTGCCGAAATGAAAAAGACCCATGCACAAATTCTGAACGAAGAGTGGATCGAAAAGGAGCAGGTTATGTCTATCCTTAAAATTAAATCTCGTAAACTTCAATCACTTCGCGATAATTCCTCATTACCTTTTTCTCAAATCGATGGCAAAATATACTATAAAACTTCTGATGTCGAATCGTTGCTAAAATCAGGATATACAGGAAAATGAAACCCAATTTCCTGAACATGCCTATATCCGTTTGCCAATATGCAATTCAGGAAAATTGCATTGATGAACTTCAGCTTTTCACTTGGTTAAAGTTAAATTGCAACCATCGTGTAAAAATTGATCACAAAATCCGGTTTAGAATAGTAAAAGAGTTGAATATTACCAGACAAACATTAAACGCACGAATTGTCTGGCTATTAAAACACAAATGGATAAGCTATAATTCAAAAAGGGGATCATGGCATTTAAACAGTTTCAGAATAATACATCGGAAAACAAACTCAGAAATTACAAAAGGCGTAATTTGGGAAAACTACAACATTCAAATATTTAAGGCTTTCGTTTATGCGGGCATTATTGGCTATTATGCCAAGCGAAAGTATTTTAACGATCATTTCGAAATTAGGATTAGGGATAAGGAGCAAAATCAGGTCAGGATGAAAAAAGCGCATCCTTCGAAGAGCCTGGCTCCTTACTCTCTAAACCTTCCGCTCGAATATCTTGCCAAAGCGATAAATACTCCAAAATCGACAGTGCAAAAAATGAAGGCTTTGGCCGAAGAACAATTTTTTATTGAAGTTGAGAATAATTTTGCTGAAACCAATCTATCAGTTCCCGAACTACTCAAATTACGCCGTTTTGCAAAAGATGCTCCCGGCATAAACCGATTTGTTCTAATTGCTGGCAAAGTAAAAGAACAGCTGCCCGATAAAATATCTTTAAATATCAATTTTCGCACAAAGCGCATTTTAAAGCAAAACGAACTGAAGAATAGATACCGTAAGTGAAGCGTAGAATTCTAATGTTGTTCATTTAAGTAGCTTTACTAAATATTGTTGTTACTTCGTCTTAAGTTCAAAATCAATTTATTAAATTTGGTTTTTTGATTTTTCCTTATAAAATATTCAATTCGAGCTTAAAACTATATTATTCAAATGAACAGCGCCCAAATCGAAACCAACCTTCAAAAATTAATCGATTTGTTCAAAAAAGACACTTTTATTTACGATCTTCTTTTGGCTTATGGTCAACCCAAAGCATCCATAAAACGATTGCAGCAAGGAGGTTTAAATCTTTCGAAAGTGGAAGGTGAGATTGCATGGAAAAAGAAACTGTTTTTCAAGGCTGTTGAAAATGACGATTTACACGAGCTGATTGACAACATTAAATCCGATGGAAAATCAATAAAACACGATCCGCGTTTTATCGTGGTTACCGACTTTGAATCGTTGTTGGCTATCGACCGCAAAACCTCTGACACATTAGACATTCCAATCCTTGATATTGCCAAACATTACGATTTCTTTTTGCCTTTGGCCGGGATGGAGAAAGCCCAACAGCAATTTGAGAATCCGGCAGATGTGAAAGCCGCCGAGCGAATGGCTAAGTTGTACGATGAAATAAAAAAAGACAATCCGACCGACACCCACGAAAAAGTACATAACTTGAATGTATTTCTGTCGCGCCTGTTGTTTTGCTTCTTTGCTGAAGATACCGGCATTTTTGAGAAAAACCAGTTTACACATGCCATTAGCAGCCATACTCAGCAGGATGGAAGCGATTTAAATACATACCTCGATAAGTTGTTTGAGGTTATGAATACGCCCAATGATAAGCGGAATAATCTTCCTGCCTATCTCGATGCTTTCCCTTATGTGAATGGTGGTTTGTTCCGAAACCCACATCAGGCGCCAGTTTTTACACGCCGAAGCCGTCAGGTCGCTATTGAAAGTGGTGGGTTGGGATGGAAAGATATTAACCCCGATATTTTCGGGTCCATGATTCAGGCCGTAATAACACCCGAACATCGTGGAGGTTTGGGGATGCACTATACCAGTGTGCCCAACATTATGAAGGTGATTGAACCGCTTTTCCTGAACGATTTATACGAAGAATTTGAAGCAGCAAAAGGCAACATTAAAAAGCTAAATAATTTGTTGCAACGCATCTGGAAAATCAAGTTGTTCGACCCGGCTTGTGGTAGTGGAAACTTTTTGATTATTGCCTACAAAGAATTACGCCGTTTGGAAATGAAGATTTTTAAAGAAATCGACCTAACCAATCAATTTCATTCCAACCAGTTTTCGGGTATTTCGTTGGGCAATTTTTACGGCATCGAATTAGACGACTTTGCCCACGAGGTGGCCACTCTCTCGCTTTGGTTAGCCGAGCACCAAATGAACCGCGAGTTCTTTGCTGCCTTTGGCCGTACCAAACCGGCTTTGCCTTTAAAAGAAACCGGCAACATTGTGCAAGGTAATGCCTGCCGGATTGATTGGGAAGAGGTTTGCCCAAAGCATGAAGGTGACGAGATTTACATCATGGGAAATCCGTCATATTTAGGTGCGAGATTGCAGTCTGAAGATCAAAAAGCAGATATGGCTTATGTGTTTGATAAAATTAAGGGATTTAACAATCTTGATTATATTGCTTGTTGGTTCTATAAAGGAAGTAACTATATTCTGGGTTCAAATGTAAAATTTGCAATTGTTAGTACAAATTCAATTTGTCAAGGCGAACAAGTACCAATTTTATGGCCAAATATATTGAGTGATAAAATCGAAATTGGTTTTGCTTATAAATCGTTTTTATGGTCAAATAATGCAAAGGATAAAGCCGCTGTTTTTTGCTCAATAATATCATTACAGAATAAATCAAACCATGATAAATTCATATATCACAAAGGGTTAAGGAAGAAAACGAATCATATAAATGCCTATTTAATTGATAGCAAACCTATATACATAACAAAAAGGAATACGCAATTGTCTAATTTACCAGAAATGGTTTTTGGTAGCATGCCAAATGATGGAGGGTTCTTAATATTTAATGATGAAGAAAAAGAAAAAATAGAGTTAACTTATCCTGATAGCTCAAAATTTTTCAAAAAGTTAATAGGTGCACAAGAATTTACGGGCAGCACATATCGTTGGTGTTTATGGTTAACCAAATCCGATTTAATTATAATTCAAAGTATCCCTCCTCTTGCAGAACGAATTGAGAATGTCAAGAGAATGAGACTTAAAAGTGATAGAGAAGCTACTAAGAAGCTTGCAGAATATCCATATTTATTCGGAGAGATAAGACATAAAGAAACGAATGCAATAATAATTCCTTCTACAACTTCATCAAGGCGAGAATATGTGCCGATTGGGTTTCTTGATAAAAATACAATTATTAATAATCGTGCACATGTTGTTTATGACTCTGATCCATATTTATTTGCAATTCTAAGTTCTAAAATTTATATCTTATGGTTGGCTTCAATAGCTGGTAGGTTGAAAGATGATTATTTGTATTCTTCTTCGATTTGTTACAATAATTTTCCTTTTCCCCAAATCTCCAATTTCCAAAAGCATGAACTCGAAACCCATGTTTACCGTATTTTGGAAGAACGCGAAAAACACAGTGAAAAAACTTTAGCTCAATTGTACGACCCCGATAAAATGCCCAGTGGTTTGCGCGAAGCCCACCGACAAAACGATTTGACCGTTGAACGTTGCTATCGCAGCCGCCCTTTCGAAAGCGACGAAGAACGTTTGGAATACCTGTTTAAACTCTATGAACAAATGATTGAGGAAGAAAAAAACAGGGGAACTTTATTTGCTAGTGAAACCAAAACTAAAAGTAAGCATTCGCTGAACTGCGTCTTTTAATTTTCCATGCCGGTCTTTAAGTTTGCTGTTTACTTCAAAGCAAACGACATGTACAACGAGAAAAAATTCCGGGCCATTTATGACGAGTTTCTGGG
>JAVEYG010000092.1:0-2593 GCA_034003625.1 Prolixibacteraceae bacterium | reverse complement strand
GTAAGCATTCGCTGAACTGCGTCTTTTAATTTTCCATGCCGGTCTTTAAGTTTGCTGTTTACTTCAAAGCAAACGACATGTACAACGAGAAAAAATTCCGGGCCATTTATGACGAGTTTCTGGGCTCGGGTCTGACCATCCGTGATTTTTGTGCAAACCATCAGATAAATGAGGCCAAGTTCTATTACTGGCAAAACAAGCTGAAAGGGCAACTTCCCCCCAAGAGCGGATTTGTGCCGATGGTATTTTCAAACGGGAAACAGTTTCCATCCAACCGTGTTCCTGTTGTAAACAATCAGGAATCCTTTTCGTGCGAGATAAGCTATCCCAACGGAGTCAGCGTAAAACTCGGCGGATTGCCCGATGTACAGGTGCTTCAGTCGTTGTTGCTCTTAGCACACCAGTAAGATGTTCAGCCTCACATCGTCAATGCGGTATTACCTGTATTCGTACCCAACGGATATGCGCCGGGGTTTTTACACCCTGAGCGGAATGGTGACCAACCAGATGGGTCGCAACGTCCAGGACGGTGACGTGTATATCTTTATCAACCGCCCGTGTACCAGCCTGAAAATCCTACACATGGAATGCGGTGGTTTGGTGATCTATCACATGAAACTGGAATCGGGCTCTTTCAAACTGCCTGTTTTTGATGAAAGCACCAATACGTTTCAAACCAGTTGGCAGGAGTTGATGATGATGGTTCGCGGTATTGCCCCGGATGGGACTGTGAATAAAAAAAGATGGGAAAAACCCTTGAAACAGTAGTGTTTATCTTGCTTTTTGTTTGGCTATTCATTTGATATTTAGTATCTTCGAGTCATCAAAAGCAAGGAAAAAATGACGGTTGACGAAGAGCTTTTTTTACAACAAATCCTGGAAGATCGAGACCAGCTTTACAGGGAAACTTCCAGGCTTAAAAGTCAACTTTCCAGCTTTGAAAACTTCGATTCAGAAAGAACCAATTACCAAAAACAAATCACTGAAAAAGACAGGGCGATCAACCAACTGGATGAGACTGTTAACAAGCTGAAACAACAGATTGAGATGCTCCAGCGTAAGATCTGGGGCAAATCCAGTGAACGCTACATCAATGAAGATCCCCTGCAACGAAAACTCGATTTTGATGGTCTTGACCTGCTTCCGGAAGAAAAAGAACTAGCCACCAGTGCCAAAGAAGAGATCGAACAGTACAAAAAGGTTCGTGTTATTGAGGTAAAAGACAAAAAACACCCTGTACGCAAACCGCTTCCAGAAAGCCTGCCACGGGAAGAAACCCACATTTATCCTGAAAATATCAATCCGGAGAACTGGACAGAACTGGCCCCGGAAATTACCGAAGTATTGGAACGCGAACCTTCGCGGTGGTATGTACGCCGGGTCATCCGCCACAAATACGCGTTGAAAGACAAAAGCCAGGATGTGGAAAAGCAAATCATTACCGCTCCCATGCCCGCACTTCCGATAGCCAAGAGCTATGCCGGGGCAACCGTCTTGGCCGACATCATCATCGACAAATATGTGAACCATCTTCCTTTCTACCGCCAGATCGAGATGTTCAAGCAGCAGGGCATATCCATTGCCCCAGCAACCATTAACGGCTGGTTTCAGGATGTAGCCGACCTGATCAGGCCTACTTATTACCGGTTAAAGGAGCTAATCCTGGATTCGGATTATATCCAGAGTGATGAAACAACGATCCCTATCATAAACAACGAAAAAAACACCACGATAAAGGGATACATCTGGATGATCCGGGCGGTTATGGACAACCTGGTCTTTTTCCATTACGACCACGGTTCCCGGGCACAAAAGGTCGCGTTGCAATTGTTTAAAGATTACCAGGGAGTGATCCAAACCGATGGTTATGCGGTTTACGATATTTACGAAAACAAAAAGGGTGTTCTGCCCATTGGGTGCTGGGCCCATGCCCGGCGTAAATTTAAAGAGGCTTTGAGTGAAGACAAGGCACGGGCTTCGTATGCACTTGAACAAATCGGGCTGCTTTATGAAGTGGAAAGGCAGGCAGATCAGGAAAACCTTTCGTTCGACCAGCGGGCAGAACGCCGTTGCCGATTGTCGTACCCGATTATGGCAGCCTTCGAAAAATGGTTATTAAATGAGATCCCCAAAGTTTTGCCCAAAGGGCGCATCGGGAAGGCCATCCGTTACACGTATAATATTTACCACAAGCTGACCCGGTACCATTTGGATGGTCGGTTAAAAATTGACAACAACCTTGGAGAAAATGCAATCAGGCCAATAGCGTTAGGCCGAAAGAATTGGTTGTTCTGCGGAAATGATGATGCCGCTGAAAATGCAGCAATCATGTATTCCATGTTCGGCTGTTGCAAGGCAAGTGAAGTAAACTTCCGCGATTGGCTTGTCTACTTCCTGAACAACATCCATGATTACGATAACGATTACAGCAAGGATCTGTCAGGATTACTACCACACAATTTTAAACTTCAAAACCAACATTGTAACAGTTCCACCTCCTAAGCCTATCAAAGTTCTCCGAACATTTTAGAGAAACTCTGAAAGTGGGTTGATGTTTTCTATGAAAACAAGACGGGGTTTACCGAATGCTTAC
>JAVEYG010000030.1:0-55135 GCA_034003625.1 Prolixibacteraceae bacterium | reverse complement strand
ACTCTTTTCTTTTTAAAATCAACACTGAAATAACGACAGTGTTGTGCATGTTGTTCTTCATTGAAAATTCCATCTCTTTGCATCGTGTTAACCTTTTTTTAGGTCAACGTATTTCAGGCGCGGACACAGCCAATGTTTTACATTCTGTTGCAATGAATAAAAAACCTGGAACGCAAAAACAAATATCCAATATTAAATAACCAAATCCCAATAACCATTATCAGGAATCAGGGACCGGTTACAAATCAAACCCTAAATCTCTCCGGTAATAGCTGCCATCGAATTTAATTTTCTCCGCATTTTTATACGAAACAGCCAGCGCTTCCTTCATGGAGTTTCCGTACGAACTGACCGCAATTACACGGCCTCCGTCGGTAACTACATTTCCGCCCGATAATTTGGTTCCTGCATGAAACAAAATGCTTCCATCAACCTGGTTGAATCCGCTCATTATTTTACCTTTCAGGTATGAGCCGGGATAACCGCCCGATACCATCATAACTGTAACGGCAGTGCGCGGGTCGATTTCGAGTGTTTTTTCTGCAAGATTGCCATCGGCTACTCCTTCGAGCAATTCTACAAAGTCGGACTGGATGCGCAACATGACTGCTTCGGTTTCAGGATCGCCCATGCGGACATTGTATTCAATAACAAACGGTTCGTTTTTTACATTGATCAGTCCTAAAAAGATAAAACCCTGGTACAGGATTCCATCTTCCTGCAAACCTTTCACTGTCGGTTTTACAATGCGTTCTTCCACCTTTTGCATAAAAACTTCATCGGCAAACGGGACAGGTGAAATAGCGCCCATTCCGCCTGTATTCAGTCCGGTATCGCCTTCGCCGATGCGTTTATAATCTTTTGCAACCGGCAGTATTTTATAGTCTTTGCCGTCAGTCATCACAAATACCGAACATTCCACCCCACTCAAAAACTCTTCAATTACTACTTTGCTGCTGGCTGTACCAAACTGACCATCGAGCATTTCACGGAGCGAAGCGGCTGCTTCATCAAAATCTGTAATGATAAGTACTCCCTTTCCGGCAGCCAGCCCATCGGCTTTCAAAACATACGGAGCGGTCAGCGTTTTCATGAAGTTGATACCTTCATTCAGCGTTTCGTTGGTAAAAGTACTGTACCGGGCCGTCGGAATGTTATGCCGAATCATGAAGTCTTTGGCGAAATCCTTGCTGCCTTCGAGCATAGCGCCGCTTTGCCGGGGGCCAACAATTTTCAATCCTTTTAATTCTTCCTGAAGAAGCAGATAATCGTGAAGACCTTCGCAAAGCGGTACTTCCGGCCCGACCAAAAGCAAGCTGATCTGGTTGGCAATAATGGCTTTTTTGATGCCTTCGAAATCGGAAACACCAATTGGCAGGTTGATCCCAACATCGGAAGTCCCTGCATTGCCCGGGGCTATAAATAGTTTCTCTACTTTCGGTGATTGTTTAATTTTCCATGCCATTGCATGTTCTCTCCCTCCGGAGCCTACAATAAGAATATTCATTTTTTTCAAAATTTCAGACCTCAGGAAAAAGATAAAACCCTTTCCTGAATATTTTAAATATGTTGCACTTTTAAAATCGGTATCGTTTCAAACCGGTATCCTTGTTTTTTCAACGATCGGATTACTTCAGGCAGGGCTTCTTTCATGTTCTTTTCAGCCTTTAGCGAATCGTGAAAAATCAGAATTGATCCCGGCCGTACAAAATTCATTACATTATCGAAAACTTCCTTTGCCGAAATGCGGCGGTCGAAGTCGCGGCTCAGAACATCCCACATCACAATCCGGTATTTTTTACTGACCAACCGGTATTGTGCGCATTTCAAAAAGCCATGCGGCGGCCTGAACAGCGGAGACCCGATCAACCGGTCTGCCTTTTCAATATTGGACCAATAGCTGTCGCGATCCGATTTCAAACCCTGCATGTGGTTGAAGGTATGGTTGCCGACAGCATGTCCTTCCGCCAAAATCTGTTGAAACACGGCAGGGTGCTTTTCCACATTCTCTCCTACACAGAAAAAGGTAGCCCGGATGTTTTCCTGTTTCAGCAGATCGAGTACCCATGGAGTTATCCCGGGAATCGGCCCGTCGTCGAACGTTAGGTAAACCACTTTTTCGTTTCCTTCGATTCTCCAAAGCGCTTTTCTGTACAGAAGACGAACGATCCACGGCAAACGGATCCCTGGTCTCAAACACATCATTTCGATGAACTATATATTTTCAAGTACTTGTTAAAACTTTCCAAGATTTCTTTCGCCAGATTTTCCTGTCCGTTTTGCGTGCAGATGGTGTTCATCTCGCGCATGAAATAAAGAATACGCTGAATCTCTTCGTCAACAACAGGAGCAAATTTTTCATTTAACGACAAGTAATAATCCATCTCCTGAAGATAAAGTCCGTTCATCAGTTTAAGTATTTCTTTGCCTTTTTCAACGGCTCCCGCTTTAAAATAGCTCTCGGCCATCATTATCGAGAAATAATTATATGGTACCTTTTTATGGGGTACCAGTTCATCGCAATGGTCGAGCACGGCAATGGCCGAGTCGTTTTTTCCTTCCTGAATCAGCGCTTCTGCCAGCCTGTTGAAATTATTGCGAATGTTCATCATCATGCGCGAATTGTTTTCGTCGATATAAACATCCGGTTTTTCCATATTTCCCCAGGTGAATTCTTCCATCATTTGCTTGTACATCAAACCGGTATTCACTCCGCCTACCTGAATATTGTCGCTTTTCGATTTCAGAGGTACGAACCGGTAAGCAAAACCTTCGAGACGGAAATAATCCTGAAGCCCAAGGTATTTGTCGCGGCCCACCGTAATTGCCCAGTAAAGAGGACGTTCCCAGTTGGTGGTGGCAATCATATCGAGAACGATCAACTCGTCTTTCGAGATGTAATTTTTGTTGCCAAAATTAATGAAGATGGTATCCACAATATTGTCGTAATCTTCGGGACCCACTACTTTGTTTCGGATCACCGCTTCTTTGTCGACGGTATAATACAACTGTTTGGTCGGAATATATGCAGCATTGTCATATTGGGTCAGTTTTGTTTTCGGGTTGTCGTCCTTCACAAAATCGATGGCCTTTTTCAGTTCGATTGGCCTTTTGATGCGCGGATCATCCATCAGGTATACCACATCCCGGGATCCTTGCACATACTGGTCGTGGTTAAAACTGATGGGCAAGGGGTCCGAATCATAGGCCTTACGTTTCATTTGGTCGATATACCAGTCAGTTTGCAGATAGCTCAGGTTACAAACGCGCACGTCGGTGCGGAATTCTTCTACTTCCTGGTTGTACCAGAGCGGGAACGTGTCGTTATCTCCGTTCGTAAAAATAACCGAATTGGGTTTGCACGATTTCAGGTAATTGGCGCCAAGTTCGCGGGCTGTATAACGGCCCGACCGGTCGTGGTCGTCCCAGTTTTCGGAAGCCATAATGCCGGGCACTAAAATTAGTGATAAGACGGAAACTGCCACTGCACTGGTGGTTGCCGGGGTCAGTTTTTTCAGTGCCTCATGCAGCGACAAAACGCCGATACCGATCCAGATGGCAAAGGCGTAAAACGAACCGGCATACGCATAATCCCTTTCGCGGGGCTGATGCGGATACTGGTTCAGATAGAAAACAATGGCGAGACCGGTCATCAGAAAAAGCAGGGAAACGACCCAAAGATCCTGTTTTCCTGATTTTCCTTTGCTGTACATGTAGAAAAATCCGATCAACCCGAGGATGAGAGGGAGAAAATAGTAGGTATTCCGGCCTCTATTTTCTTTCAGGTGGGCCGGCAGGGTTTTCTGGTCGCCTAAGCGGATCGAGTCAATAAAATTGATTCCGCTGATCCAGTTGCCGTTTGAGATGCCGCCGTGCCCCTGAATGTCGTTCTGCCTTCCTGCAAAATTCCACATAAAGTAACGTAGGTACATGTATCCGATCTGGTAGCGGAAAAAGAAAGTCATATTTTCAGCGAAAGTCGGTATCTGTAACATTTGGGTTTCGCCGGAAGGATCGGTATACCGGATGTTTTTGCCTTTAACGTTGCCCCACTGTCTGTAATCCTCAATGTGTTGGTCCTCACGGCTGTACATGCGGGGAAGGAAAGTGCAGTAATCACTGTTGAACTTAGGCTTTTCACGCATGTCGGCAATCACATATTTGCCGTCTTTTTGTATGTAATAAGGTTTGTCGTCAACATACGGTTCGCGATCGTCGAGCGGGGTATTGTAATATCTCCCGTAAAAAAGCGGACGGTCGCCGTACTGTTCACGGTTCAGATAACCAAGCAGGGAAAAAACATCGTCCGGGCTGTTTTGGTCCATCGGGGTATTAGCCGATGAGCGGATGACAATAATGGCGAATGAAGAATAACCGATCAGGATAACCGTGAAGCTGAGCAATATTGTATTCCAGAGAACCATGTTTTTGCGGATGGTGTAGCGGATACCCAAAACAATGAGGCTGATCAGCAATAATGCGTAAATAATTACCCCGGTATTGTATGGAAGTCCAATTCCATTTACAAAAAGAAGTTCGAATTTTGCAGCTATTTTTACTACGCCGGGGATAATCCCGTACATGATAATGGCCACAATCACAAAAGAAATAGCAAGGCAATACAGGATGCCTTTCCTTGACGCATTGTATTTTTTGAAATAATAAACAAAGACGATTGCCGGGATAGCGAGCAAATTTAGCAAGTGGATTCCAATGGAAAGCCCGACCATGTATGCGATGAAGATAATCCAGCGATTGGCGTAAGGTTGATCTGCTGAATCTTCCCATTTCAGGATGGCCCAAAAAACAATGGCTGTGATTAAAGAAGAGGAGGCATACACTTCGCCTTCCACTGCCGAAAACCAGAAAGTATCGGAAAATGTATAAGCCAGGCCGCCAACTAACCCGCTGCCAATAATGGCAATGGTTTGAGGAAGGCTAAGTTCTTCGCCGTTGCCAATCAGCTTTTTTGCCAGATGGGTAATCGTCCAGAACAGGAACAGGATGGTAAAGGCGCTTGCCAAAGCCGACAGCGCATTGATTGCCATCGCGGCTTTCGACGGATCGCCGGCAAGAATCGTGAAAAAACGGCCTAAAACCATAAAGAACGGCGCACCCGGAGGATGACCAACTTCCAGTTTGTACGATGTGGTTATGAACTCGCCACAGTCCCAAAAGCTTGTTGTTGGCTCAATAGTGAGCAGATAGGTAACAGCGGCTACCAGAAAGGTAAGCCAACCGGAAACATTGTTAATCAGCCTGTAATTTTTCATGCGAACCTATTAATTGAGTATCGATTGCGAAGATAGTACATTCTTTCAACTAAGGCCAATTTGACCGGTATTTTGTAAGTTTTCCGGAGAAATTGAGGGGGTAAAATATTCGCGGACAACTTCGGAATCAGCCGGTCAACAGCTTAAAATGCTCATCGGGAATTGATATTTTTTAATTTAACTTTGCAGCTATGGAAAACCAACCCGTATATATTCCTGATTTAAGCCCGGAATTTGTTTTTCAGGCTTCGCGAAGCAGAGGCCCCGGCGGACAAAACGTGAACAAGGTGAACACACGGGTCGCCCTGCGTTTCAATATTGCCCGGTCGGAATTGCTGACCAGCGAACAAAAACAACTGCTGCTGAAAAAACTGGCCTCAAAAATTACTATCGATGGGCTGTTGCAGGTGGTGAGCCAAAAGGAACGTTCGCAACTGATGAATAAGGAAGCCTGCATTGCAAAATTGTATGCCCTCATTGGAAAAGCGCTCACCCCGCAGAAAAAACGCAGAGTCACCCGGCCTACCAAAACATCAATGGAAAAACGGATTCAGGAGAAAAAGCTGTTGGGCGAAAAAAAATCATTGCGCGGAAAGGTTGATTTTTAACAGGAAACAATGAGAAAATTACTAAATATTATACTGCTGCTTTTATTACAGGCATGTGTGCTTCGTTCTTCGGAGATTGAGCTGCAATCGGGTGATTTACTGTTTCGGGGCGAGGCCGGCGGACGGCTTTCTGAAGCTATCGACCGGGTAACGCAAACCAATGAAGGAACGCATTTTTCGCATGTGGGGCTGGTTGAGGCCGCAGATAATGGAATCATGGTTTTGCATGCAAGTCCTGTTGGCGGTGTATGCCGGGTTTCGCTACATGAATTTCTACATCCGGAAGGCGATTCGGTAAAAGTAGTGGTTTACCGGTTAAAAAAAACATGGCAACCCGTGATTCCCGAAGCTGTGATTCGTGCCGGACAGATGTTAGGCAAACCCTATAATTTTAGTTACATCTTATCCGATACGGCGCATTATTGTTCTGAGTTTATTTACCGGGCATTTGCTCCCGATTCGGTTTTCGAACTCAACCCAATGACTTTTAAAGACCCGCAGACTGATGATTTTTCTCCGGCCTGGATTCATTATTACCGGGAACTTGGTCTTGTCATTCCGGAAGGATTGCCGGGTTGCAATCCCAATGGGATGGCCGCCTCCGAAAAGTTGGAACGACTGGGTGAGCTGAAATAATAAAAAAGCCTTCCCATAACCGGGAAGGCTTTACTGTATATTGAGGAATAACTTATTCTTACATTTTATTCAACTGAAGGGCAAGTTTCGATTTTAGATTGGCTGCTTTGTTCTTGTGGATCACATTTTTTTTCGCCAGTTTATCAATCATCGAAACCAATTTTGGCAACTGCGAGACAACTTCTTCTTTCTCGGAAGTACTACGGGTCTTTTTCAATGCATTGCGCATGGTTTTTGCGTAATATTTATTTTCAGCCTTTTTATTTGCGTCTTGCCGGATTCTTTTTTCAGCAGATTTGTGATTTGCCATTTCTGTTTTTCTTTTAAATTTTGTAGCCCGTAGGGGAATCGAACCCCTGCTACCAGAATGAAAATCTGGCGTCCTAACCGCTAGACGAACGGGCCATCCTGTAGTTCCCTGATTTTGGGACTGCAAAAATAAATCAAATTTTGAAGCCTCCAAATTTTTTCCAAAATTTTTTCCAAAATTATTTGTCCCTGTCTTCTCAGGAACATGCCCTTGAATTTTGGCGCTGCAAAGGAAATAAGTCTTTCAGGCAGCAAATAAGAAAGAAACGGATTTTTACCTCCATTCAACAATTGTCCCCCGTTCTTTTTGCAGGAGTTTTTCGGGCATCGAGGCAACAATTTCCTTCCAGAGCAAATCGATAAGTTTTGATTTTGCAAAGTGCCGGGAATAAACTAAGCTGACCTCGCGCAGCGGGTTAATGTCGGAAAATCTCCGTACATGTTCAAACCGGCTTTCAGGCATCCCAATGGTCGCCAGTTCCGGGATCAGTGTCAGTCCGCCTTCTTTGTCGATGATGTTCATCAGTGTTTCGAGTGAACCGGCTTCAAAATGGAATGGCAGTTTTTCGTTGCCGCCTCCCTGGAACGCACACAGATTGACCACCTGATGACGGAAACAGTGCCCGTCGCTCAACAGCCATATTTCAGGAGTGGCAATATCTTTTACCGTGATTTTTCCCTTGTTGTGCAACGGATGGTCCTGATGGGCGTAGATCATCATTCCTTCGTAAAAGATGGGCTTTTCGTTGATGCGTTCTTCATGCAGCGGGGTAACCAGTATGCCTACATCAATCAGATCGCGCTGCAGGCGGTCGATGATGTTGTCGGTGGTCAGTTCCTCGACTTTGATCTGTATATTGGGATATTTTCGTTTGTAATTCCCGATAAAAAGGGGCAGGAGATACGGGGCAAGGGTGGGAATGATCCCGATCTTCAGTTCGCCGGAAATAAGGTTTTTATGCTCCCTTACAATGTTGTTGATCTTTTCCGTTTCCTTCAGCAAAATTCTTGCTTGTTCGATAATGCGTGTGCCAACGTCGGTGGGGATGAGGGGCTGCTTGCTGCGATCGAAAATAATGACTTCCAAGTCCTCTTCCAGCTTTTTGATCTGCATGCTCAGCGTTGGCTGGGTGATGAAACAACTTTCTGCCGCTTTGCCGAAATGCCGGTAAGTGTCCACGGCAACAATGTATTCAAGTTGGGTGATTGTAATCATGTTCTTCTGTTTATTTTGCAATAAAGATAGAAAAAAACTATGTATGCCGGATGGCCGGCCTTTTTCCCAAAAAATCCTTCCGTTTTTCTTTTTTAAGGCAATCGTTTGGCAAAGGGAAACAGTTGAGGCAAAAAAACAGGCCGGTTTATTTTTATCCTTTTAAACTATTCCTTTATTTTGATACGGTGAAACAGATTAACACACAATGAACATGAAATTTCTTCAGATTATCGTTTTTACGCTATTGCCGTTCTTTTTGACTTCGTGTGGAAATTCAGACAAAAAACAGGCGGCCCGGAGGCTGTCGTGGGCCCACTCATTGTATCAACAGGGCGATACGGCCACGGCTCTGGCCCATCTCGACTCAATACGGAAAATGTACCCTTCAGCCATTCAGGCGATTGTTGCCGCCGATCAGCAAAAGAAAAATATTTATTCGGAGATTGTTTTTCGGAAGCAAAACGAGCTGGACACGGTGCTTGCCCATATTGCAAAAGCAGAACAGAATTTCGCCGCCGAAAAAACGGAATTTGACCGTTATACACAATACATCCATAAACGACAGAATTTTGACCGGCGCTGGAACAAATCTTTTATACAGTTCCATCTCGACGAAACGGGAAACCTCTACATGTCGAGCAATTATTACGGCAACCAGTGGCTCGAACATACGGGGATGCGGGTTTATGACGAGGATATCCAGGCAAAAACCGGAACTGTTGGAACGAACGACCCGAACAACCACCGCAGCGATTTCATGGATTATGTATGGGAAAAAGTAAGCTACCGCAACGGTATGGACAATGGGGTGATACAATTTATTGCCGCTCATCCCGACCGGAAACTGAAGGCTGTATTCTTAGGGAAGCGTTATTTTTACATTTGGCTTGAAGATTACGACAAACAGGCTGCACAAGACGCCCTGTGGTTTTCGTCGCTACTGAAACGAAAGCGTATGCTTGAACAGGAAATCAAAAACCTGCAATCGAAGATCGGGTAACCGTTACACGATTTTGTCAATTTCGTTGGGAGGTTGTGCCAGCACCCCGCGGTTGCCATTAATTACAATAGGGCGTTGCAGCAGGCGCGGATTTTCGGACAGTACGGCCAGCCATTCTTCATCGCTTAATTTTTTGTCCTTGTATTGTTCTTTGTACAGTTGTTCCTGTTTGCGGAGCAGTTCATCAACTGTAAGGTGGGTGCGTTTCATAATAGTCCGCAGTTCATCGACCGAAATGCCGTTTTGCATGTAATTGACCACCTGTGTTTCGTAGCCCCGTTCTTCGAGGTATTTCAGGGCTTCACGGCTCTTTGTGCAACGGGGATTATGGTAAATCTTCATGGTGATGTGATGTTGTTGTTTGATGTAATTGTAAAAATCTTCCTGGGCACGGAACCTGGTTTCAATCTCCTGTCGGTTATAATTGTTCGAAAGTTCATTGTTTAAAATGCGGGCTTTTGTATTGTCTTTTAACTGAATTTTCAGCATTTGCCTTAACTCTTCCTTTATTTCATTTGAAAAAACGGGACAGGCTGTTTCAATGCGCCGGTTTAGGTTACGGGGCATCCAATCGGCGGAGGAAATGAAAATGCGTTCGTCGCCGTTATTGCCAAAAAGAAAAATGCGCGAGTGTTCAAGGTATTTGTCTACAATACTGATCGCTTCGATGTTTTGGCTCAGTTCTTCATCGTCGGTTTTTAATCCGTAGATACCGCGCACAATTAACCTGATTTTTACCCCGGCTTTGCTTGCCTCATAAAGTTTATCCATCATTTCCACATCGATCAGGCTGTTCATCTTCAGGATCATGTAAGCCCGTTTCCCTTCTTTTGCCAGTTCAATTTCCCGATCGACCATCTGGCAGAAGAAATTGCGCATCTGAAAAGGGCTGACCACCAAATGGTCGAACCGGTAACTTTGGAAGGGTTGACGGAACAGTTCAAAAATCAGCGCCACTTCATTGGCAATACGCGGGTCGCCGGTAAGCAGGCCGTCATCGGCATAAACGCCGGCTGTCCCTTCATGGAAATTACCTGTTCCCACGTACGCATAATTCCGGTAGCCTTTTTTTTCTTCCCTTTTGATGAAAAGCAACTTGCTATGTACTTTCAAACCGGGGATACCGTTAATCACAGTAGCCCCCTCTTCCTGTAACTTGTTCGACCAGAAGATGTTCGATTCTTCGTCGAAGCGGGCCTGCAACTCGATGACAACAATTACTTTCTTCCCGTTCCGGATGGCGTTCAGCAAGGCGTTCATCACTTTGGAACTGTCGGCTACCCGGTAAATGGTAATGCCGATCTCGACCACCTTGGGATCAATGGCGGCCTCGCGCAGCAGATCGATAAAATGCGAAAAGCTCTGGTACGGATAATGGAGCATGATGTCCTTTTTTTGCATTTTTTTCAGGATGCTTTCGTGCGAGTAAAGGTCTTTGTGCGGGATAGGCGGAAGTTTCTGGTAATAATGCCTCTTTTTTCCGATCTCCGGAAAATCCATGAAATCTTTCTGGTTATGATAACGTCCTCCCGGCTGGGTTTTGTCAGGATCGTCAATTTTCATTTTCCGCATGACAAACTGCAACAGGTCGGCAGGGATTTCTTCGTCGTGGATAAGGCGCACCGGCGTTCCTTTTTTCCTTTGTTTGAGGCTGGCCTCCATCTTTTCGATGAAACTTTTTGAAATATCATCGTCGATATCGAGTTCTGCGTCGCGGGTCACTTTCAGGGTATAGGCTTCAAACCTGTCGTATCTGAAAATCGGGAAAATATCGTTCAGGCAGTAGCGGATCACGTCGTCGAGCATCATCCAGTATTTCTTTTTGCCCACCCCGGGAAGCACCAGGAAGCGGGGTACCGACCGGCTGGGGATACGGATCAGCGCATACGAAAATTTTTCGGGTTTCAGTTTTTTTGAAAGTTTCACGGCCAGGTATACCGACCGGTCGCGCAGATACGGAAATTTCCGGTCTTTGCTCAACATAATGGGCACTAAATTGGGCAATACCTTTTGATAAAAATATTTACGGACGAATACTCCCTGCGAATGGGTCAGTTGTTTTTCGTTCACCATAAAGATGTGTTCGCTTTCCATTTCCTTCAGGATGTCGTCCAGTATTTTTTGTGTTTTTTCCTGCTGAAGGAACACCACATTGTTGATCTCATCGTACAATTCCTGCGGGGTGAAATTGCCCAGAAGGGTTTCCTCGTCCTTCCCGTATTCGACCATACGGCGCACAGTAGCCACCCGCACCCGGAAAAACTCGTCGAGGTTGTTCGAGAAGATGCCAATAAACCGGATGCGTTCGAAAAGCGGGACCGCCAGGTCGGCTGCTTCCTGCAATACCCGGTCGTTAAACGACAGCCAGCTGATTTCGCGGTTGATATATTTATTGGACAAGCCCATATTTCGGATATTAACAACAAATTTCGCCAGTAAGTTAAAAAGGATTTTTGGTTTT
Source organism: Prolixibacteraceae bacterium (assembly GCA_034003625.1). Classification (GTDB taxonomy): domain Bacteria; phylum Bacteroidota; class Bacteroidia; order Bacteroidales; family Prolixibacteraceae; genus GWE2-42-39. Next base: position 43,632 of record JAVEYG010000030.1, on the reverse strand, counting down.
ATCCGAATGGATGGGAAATTCTTTTCAGCCACCGGGCCCCATCTAAAACTCTTTCAGGTCATAAAGACTCTGAAAGGTTTCTATACCGGCTTTGTTCCCGGCTGTTTTCGTATACCAGCGATGGTTTATGCCCGAATAAGTCTGTCTTTATTGCATCCTGAAAATTTTGTTAATAATCGTCTTGACTTAAAAAGATATTTATTGTACTTTTAATTGTTCATCAGCTCAAAATGCACTGTAGCAAGAAGAAACAAAGTATTTATAACGAAAAACTCCCGCCGAAGCGGGAGTACAGGTCTTGTTACCTTCGGCATATAGCCTTATTGTGATAAGATGTAAAATTGAATTTTCGTATTCTGTGAGCGAAGGTAGGCAATAAAAAAACAGAAGTCAATAGCAAATCAATAAAAAACCAAACGATATGGGCAAAATATTAGGACTTGATTTAGGTACCAACAGCATTGGATGGGCAATTGTAGAAAAAGAGAGCGACAGCGATTTCCAGTTAATCGAAAAAGGTGTCCGCATCTTTCAGGAAGGAGTTAAAATTGAAAAGGGAATTGAAAGCTCGAAGGCCGCCGAACGGACAAGTTACCGCAGCGCCCGGCGGCTGAAATACCGGCGTAAACTTCGCAAGATTGCAACCCTGAAAGTATTGTCGGCCTATGGTTATTGCCCTGAGTTATCAGTAACAGCGTTGAATAATTGGCGGTACAAAAAGCAATATCCGGTAAATGAAGCTTTTATGAACTGGCAAAAAACCGACGAAACAACACAAAAGAATCCCTACCGTTACCGGGCTTTGGCGGTTGAGCAAAAGCTGGACTTAAGCAACGAAACAGAACGTTTTATGTTGGGACGGGCATTTTATCATATAGCGCAACGGCGTGGTTTTTTAAGCAACCGGCTCGAAGGAACAAAAGAAAGCGACGGCGCGGTAAAAAAAGAAATCGAAGAAATATCGGTTGCCAAAGGGGATAAAACATTGGGACAATATTTTTTTAGTTTGTATCAGGAAAACGAAAAAATCAGGGGCAGATATACGCATCGGGAAATGCACTACATAGATGAATTTGAGCGGATATGCCGTTTCCAGAAAATTTCGGATGAGATGAGGGCACAACTCAAAAGAGCTATCTTTTACCAGCGCCCTTTAAAATCACAGAAAGGCAGTATTGGCAAATGTGTATTCGAGCCGAAGAAACCCCGTTGTGCCGTTTCGCGCCCCGAATTCGAGGAATACCGGATGCTGTGCTTCATCAACAACATACGGATAAAAGCCCCCGATGACGAAAAGTTGCGGGAACTGAGTACTGCAGAAAGGTTAAAAATACGGCCTGTATTTTTCAGGAAAAGTAAAGAACATTTCGATTTTGAAGATATTGCCAAACAGTTGGCGCCCAAACATCAGTACAAATTCTATAAGGTAAAAGAAAAATACTCCGAAGACTGGTTATTCAACTTCCCGATGAATACCACCGTGAGCGGCTGTCCTGTTTCGGCCCGGTTCAAAGAATTATTTGGCAACGAATTTATAACCGATGAGTACCTTTTTGTGAAAAATGAAAACGGAGAGCTTTCGAAAAAAGTGATTGACGCCTGGCACGCCTTGTTCTCCTTCGATTCGGAAGAAAAGCTGAAAGAATTTGCAAGCAACACGCTCGGCCTAAACGAACCACAAGTTGCCGAATACCTTAAAATACACCTGAAGCAGGATTACGCATCGCTTAGCCTGAAAGCTATCCGCAATATCACACCCTATCTGAATGAAGGCTTACTTTATTCGCACGCCGTGTTCCTGGCCAACATGCACAAAGCAGTTCCTGCCAGAATATGGAACGACAGGGAAAACAGGGAAATCATTAAAAAAGAAATCCAGAATATTATTGAGACCCAGAATGAAGAAAAGCAATTAATAGAAATTGTGAATGGCATTATAAAACGCAACAAGGAAGAAGGCGCAGCCTGGAGCGAAGAAGCAAAACCATTTTTCAGAAAAGATATTTTTGAAAAGGTAAAGTCGTACTATGGTCCGAATACTTATGCCTTGTTTGATGAAGATAAACGTAGTTGCATAGAACAGCAGATATTGGATTTATTTGAACGGCAGATGCAAAAAAACAGGGGAACCGGCGAGTTTGCCAAAGTGAAACGTATTGACGAACGGGTAAGCGATTTTATCCTCGACAATTTCGATACAGACGAAAAGATGCTTGAAAACCTTTATCATCCATCAGCGATTGAGATTTACAAAGAACCGGTAAAAGGCAAAGACGGGCGTTTGTACCTGGGCAGCCCGATGGTGTCGTCGGTGAGAAACCCGATGGCTATGCGTGCACTGCACCAACTTCGAAAAGTGATTAATAAGCTAATCAGGAATGACCTGGTTGATGCCACTACCAAGATACACATTGAAATGGCACGCGACCTGAAAAATGCCAACGAACGAAAAGCATTACAGAGTTGGCAAAACGAACGAGAACGGCTTCGGAAAACGTATGCCGAAAAAATAACAGAACATTTTAACACGATCGGGATCAACCGTGTCCCTTCTGACGATGAAATACTGAAATATCAGCTATGGGAAGAACAAAACCACAAATGTATTTATACCGGACGTGAAATCAGCCTCCGGCAATTTTTAGGAGCTAACCCGGAATTCGATATCGAACATACCATTCCCCGCAGTGTATCGCTTGATAATTCGATGGAGAACAAAACACTTTGTGAAAGCGTTTTTAACCGGGCTGTAAAAAGGAACAAAATACCCACCGGACTTGTCAATCACAGCGAAATACTGGCGCGTATTGAACATTGGAAAGAAAAATACGAAGAACTCGACAAGCAAATTCAAAAAGCTGTGAGAAGGGCTAAAGGAGCTGCCGATAAGGCACAAAAAGACAGTGCAATCCAGGCGCGGCATAAACTTACCTTCGAACGAGATTACTGGCAAGGCAAATACCGCCGCTTTACCATGAAAGATGTCCCTGATGGATTTAAGAACAGCCAGTTGGTTGATACGGGGATTATTACCAAGTATGCACGCCTGTATTTGCAAACGCTTTTTAGCAAAGTTTACACCGTGAAAGGAAATACGGTTGCCGATTTCCGCAAATTGTGGGGGTTGCAGGAGGAATACGAGAAAAAAGAACGAGTAAACCATATACACCATTGTATCGATGCTGTTACGATTGCCTGCATTACAAAAGAAAACTACGAAGCGCTGGCCCGCTTTTATCACGATTGGGACGAATACCGCCTGGCCAGGAAAGACGAAAAGCCCCATGTTGATAAGCCCTGGGCCACCTTTCCGGAAGATATGAAAAAGATAGAGGAAGAAGTGTTGATCTCGCACCACACACCGGATGTATTGCCCAGGCAAAGCAAAAAGATTTTGCGCAAACGGGGCAAAAAACAATACACAGAAGAAGGGAAGCCAATTTACCAGCAAGGCGATACTGCCAGAGGAAGCTTGCACCAACAAACTTTTTACGGAGCAATTGAAGTAGAGGAAGAAGGACAAAAACAAATCAAATATGTTGTTCGAAAGCCATTAGACTCGTTAGACGACAACAGTCTAAAAAACATTGTTGATTATAATGTCAGGTCAATTATAGAGAATGGACGAAGAAAAGAAAAAGAAATACGACAAAAAACGGATAATCTGAGGAAGCAACTTTCTAAAGCTAAAGAAGAAGATGAACCTGCATTGATGAAAGAAATCAGTTCTTTGGAATCTCAGATCAATTCATTGTACTGTATGCCCAATCGTAACGGCACCCCAATTCCGATCAAACGGGTCCGGATTTATTCCAACGTGACCAACCCGTTACATTTCAACAAAAAACAAAGGGATAAAAAGTTACGGCATTCCAAACCATACAAAGAAGAATTCAATGTGGCCAACGATAGTAACTATTTGATGGCCATTTATGAAGGAACCGATGAAAAGGGGAAACTCAAACGCGATTTTGAACTGATAAATAACATTGATGCCGGAGCTTATTTCAAATATTCAACCCAAAGAATTATAAACTTTCAAGGGTTTGAGAACCTTGAAGGTTTAATCCCCTTTAAAAAGGAATACAAGAATATCGAGATGCCTCTTCGTGCACTACTGAAAATTGGGACAATGATCCTTTTATGGGAAAATGAACCCGAAGAAGTCCGGGCATTGAATAAAAAAGAACTTGATAAAAGGTTATATAAAGTTGTCGGATTAAGCACCAACAGAGTAAAATCGGGGAATAAATATTATGAATTTGGCAATGTTGTTTTGAGATTTCACAAAGTAGCGATACCTGCATCAGAACTTAAAACATGTGATGGTGAATTTAAATCAGATGAGACATTTATTGCTCAGCGAAAACTTAGCCATAACCAATTTAATGCATTGGTTGAAGGCATCGACTTCCGACTTACCCCATTAGGCGGGATCGACTGGCTGAACTAACCTTTCAAGACGCACACCCTAAGTCTTCCGGGCCCAAAGGGAGACAATTTAAACAATAACAAAAAAACCAGAAAAATGGCGATGACAGAATCTAAAAAACGAGATTTTATCAAGCAAATGGTTGCCCTGATTGAGAGCAACCAGGCGCTCCTAACCGGTAAGGGTTTCGACCCCGCGTTGAGGCTTGCCGAACTAAAAGAAGCTTCGGCAACGGCCAGCGAAGCTGAAGTGAACCAGCAAAAAGCCCAGGCAGCCTTAAAAACTGCCACTTCCGAGTCGGTCTCTATGCTGGCCCGGGCTTACAAGCTGGCTTCCGATTTTGCGGATCTGATTTCCGGCCTTTACGGGAAAGACGATGTAATGGTTAAAGAAATCCGGAAAATGCGGAAGTAATCTTCAAAGATGCCCTGCCGGAAAGATATTCGTTACAGAATAACGCTCCGGCGGGCCTGCTTCCGGGTAATTCCTTATGGGATGGTGTTCCGGCAAAGGAGCTGGTAAATTGCACACTAAGGAATTGAACCCCGGCAAAAGAGAAGGGGCGCCATTCTGCAGGGAATCGTTTCCCGGCGGTAAAGAATGGTTCTCGTAAAAACAAGCCGTTATATTATTCAGGATATAAAAACAAATTGGGTTTATTTTTTCCGGCGAACAGGCCCCCGAAGGACTTTCAGGCGCTTCGGGGCCAAAAGAAAACCTTTCGGCTCCGGCCAGGCCCGGAAGCGTTTAACAAACCAAAAAACCGAAATTATGTCATCAGGACACCCGACGCTTGAATACAATTGTTTTTACCACCTGTACAATCGTGGAATTAACCGTTGTTCCCTTTTTCTCCATTCAGCCGATTACACCCATTTTCTGAGGCTTTACGATAAATATATTACGCCGGTGGCCGACACCTATGCCTGGGCGCTGATGGGAAACCATTTTCATTTGTTAGTGAGGATAAAACCGGGAGAACAAATTGGGTTTATCTCCGGCAAACAGGCCACCGAAGGACTTTCAGGCGCTCCGGGGCCAAAAGAAAACCTTTCGGAGTTTGTAAGGCCCGAAAGTGTTTATTTCCCTAAAAAATACAAACCTATAAATCAGTTTTCCCATCTCTTTAATGCCTATACAAAGTATTTCAATAAAAAATATAAACGCACCGGCTCTTTATTCGAACATCCTTTTCGAAGAATAAAAATTGAATCGGACGCGCACTTGAAATACTTAGTTTATTACATCCACCACAACCCTGTTCACCACGGCTCCTGTGAGGAAATGGTGGAATACCCCTGGAGTTCGTACCTGACTGTTCTTTCGCCCAAACAAACCCGCCTGAAACGCGGCGAAGTAATCCAATGGTACGGAAAGCCCGAACTGTTCAGGGACTATCACGACCGGCAATCGGTTGAGCGTTTTGCCGGATTGCAAATCGACATGCCAGTTTTATTAATCAAGCCTTAACCCTGTCAGGGTTAAAAAACTCAAAATAAAACCAATGACCATGCTGAAACGAACGCTTTTCTTTTCAAACCCGTATCATTTGTCGCTAAAAGACCGGCAACTGGCAATCCATTCGCCAGATTCGCCGGGGTTGAAAACCATTCCTATTGAAGATGTTGGCTTCCTTGTCTTCGACCATCCGCAGATAAGTTTTACCATGAAATTAGTTGAAGAGTTAAACGAGAACAATGTTGCCGTTGTATTCTGCGACAGTAAGCACATGCCTTCGTCGATGCTGTTGCCATTGGATGCAAACCATATTCAAAACGAACTATTCAGGTTGCAGATTGAAGCCAGCGAACCGCTAAAAAAGAACCTGTGGAAACAAACCATCGAGTGTAAAATAAACAACCAGGCTTTGCTGCTCGATAAACTCGGCCTCCGTTCACAGGATTTAAAAAACCTTTCGAACGCAGTGAAAAGCGGCGATGCCGACAACCGGGAAGGGGTTGCAGCCCGGATTTACTGGCAGCGTTTATTTGGCAGCCCGTTTATACGCGACCGTTACGGCAGCCCGCCCAACCCGTTCCTGAACTACGGGTATATCCTCTTGCGGTCGGCCGTGGCAAGGGCGCTGGCTGGTTCGGGTCTGCTCTCGACCCTGGGCATCCATCACCGGAACCGGTACAATGCTTTCTGCCTGGCCGACGATATAATGGAACCTTACCGCCCGTGGGCCGATCAACTGGCTGTGAGCATGTGCCAACGCTGGCCCGATGCTCTTATGCTTGAAAAGGAACACAAGGAAGAACTATTGAAGCTAATGGCTTTCGATGTTCGGGTTGGAGACGTGAAACGCCCGTTGATGGTAGCGCTTTCCATAACTACTGCATCGCTGGCCCGTTGCTTTGCCGGCGAAATACGAAAAATCACGTACCCGGTTTTTGAATGAAGCTCAACCCCGGCAGGGCCGATAGGCCTGTCGGGGTTATTTGATTAAATCATGGAACAAGTCAGGTTAAATGCATATCATATTATGTGGCTGTTTGTATTCTTCGACCTGCCGGTCACCACCAAGAAAGAACGCCGCGATGCTTCCCGGTTCCGGAAAAACCTGGTAAAGGACGGCTTTTCGATGATGCAGTTCTCGGTTTACAACAGGCATTGCGCCAGTAAAGAAAGCGCTGAAGTGCATATCGCAAGGGTAAAAGGAGTGGTCCCCGAAAAAGGACAGATAAGCATCTTGTCGGTCACCGATAAGCAATACGGGAATATTACCAATTTCTGGGGGAAGAAATCGGCCCCCCTGCCCGAAGGCCCCAAGCAGTTGGAAATGTTCTGACCCCCGTTTCAAAAGCGGATCACGGCAAAGGAGGGTATATCTTGTAAGCGCTGGTGAAAAGAGAAAACCTTTCAGTGTCGTTAAGACCTGAAAGTGTTTTGTTGAAAAGAATAAATACCTAACTTGCATCCGATAAGATACAGGATTAAAAAAATGGTACATCATTCCGCTTCTGTTGGCAGGCAACACTGTTTTTTCGAATGTACAATCGTTGAAAAAGCCAGTAAATACAAGCCTTTCATAGCCTTCCGTTGTGGTTTGATGTAAAATTGAGATAAGAAACAACTTCAACATTCTACAAGTGCCACTTCTCATGTTGTGGTTTGATGTAAAATTGAGATAAGAAACAACAACCGACACAGAATTATAAGCGGGTGGTAAGTTGTGGTTTGATGTAAAATTGAGATAAGAAACAACATCAAAAAAACAACAGAATTCGTATCAATAGTTGTGGTTTGATGTAAAATTGAGATAAGAAACAACAATGGGAGCAGATGTGTATTTTGAAAAAGAGTTGTGGTTTGATGTAAAATTGAGATAAGAAACAACCTTTCAATAACACAACAAATAGCACAGACAGTTGTGGTTTGATGTAAAATTGAGATAAGAAACAACCAGGACAAGCAACTGCCGATGCTGGCACCGGTTGTGGTTTGATGTAAAATTGAGATAAGAAACAACTAATCGTATCAGGTCAATTACAAATACCAGGTTGTGGTTTGATGTAAAATTGAGATAAGAAACAACTGGAATTAACCGGGGATCGTTTCCCCGGTAGTTGTGGTTTGATGTAAAATTGAGATAAGAAACAACTTTTTGCAATCGGGCAAACGAAAATTCGGGGTTGTGGTTTGATGTAAAATTGAGATAAGAAACAACAGTTTGCAAGGGACAAAGGAAACGAAGAAAGTTGTGGTTTGATGTAAAATTGAGATAAGAAACAACTGTTATTTGATTGTGCGGTTTGAAGCGGGGTTGTGGTTTGATGTAAAATTGAGATAAGAAACAACAGATACCATTTTGCAGACTGTTCCTTCACTGTTGTGGTTTGATGTAAAATTGAGATAAGAAACAACCGTACCGCTGTTTTGAAGATCAACACGATTGTTGTGGTTTGATGTAAAATTGAGATAAGAAACAACTAGGACAGGTATCAAACGTAGCAGAATTAAGTTGTGGTTTGATGTAAAATTGAGATAAGAAACAACTCTCGAAAATCCAGACCCAGACAGATGGTAGTTGTGGTTTGATGTAAAATTGGAATAAGAAACAACATAATAGTTCCTATATCCTAATAGTGTATGGTTGTGGTTTGATGTAAAATTGGAATAAGAAACAACTTGCCGGTAGCCGATGCGGCCAGAAATGTGGTTGTGGTTTGATGTAAAATTGGAATAAGAAACAACTACCCTGTATCCGAAAAGTTCAATGTATATGTTGTGGTTTGATGTAAAATTGGAATAAGAAACAACATTTCGGCGGCAGTTGTTTTTAGTGTTAGCGTTGTGGTTTGATGTAAAATTGGAATAAGAAACAACGCCGACGGTCGCATCATCGGCATCGGCCAGGTTGTGGTTTGATGTAAAATTGGAATAAGAAACAACTGCTCAACTTCGAGAGCAATCTCCGTATAGTTGTGGTTTGATGTAAAATTGGAATAAGAAACAACCGACGCCGAACGGGCTGATCACGCCGATCAGTTGTGGTTTGATGTAAAATTGGAATAAGAAACAACAAATACCCCGTTTACCCAACAGGTTCATCAGTTGTGGTTTGATGTAAAATTGGAATAAGAAACAACTACTCACTACTCACTACTCGAATGTTGTGGTATGATGTAAAATTGTTAAAGTTGACTGAAGCAAAAAAGTGTAAACGGAGCTCGGTTGTAGTGTTGGGTATGTGGAAACCTATATTCCGTTTAAGCCCAAACAAAAAAGAGGAAGGATACATTTTGTTGTAACTTCCTCTTCTTCGATTTGTGGGCCCAGCTGGGCTTGAACCAGCGACTCCCTGATTATGAGTCAGGTGCTCTAACCAACTGAGCTATGGGCCCTGGATATTTTATTTCAAATATTTTTTCAGAACGCAAACCAAAAATATAATTTTTGATTTTTCGGAGTGCAAGTTTACGGAATTAGCTCAAATTACACAAGCAAAAAATTTAATTTTCAGAAACATCATTTGCAGAAGCTGTCCCGGCAGGTTCTTCGCTTTGGGCCTGCCCTGTTTTTTTATCCAACTGGTTGAATAGTTTCCGGTAGAAAATAAGAATGGAAAATATGCCTACTGTGATCGATGAATCGGCAATATTAAATACCGGCCTGAAAAACAGGAAATCGTTTCCGCCCCAGAAAGGGAACCAGTCGGGGTACCTTCCCTGGATAAGCGGGAAATAGAACATATCGACCACCCGTCCGTGCAGGAAGCTGGCATATCCCCCTCCTTCGGGAAAAAGTGTGGCCACTTTGCCGTAGCTGTCGCTAAAAATAAGACCGTAAAAAGCGCTGTCGATAATGTTTCCGATAGCCCCTGCAAAAATAAGCGATACACAGGCGATAAACCCCATCGGGAGGCCTTTCTTGATTAGTTTCAGCATGTACCATCCAATGGCGATAACGGCCAGTATCCGGAATATGCTTAAGAATATTTTCCCGTATTGTCCGGCAAATTCAAAGCCAAAAGCCATCCCGTTGTTTTCCACAAAATGGATCAGAAACCAGTTGCCGATCACCGGAAATTCCTCGCCTAATGACATATTCATTTTAATCCAGAATTTCAGTATCTGGTCGGCGATCAGGATCAGCGTCACAATTACTATTGATTTGGTAAGTTTCGACATAGTTTTTTTATTAAAAAAAATGATTGAAAGAAACACACTCCTTCCAACCATTTTGAATGTTATTATCCTGTTGCGGCAAAATTATCCCTGATTTTTTTTTGCGTCAATACTCAGGGTTGCGTGGGGTACGGCACGCAACCTTTCTTTCGAGATCAGTTTGCCGGTTTCGCGGCATATCCCGTACGTTTTGTTTTCGATACGGACCAACGCCGCCTGCAGGTATTGAATGAACTTTAACTGGCGCTGTGCCAGTTTCCCGGCTTCTTCCTTTGATAAGGTTGCGGCGCCCTCTTCCAGCACTTTAAATGTAGGAGAAGTGTCCTGGGTGTCGTTCCCGTCTTCGTGCGTGATCGAGTTACGATAAGTTTCGTAATCTTTCTGCGCCTTTTCCAGCTTTTTAAGGATCAGTTCCTTAAATTCAGCCAGTTCGCTGTCGGAGTATCTGTTTTTTTCTGCCATAACCCAAAGTATTAAATTTACTGAAACAGGGCTGCATCCTGCTGCCCGATCAATGCGCCTAAATTTATAAAAATATTTTGAATAGAGATACGTCAAATAACATTCCTTCGCTGTTTACGAAACATGTTTTTCCACACTAATCCGTGCCAAAACATCTGTGTCGATTTCCACTTCTTTAGCCTTGCTCCCGTTAAGTTCATCAACAATAAGCAATTCGGCTGCAAGGGTCTGGGTGCAAATATAGTTTTTATAATTTTGAACGGCTTCAATAAAGGCCTCGTGTTTTTGGATTTTTATATTCACCCGGTCGGTCACCTCGAAGTCGCTTTCCTTGCGTATATTTTGGATTTTGTTGATAAACTCGCGGGCAATACCTTCCTGTTTAAGCTCTTCCGTTACGTTGATGTCGAGCGCGATGGTCATTCCTCCTTCGCTGGCGACCAACCATCCGGGAATATCTTCTGTTAAAATTTCCACATCGTCCAATGTGAGTTCAACCGGCTCGCCGGCAATATTGATCTGCCGGCTGCCTGCTTTTTCCAGGCCGGCAATGTCGGATTGTCCGAATCCTGCAACTGCCGCAGCAATCTGCTTCATTATTTTGCCGTATTTCGGGCCCAGGGTTTTGAAGTTGGGCTTTATTTTCTTTTTAATGATCCCTTCCGAATCGGTAATGAATTCAATTTCTTTCACGTTCACTTCCGACAGTACGATGTCTTTCACGGCCTCGAATTGTTCGTGGAAACGGGCGTTCAGCACCGGTACCATGATTTTCGCGAGGGGCTGGCGCACTTTCAGCTTTTCTTTGCGGCGAAGGGCCAAGATCATGGACGATGCTTTCTGAGCAATGTCCATCTTCTCTTCTAATTCCTTGTCGATCAGATTTTCATCGGCCATCGGAAAATTAGCCAGGTGGACGCTTTGGTCCGTTTCTTTCCCGGTTACTTTGTTCAGATCGGTATAAATCATATCCGAAAAGAACGGGGCCATCGGGGCTGATAGTTTGGCCACCGTTGCCAAACAGGTGTACAAAGTTTGGTAAGCCGAAATTTTATCCTGATCGTATTTCCCACCCCAGTACCGTTTGCGGCTCAGGCGTACAAACCAGTTGCTCAGGTTTTCGGTTACAAACTCGGAAATGGCGCGTCCGGCACGGGTGGGCTCGTAATTTTCGAGGCTTTCACCTACTTCTTTTACCAGCGTATTCAGCAACGAAAGTATCCATCGGTCGAGTTCGGGACGCTGTGCCACAGGAACTTCTTCTTCGGCATAGTGAAAGCCGTCGATATTGGCATACAGGGCAAAGAAATTGTACGTATTGTAAAGGGTCCCGAAGAATTTGCGTTTCACTTCGTCCACCCCGTTGATATCAAACTTCAGGTTGTCCCAGGGTTGCGAGTTGGTGAGCATGTACCAGCGCAGCGGATCGGAACCGTATTTTTCGATGGTGTCGAACGGGTCGACGGCATTGCCCAGCCGTTTCGACATTTTGTTGCCGTTTTTGTCGAGTACCAGCCCGTTGGAAATGATATTACGGAAAGCAACCGACTCGTCGATCATGGTCGCAATGGCATGTAAAGTAAAAAACCAACCGCGGGTCTGATCGACTCCTTCAGCAATAAAGTCAGCCGGAAAGGGAATACCCAAAGCCCCATCCCCAACCCTTCCCCAAAGGGAAAGGGAGTCCAGCGTGCGATTGATTTTTTCCAAGACAGCTTCTATATTGTTCAGGACTTCTTCATTTGTAAATCGAATTACCTTGTACCCCAGGCTTTCAAGAATTTCCGTTCGTTGTAAATCTGAAATTTCAACCTCTGGTAAATTGTGATAACCCCCGTCAACTTCAATGATAAGTTGTTTTGACAAACAAACAAAATCAGCAATAAATTGGTCAATAATATGCTGACGCCGAAATTTATAGTTGCCAAGTTGTTTCCCTCTCAGGTTTTGCCATAAGAATTTTTCAGCTTCCGTAGGGTTTTCCAGTTGTTTTTCGGTCAACTCTTTTAATAACGGATAACTTGATTTTTTCGCCGTTTGATACATCGGAGCGTGTTCTCCCCCTTGGGGGGAGTTAGAGAGGGTTTTTTCTCCCCCTCCTTGGGAGGGGGTTGGGGGGAGGCTAAACGGGTAATGATGCTGGGCATACGGCATGGCGCCCGAATCGAACCAAACATCAATCAGGTCGGGCTCGCGGTACATTTTTTCGCCTTTCGATGACACCAGGAATATATCATCGACATACGGACGGTGAAGGTCTATTTTTTCGTAATTCTCTTTCGAGTTGTCACCTGTTTTAAAACCGTCGAAAATATTTTTGTCCATGACTCCCGCTTCCACCGCTTTGGTAATTTCGGCCATCAGTTCTTCCATCGAGCCAATGCACTTTTCTTCCGAACCGTCTTCGGTGCGCCAGATCGGTAGCGGGGTTCCCCAGAAACGCGAACGGCTCAGGTTCCAGTCAACTAAGTTTTCGAGCCAGTTGCCAAATCGCCCGGTGCCGGTCGATTGCGGTTTCCAGTTGATGGTATTGTTCAGGGCAATCAGTTTGTCTTTTACTGCAGTGGTGCGGATAAACCATGAATCGAGCGGATAGTACAACACCGGTTTGTCGGTACGCCAGCAATGCGGGTAGCTGTGTACGTGCTTTTCAATTTTGAAAACCTTGTTTTGTATTTTCAGCATCACGGCAATGTCCACATCAATGGTCGGGTCGTTCTCCGACAGGCTTTCATCGTATTCGTTTTTTACGTATTTACCGGCAAAAGCAGAATAGGTTTCCTGGTTTACGAAGCTGACAACAAAGTCCTTCTGCATATCTTCTATCCGGAAAAAGCGGCCTGTTTTGTCGACCAGCGGTTGCTTTTTCCCCTCGTTGTCGACCACCAACAGTGGGACAATGCCGTTTTGTTTGGCAACGCGGTCGTCGTCGGCCCCAAAAGTCGGGGCCATGTGAACAATGCCGGTCCCGTCTTCTGTCGTAACGAAGTCGCCGGTAATGACACGAAACGCGTCGCCATCGGGTTTTATCCAGTCGATGAGTTGTTCGTAATTCACCCCTTCCAGTTCGGTCCCGGTGTATTCAGCCAAAACACGGTAAGGTATTTTTTTGTCGCCCGGCTGGTAGGTATCAAAATCAAGCGATTCATTTTCCGGGTTGAAATGGGCTTTTACCAATTCTTTGGCAAGTATCAATGTTGCCGGAACGCCGGAATACGGGTTGTATGTTTTTACTTTTACGTAGCTGATTTTCGGGCCCACGCAAAGTGCAGTGTTCGATGGCAAAGTCCAGGGAGTGGTCGTCCAGGCGAGGATGTACAAATCGGTGTCAACCCCTTCGAAAAGGAATTCCGATTTGGTATCACGGATCACTTTAAACTGGGCAACTGCTGTCGTGTCTTTTACGTCGCGGTAACAACCCGGCTGGTTCAGCTCGTGCGAACTCAGGCCGGTGCCGGCAGCGGGCGAATAGGGTTGAATGGTATACCCCTTGTACAATAAATTCTTCTGATAAAGTTGTTTCAGCAACCACCAGACGGTTTCGATGTAGCGGTTGTCGTACGTAATGTACGGGTCGTCCATATTGACCCAGTAGCCCATGCGGCGGGTCAGCTCTTCCCACTCGCGGGTGTATTTCATCACTTCCTTGCGGCAGGCAGCGTTGTATCCTTCAACCGTAATTTTTTTCCCGATGTCTTCCTTGGTGATGCCCAGCGATTTTTCGACGCTGAGTTCCACCGGCAACCCGTGTGTGTCCCAGCCGGCTTTGCGGTGAACGCGAAAACCTTTCATGGTTTTGTAGCGGCAGAAAGTATCTTTTATGGCGCGGGCCATCACGTGGTGGATGCCGGGCATCCCGTTGGCCGAAGGCGGGCCTTCATAAAAAACAAAGGTTTCGTGCCCTTCGCGGGTCGTTATACTTTTATGAAACGTATCGTCTTCTTCCCATCTTTTCAATACCTCTTTATTGATTTGGGATAAATCTAATTGCTTGTATTCGCGGAATTTATCGCTCATCGGAAAATTTGATTTTTGTGCCTTGATTTTAGAGTGTGCAAATATAGAAAAAAATTGAAAGCCCGGTGATAAAGAATGACTTCGCTTCATGGAAATCGCGTTTAAGCTTTCTAAAGAGAACTTCCTTTTACCGAAATCCCTGTCAGGGATAGAAAACGGAATGTCAATACATACGAGCATTGATCTTTCCTGTTTTTCACAAGCCAGTCTCCCCACCTGGGGATTAGGGGGATCAATACGAAAGGGGTACGAAAAAGCAGTTCAGTCCTGAAAGCGATTTCCCTGGCCTTTGTATTGAGACAGATAAGAATAATCAGCAAATAACCTTTCTGCGTTTCGGAAAAACCATTTGCAAAACAGGGGGAACAATTTCATGTTGGAGGGTGCAGGCGGTTGGTAAACCATTTCCGGATGGCACGCATTCGTTCGAGTTGATACGAAGGCGCATGGCGGCGACAGGTTGACCGTTCGTCGCTGTTCTCGGGGGCTCCCCAGCGGATCTCTGCTCCGTCGTTCGGATTATAAGCCATTTCAAAAGCCGTCCTGCGTGCAAGTATTTCTTTAATGGTCAGTTTTTGCAACGACCCGTCTGTCCGGGTATAAGTAATTGACAATTCCGATGTTTTTGCATCGAGCATTGTTTCCAGTTTTTTCTTTACCTGTTCAGGAGAGGTAAAAGATGAGATGCTGAAATCTTCAGGAGAACGGATCATCCGATCAGGAAAATCAAGTACTGCATCCATCGCGATCAGAAGCCTCAGGTCGCGATTGGGAGTTGAGAAAGCCTCCCATTGCCCGCCGGTCAGAAACACCCCGGCAGCATTGGAAGGCATTGGGATAACAGTGCCCGGATGGGTCATGAAATAAGCTTCCCCGTTGGCGACAGATGCAACGCGAACGGTTAATTGTCCGTGAAGCGCCCGGATCAAATCCAGCAAGGCTGTTTCTGGGCCGAGCGGCTTTGGATTGATCAACCGTTCCATTTTGCGGTAAAAAGTATCCCTTTCCATTTTATTCTGTTGCATTGAAAAGGGGATAAATCCTGAGGACTTGGTCAGTTCATCATTTTTCAATGTGCGCAGGGTCCCCTCCTGAAAAAGGATGGGACGAAAAACCTTAAACCCGGGTTCCCCCACTACTTCGGAAGTATTGAACATGAAATTCCCTTTCCAGAACCGTTTGATTCCTACGGTCCCGTCGGGTTGGGCATCTACTGAAAGAAGCATTCCGGGCCGGTCGTTTTTTTGCGGGATCCAATTTACAAGAACAAAAGTATGTCCGTATGGATCTGCAAAAACAGTTCCGGGACGAAGGTTCTCACGTGCAAGCGAAACAGGATAATAATCGGAGTCCGGATTGTTTAATGCTGTGCGGGCTGTGCCTGAATGTACTTCGTTCATTACCCTGCGAAGAAAAGAGTTAAAGGCGAGGACCGGATGGGATTTTATACCGGGAGTTTCGTTTGTGACCCATTGCCCGGTACCGGGATTATGCCCCAGATAGCCCCTGTCGCATACATGGTATCCAAAAGGGAGCCCCAGTTTCCAGGCAAAATAGGCCCTCAGGAAAAAAGGATTATCGGCACAGTCGGGCTGCATGGTTATGTGGATCTTACTTTCAGGGGCATCTTCTCCCAGCGAAAGATAGTTATACAAAAAGTTATTCTCCCGGTCCTGTGTTATTTCATTCAACGAAGACCACGAATCACGCTCGTCGAACTTGTGGAACAATATATTGATCCATACCGAATATAGCGCTTCCGTATCACTGTCCCATCCCCGGAGGGTTTTCCAGACTGCGCCTGTCCTTTGAGGAGTGGTGCCTTCCGGAGAAATAACAAATTCGAGGGTTACGGCTTTTCTTTTGTTTTCAATAAGGCTAACCGTGTATCTGCCGGCTGAATCTCCCGCAAAATCATCGATTCTCCAGGATGGTGCCTCACCTCCGGTACGGCTCTTCAACAATTCCGGTCCACCTGCCGGTCCATTGACAAGGATCTTGGCTTTCCGTATGTTTTTCCCTCCGGTTGCCAGGATACGGAATGGTTCACCGGGCCGAGGATTTCGGGGCGAAACCAAAAGGGCATTCACCGGCAGGAACTCGTTCGTAAACTCATTTTCATCGATTGAATCCTGCAGTTGCATGCTTAACGAATCTTTCGTATCCTGTCCCCGATGACTGTTGCATGATGTTATAAGGCTGAACATCACAGGAATAAACAGTGTTTCGATCAGTAAACGGATATTGATCCCGGCCATACGCTTATGATTGGAATTTTCGATTTAAAGATAGCTGAAATCATTTGATTGCATAAAATTTATACATTCTGAAAAAGAGGCATGCCTGAAAATGTAAAAGGGTTAGCCCCTGAAGTTTTAAGAACCCGGAAAAAACAATTTGTAAATAATGAAGGAATGTGTAAGTTTGATTACAATTTTTATCAGTTGCAAGCGTACAAGGACGAAAATGTTTTTAATAAAACCAAATTTATATCACAACAAACATGAATATGAAAAAAAACAGACGAGAATTTTTAAAGATTACCGCTGCGGGGTCATTGGGCATGGTGATCCTCGGGAAGAGCGCCTGTAAACCTGCTGTTGACCGTAAAAGTTTCGGAGTGGGCATTCAACTTTACACTATCCGAGATGCCATGGCCTCCAATGTTCCGGGAACCTTGCAAAAAGTATCCGGTATCGGGTATAAGAACCTGGAACTGGCAGGCTACTCCGATGGTAAATTTTATGGTTATACGCCTTCCGAGTTTAAGAAAATGGTCAGCGATCTCGGAATGGACGTTCTTAGCAGCCATACCCAGGTTGAAGCCGCCGGTATTACCATGGACAATGCCAAAATAATGGCCGATGCACATGCCGAACTTGGAGTGAAGTATTGCATTCAACCGTGGGTAGAGGAAGCTGACCGAAACATTGAATCGTATAAAAAGATGATTGGCGACTGGAACCAGGTTGGCGAAGTCATGAAAAGCGTCGGTATTCAATTTGGATATCACAATCACAATTTTGAATTTTCCAATATTGGCGGAATAATTCCGTATTACGATATTTTTATGCCTGAAATGGATGCCGACCTGATTACCATGGAGATCGACTTTTTCTGGGCATCAAAAGCAGGGCAGGACCCGGTTGAAATGTTTAATAAGTACCCGGGACGGTTCCAGCTTTTCCACATGAAAGACATGCGTACTCAGGAAGCTCCGTTTTTTGATGTGCTTAAAGACGATATTTGTCCCGTAGGCGAAGGAGTGATTGATTTTAAACGAATTCTGGCTTCAAAGGAAGTTGCAGGAATGAAATACCTTTTTGTTGAAGATGACAACCAGGGGAACGGCAAACCATTTGAAGGCATCGAAGCAAGTATCAGAAATCTGACGACAAATATTCTGGTGTAATACATAAAATCCAAATGTATTGCCATTATGTGGGGCACAGACCGGGATCTGGCCCCATTTTTATTCTGAATGATTCAGGAATATTGAAAAATATCCCCGGGATTTTTATCCCAGGGATAGAGTATAGTTGTTTTTATTGTCCGGCATAAATAATGGAAATAATACCGGCCATAAAAAGAACGAACATAAGCGCCAGCATCCCGTTGGTCCCTTTTGGCGAATTTTTAAATTCTTTCCAGATGAAAACGCCCCACAAGGCGGCAACCAGCGTTGCGCCTTGTCCCAGTCCGTACGAAATGGCGGCCCCGGCTTTTCCGGCAGCAATCAGGTTCAGCGAGTTTCCAACGCCCCAAATCAATCCGCCTAAAATTCCAACTAAATGGATGGAGAATTTCCCTTTAAACCAAGCTTTGTAATTGGTTGGTTCGCCACTGATGGGTTTCTTCATCAACACGGTATTGAAAATGAAATTGCTAATGAAAATACCCAGTGAGAAAATAACTACAGCGGTGTACGGGGTCATTTTTCCTGCGGCAGGCGACACAAAATTATCTAAATCCATTGAGGCGGCCACAAAGCGGTAGAAAAACGACATCAGCAAACCGGCAAGAATCGAAATAAATATTCCTTTCGAAGTTACTTTCTGGTTTCCTGAAGATGCTTTTTTATAGGCAAGCGCATTGATAATGATAGCCACTGTTATCAGTCCGACCCCCAGGAAGAGGAACAGCGGGTCGCCTTTTTGCGAACCCATGTAATTGATAATTACCCCGAGTACCAGCGCCAACCCGATGCCCACCGGGAAAGCGACCGACATTCCGGCAATGGCAATGGCAGCCGATAAAAGAATGTTCGCTGCATTAAAAATAATGCCGCCGAGAAATGCACTGCCAATATTTTTCATATCGGCCTGGGCCAGATCGGTAAGGAAACCGCGGCCACTGTTGCCCATACTTCCCAGTGTGAATGCAAAAATCAGCGACAGAAGAAGTACACCGAGCACATAGTCCCAGTAAAAAAGTTCGTAACGCCAGGTTTTCCCGGCCAGTTTCTGGGTGTTCCCCCACGATCCCCAGCAAAGCATGGTAATTACACAAAAGATAATTGCCAACGGATAATTGTTTACGATAAACATGATGGTTTTATTTTTAGTTAGTATTTAATTTATTGTATTGCTTTATAATCCGGGTTTGGTTCCATCATTTTGGCGCCGGCCTGTTTTCTCCAGTTGTGCATCATTTCCTTCAACTCTTTTACTTTTTCGGGCATTGAGCTTGAAAGATCATGCCGTTCTTCAATATCACTTTTCAGGTTGAAAAGCTGGACGGTATTGTTCTCGTAATACTCCAGCAACTTGTAATCGCCGCACCTCACAGCTCCTCCCGGGCTTTGCATCCCGTGGTTGCTGTAATGCGGGAAATGCCAGAAAATCGCCTCGCGGTTGATTTCTGCTTCGCCTTTCAGCAAAGGAGCGAAACTTATTCCATCTGATTGTACTCCAGACTGTGCTGGGATCCCGAGCATTTCCACGATGGTTGGCAGGAAATCGGGACTGGTAACCGGCACATCGCAAACAGCGCCCTGCAATCCTTTGCCGGGCCACTTCACGATCAGCGGTACGCGGATGCCCCCTTCGTAAAGCCATCCTTTGGCGCCCCGCAAGGGTAAATTGGAAGTTGAAAAAGCTTTATCCAGTTCATTTTCCTGAATTACCCGTTCAGGTTCATAAAAATTTGCTGCGGCCATTCCCCCGTTATCAGAATAAAAAATTACGATGGTATGGTCATCAATATCCAATGTTTTCAGTTTGTCGAGTACCCGCCCAAGGCTTTCGTCCATGCTTTCGACCATGGCTGCAAATTCCACATTGTCTTGGCGCTGCTTGATCTGTACCGTCTGGTCGGGAAAAATACGGTATCCCTCGTATGGTTGCCCTGTTTTTTTGCCGGCAGGCGCGTCCGGGTTTCCTTCCATCACGAAAGGAGGTCCTTCGGGAGCAGGTATTTGCGCCAGTTTCTTTTTGTATTTTTCTACCAGATCAGGACGCCCTTCAATAGGGTCGTGTACGGCGAAATGCGACAGGTACAGAAAGAACGGCTGGTTTTTGTTTTCTTCGATATATTTTAACGCTTCGGTAGTTAGCCGGTCGGTGAGATACTCTCCAGCCGGTCCGTCTTCAAGGCCTTTCAATCCGTATGGCGAAAAATAACCTTTGTTGGGCCAGCCCTTGTTCCAGCCTTCCGGAACATGCAAATCGAATCCCTGCCGGGCAGTAGATGCTGAATCTTCGCCCAAATGCCATTTCCCGAAGATTGCCGTTTTATATCCGTTTTCCTGAAGAACTTTCGGAATGGTAGTCCCATCGTATGGAAGATGCTGGTTAACTGATACATTTTTTAGTTTCTGGAATGGAAAGTCGAGCCGGCCGGGCAGCCAGTCGGTCAGGTTGATCGAAGCCGGGTATTTGCCCGACAAGATACTTGCCCGCGACGGAGAACAGACATGGCAGGCTGCATACGCGCTCGTAAAGCGTACGCCTTCTTCTGCAAAACGGTTGATATTCGGTGTTTCGTAAAAACTGCTCCCGTAGCAGCTAACATCTGTCCAACCCAGGTCGTCAACTAAGAAGAAAACAACATTCATGGGCTTTGCTTCTTTCTGCCGGCACTGTGTCGTCGCGGCGCCCAAAAAAGCAACGGCTGCTGTTGATACAATTAATTTTTGGTTCATTCTTTTAATTTTTCTTTGAAGATAATCCGGATTTCTGTACGGACTTTTGCTGGCAGCTATAATTTTACTTCAAACGGCTGGTCGCCGTAAATTATCGCATGGATGCACTCTATTTGGGCATAGTCAACCGGGTTCAGTATCCTGATGACAACCTTGTGTTTGCCCATAGGCAGCTGATAGCGCCAGAACGGGGTAAACCGGCGTTTATTAATTTCGGTCGGAAGTTTTGCTTTTTCGACCAATACCCCGTCAATATACATTTCGGTTTCGAACACGTGGTTTTTTTTGTATTCCCTGCCGTCGGGCGGAGCTGCCAGGGCAAAGCCAATGCCCTCAAATTCAAATGTAATTTCATTATTGGATGTCTTCGGAACAACTTTCCCAACCGGATAATGCCCTTCAAAAGCCACTTCCAGAGGGATAGTCCCGGGTTCCTGAAATTGGATCACCACTTCGTTTTCTTTTATTTCCCCGCCATTTCTTCTGATCATTTCTTCGGCATGACGGTACGACATATCGTAGGCATCAAGCAGGGAAATAGATGTTCCCATAAACGGAAGTTTTTCTACTTTATCCAACCCTTGCTTCCAAAATTCAGGAATGCTTTTGAAGCCCAAAATGGCCGCCAAAACACCACCTGCTGTAGCCGGATTGCAATCGGCATCGTCGCCGCAGCGGGTTGCGATTTCAAAAGTGCGGGTAAAATCGCCATCGCCGTAAAGCAGGCCCATGACGACCCAGGCTGCGTTGATCTTTGCATCGATATTAAAGGGCTGGAAAACGCCGAGGGGCGAACCAATGTCAACGGCCCATTTCCGGCTGGTTTTGAACCAGGTGGATTTCCAGTCCGTCGGGTTTTCTTTGTGCCACTGAATGACATCGCTGATGCACTGTGCAAATTTACTTTCAGCAGGAATTACCGACAGGGCTTTTTTCACGATGGGCTCAATGTCGTTTATGTCGTCGGAAATCAAGGCAAGAGAGTAAAGGGCAGCTACAAACACACCGCCGTAATAGCCGTCGCCGTAATTCATAATGTGCCCCACTTTATCGCATAATTCAACGGCAGAGTTTATCATTCCGGGGAACATCAACCCTGCAAAATCGGCCTCAATCTGGAAATCAATATCGTCGGCGCAAGGATTGTTCAGCCAATGTCCCGAAGCAGGAGGAGTCAGGCCATTTAGAATATTGTAACGGGCAGTTTGATTGGCAAACCACAGTTTGTAATCGGCATGGGCAAACGATTCGGCAAATGCCTGTGCCGGGGCATCCATTCCCTTTTCCTCGATGACTTTCATAAACGAGAGGTCCATGTAAATATCGTCGTAAGTTCCCGGACGGTCGCGGTATTCTATTGCCATCAATGAATCGTTCCAGGCGAGTTTCTGATTGTCCTGAATGATGGTCGTGTTGTACTCAAATTCGGCAGGCAATCCAAATGTAACGCCAATGGTCTGGGCAGCCCAGGCCCCTTTGATTTTATCTTTCAACAATTCTTTTGAAAGGATAATACGTTTGTCTTTATTGCTTTCCACTTCTGTTTTCGGGGAAGTGGCACATCCGGCAATCAATAAGGCAACTAATGCAATACGATTTCTCATGAATTTTAAGTTTTAAGAATTTTCAAAGAGGCCTTGGCCCATGTTTACTGTTTTACAAATTTTACCCTGTTATTATCATCGGTAACCAAGATATACATTCCTGCGTTAAGTTTTGATACTTTTACCTGATTTCCCTGCCCCGACAACAACAGGCTCCCGGTTTGACTGAATACCTTGTAACGGATATTCTCATCCATTCCGTGAATAAATAATACATCGGATACCGGATTGGGGTAAACTTCAAATTCGTTTTTTACCGCAGCGATGCCTGTATTAACCTTTGCTGATTTAAGCTCAGGTAAGAATGTAGGAGTATCCAGGTATTGCTTTTCTATATCGGTCAGGGTAATCCAGTCTTTCCGGCCAACCTGCACTTTGTCCAGATAAATCCAGGCTGTTGAAAACCCCCTGAATTTCACCTTGTAACGATCAGAGGTTGATTGATCGACCTGAACCGTGCTGGCGTACCGGGTGAAGTTGGTTGTCAGCGATACCTGTGGAAATTCTTTTATGTCACCGGTTACCACATCCTGTACGAAGGGGGTCAGAAGTTTGCCTGCGGCAGTGGCCCTTGCCCAGTAACTGATCGTAATCATTTCGTTGTTGTCGATATGGAATTCGTCCTGGCAAACATTGGTATAATAAGGTTTTCCGTTCATGTTTGTGGTTTTTGACAATAATCCCCAGCCGCTGCCGGTACCGCATGTCGAACAGAAAGTTGTAGTGTGGTCCGTGCCGTTTGGAACAGAAACCCAGTTCCCGTTATCCATTTCTCCTGAAGCAATCCGGTTCTCGTTCGTCAGCAAGCCATTGTTAAAACGGACATTGTCAAAAACGAACCCGCTGAAAAAATCGTTCGGGTCTTCGCCTTTGATCTCGTTTACAAAACCTAAGGAATTATCTTTAAACACGGTCCAGTTTTTCATATACAAACCATCTATGTGACAGTGAGTGTAAGGATCCGGCGTTATATTCCATATTAACGGAATAGCTGTTTCGGTAACCACATCTTCTATCAGCCAGTTTTCGATCAGGTCTGATCTTCCAGCCTCCTGGTAATGATTTCCCACGCAGTTCAGAAGGCCAACATTGAAACGATCGACATCCCATTCCGCACGCAATACATCCAATCTGCTGATCGTTACCCCTTTCGCCGTTGACCCTCCGACTGCTCCTCCCCAACTCATCTGAATAGTGCCTCCGTTATTCAGCTGCCACACAACAATGTCGGACCAGCTGATTGAGTCCCGGTATGCTTTTATTGCATCGTCGTTTGCCCAGATGAAACATTTTGAAACGTTTGAACGTGCAAATGCGGCAATTCCGTCGCAGTTATAGACCCATCCCCCGATTACTTTTGCGTAACTGACATTGTTATCGGTCCCGATTAACCGGATGGCAAAGTATTTCGGATCGGCAACCACCAGCCCTTCAATGGTAATGCGGTTACTTCCGTTGATTGCCTCCACACAGTGGGTTTGCCGGTAATTCATGTTGTACGATGACAAAACTCCCCGTCCGTAAATGCGGACATCGGGATCGCCATCCATTTTCAATGCCCCGTAAACCCACGAGCCATCTTCAAAATAAATATCTTTAATATGACTGGGAATATTCCAGATGCCGATATTGTGGACGCCACGCCTGAAATAGACCCCTGAATAGGATGTTGGTATGGATGATACATCGTTGGAACTGGCTTCATATAGTACCAGAAAATCAGGATCAGACTTACCTGGAATATCGGTTTCAGGCGGGTCGGCAAAAACCATCAACCCGTTTTTATACCCGTTGGCGCCTATTTCCACAGAATACTGGCCGGGTTCGGAAATTGTGAATGTAACCACATTCCCGCTGGTAGATGAACTTACGCTGTGTCTCGACGGGTAAATATTGACGGTTTGTCCGCTCACCGGAACTTTATTCGTATCAATGACTTTTACATGTACGGTAATCGGATCGTCGAACGAAAATTTTGTCCAGTTGATCGTTCTTCCTGAAAATAAATCCAGCGGATGCTGATCTTTTGATTCCATGTTCTGGTATCCCAGTTGATAGGTCGGGCAACTGTTTCGGAACACATTGAGGGGCCAGGTCATTCCGTTCTGGCTCACAGTTACTTCGTAAATTCCCGACTGGTTGACATTCTCGTAATCGACCGGACCAATCTGTACATTGTCGATGTACATCGTGCCGGTATGGTATCCTCTAAATTTTATTTTATAGTTATCAGAGGTTTGTGCCGATAAAGTAACCGTGAAACGGTATTGCTTCCATGCGGTTGTAAGGTAAGCATCCCCGAAATTCATCCACTGGTTCCCGTCGGCTTCCTGCACCCAGGGTTGCAGCCGCATATCGGCAACCGAACCTTTCGCCCAGAAACTCACGGTAATTTTGTCGGATTGGTCCATGTGAAAAAATTCCTCACATCGCAAAATGTAGTAGCTGTCTCCGCCCATACTGGTCGTTACAGTTTTATAAGACGTAGTGCCATTGATCCCTGATGATGCGTCAAAAGTTGCCGTCAGGTTGGTATTCCCGGGGATCCCGGTCCAGTTCGAACTTTCCATATCACCTGTGGCGATAAAGTTATAGGTTTGTGCCTGGGTGGAAATAAAAGGGAAAAGGACACATAATGCGATCAGTACGCATTGCAAAGAACTCACATTTTTTTTCATAAAATTCAGATTAAATAGTTAATAAAAACTCCCTTTCTCTTCCTGCAATAATCTTTTTATTTCTCAATAACTTCCATGTTTTTACTTAAAAATTCACGTACTTCGTTTTCGGTTGGAATGGAAGGTTGTGCACCCATCCGGGTAACACAAATAGCCGATGCCGCGGTTGCAAAGCGCAAGGCTTCTTCCCAATCGTTTCCCCGGCCCAGTTCGGCAGCCAATGCCCCGCAAAAAGTATCGCCGGCTGCGGTGCTGTCCAATGCGTTCACCCGGAATGCCGGGATACGGTGGGCTGTCTCGCTGTTTTTCAGCAGGCAGCCGTTTTTGCCCAAAGTCAGCACTACGGTGGTGGCTCCCATTGCCAGTAGTTTGTCAACAATGGCTTCTTCTCCGATAATCTCTATTTTCTCGCCGGAAATTGTTTCTGCTTCGGTTTCGTTCACTACCAGGATGTCAATCGTCTGCATCAGCCCGGCGTCTAAGCGGGAGGCCGGGGCAACATTGAGCATCACTTTTTTGTGGTGCCTGTGCGCGAGTTCACACACTGTTTTCACCGTGTCATACGGAATTTCCATCTGCAACACCACCATATCACAAGCTGCAATATCTGTTTCTACTTTCTGAATATATTCTGAAGAAAGCATGTTGTTGGCTCCCGGTGTTATCACGATACAATTTTCCCCATTTTCATCTACCAAAATGATGGCAGTACCCGATGAAACCCCGTCAACAAGTAACGATGAAGAAACATCTAACCCCGTTTCTTTGAAGTATTGCATGGTATTTTGCCCGTTTGCATCTTTTCCCAGACATGTAATAAATTTCACATCACCTCCTAACCGGTGCGCTGCCACAGCCTGGTTGGCACCTTTCCCTCCCATTACCTGAAGAAACGATTTCCCGACAATGGTTTCACCCGCTGTTGGAAAGTTTTTGACTGTTGCTATCAAATCGGTGTTTGAGCTTCCAACTACTAATATCTTACCCATAGCTTTACCTTTTATAATTTTCAGAAAATCTTTAATGACTCAATTTTTGCTTATGCCACCGGTATTCGGATGGCGTGCCCTCCCCGGGCGTTCAATTATTTTTTGTTAGTTATGTTTGTGTTTTTTTTGTGTTTTGGCGGAATAGGTAATTGCGCTTTCCAGCACAATATCTGCCCCTTCCTGCGGATTTAGCCATTTCATCTCAAACTGGTGCATCGTTTCGGGCAATTCACAAACCCAGAATATTTCCGTGCTGCGCGTGATAAAATCGAGGGGCAACTTCATGCTCTTATATTTTTTCCCGTCGAGAAAAAAAACCACTTCGGCAACATAACCGGCGAGCTTGTTTTTATTGCCTGTAACTTTCCCTGTAATTACCAGTCCGTTCCCTTCAAACTGGTACGATTTGAATTCCCTGACCGACAATCCATTACTTACGGGTTCTGTAGAATAACCATGATCGCCGAGGATTTCCTTTTTCACAGGTATCCGGTCCGGCGGATTTTGTTCCAGCCGGACTGCTTTCGGGCTTTGTACCTGAATGGTCGCCCGGTCTCCGTCGATGCGTCCTTTGTTCCGTTCAATCATTTGCAGTGCATGTTTCAGCCCAATCCGATAGGTGTCGTTCAGCGACATGGTGGTATGGCTGAAATCAATATCTTCCGCTTTTTGCAGGGGCTTCAGCCAGTATCCGGGAATTTTGTCGTACCCGATGATGGTTCCCAAAATACCGGCGCAGGTGGCCGGGTTGCAGTCCGAATCTTGTCCGCACCGGGTCGAAATATCCATTGTTTGGTAGAAGTCTCCTTTTCCGTAGAGCAGCCCGATTAAAACATAGGCTGAATTGACGGTGGCTTCAATATTAAAAGCCTGATGAATCCCTTTTGGACAGTCCTCTTCCCAGTTGGCATTTTCAATTTCGAACCATGTTTTTTTCCAGTTGTCAGGATATTGTTTATACCATTTCAGCACCTCCGACATCCGTTTGTAATAGTTGCTTTCCTCCGGAATGGCTTTTAGCGCTTCGTGGACAATGAATTCAATATCGTCGGAAACAAATGCCAACGAATACATAGCTGCCACGTAGACCCCTCCGTACCAGCCGTCGCCATAATTCATGATGTGGCCGACTTTGTCGCATATTTCCGATGAGCTGTTCACCATACCGGGAGCCATCAGCCCGGCAAAATCGGCTTCAATCTGGAAATCGATACAATTGGAATGAAGGTTGTTCCTCCAGTGTCCCGACTCGGGCGGCATAATTCCGTTCAGGATGTTGTACCGGGCCGCCTGGTTGGCATGCCACAGCATAAAACCTGCATTGGCAAAAGCGTTGGCAATGGAATCAGCCGGTGCATCAAGCCCGAGGCGTTCGAAAACATCCACAAAGGTCAGGTCCATATAAATATCGTCGTACAAACCGGGATAGGTGTCGAAATACCATTTCACATAGTTGTCGTTCCACGGAATATCGACATACTCAGGAATAATTCTTCCCAGATATTTGAACTCGGTGGGACCCCCAAACGTGACGCCGATGGTTTGGCCAGCCCATCCCCCCTTGATTTTGTTTTCCAGTTCCTTTAGCGGAATGGTCACTTTATCCGGAAGTTTGCTTTGTGCAAGTACCCCTCCCGAGATAATCAGGAACAGGGCGAGTGTTAATTTTGCGAATTTGTCCATGTAGTTATTTTTTTAGTTGTTTTTGTTGTCGTTTTCTATTTTGCCGGAATATATTCCGGGTTTGGCTCCATCGTTTGCGCATTTATTTCTTTTCTCCATTGGTGCAGGATTTTCCGCAGTTCTTTTGTTTTTTCCGGCTGAATCTGCGAAAGGTCAGCCTGCTCGCCCGGATCGGACGAAAGATTGAACAGTTGCACAGTGTTGTTCTCAAAATATTCAATCAGCTTGTAATCGCCGTAGCGAACAGCCCCGCCCGGACTTTGCATCCCGTGGTTGCTGTAATGCGGGAAGTGCCAGAAGATGGGACGGTACAATATTTCTTCCGGAGCTGTGTCCTGTTTTTTCAGCAGGGGAACGAGGCTTATCCCGTCGGTAACATGTTTACCGGATGATAAACCCAGGATGTCAAGGATGGTGGGATAAAAATCGGCGCTGATAACCGGTACGTTGCTCTCGGCGCCTGTGTTTCCCTTTTGGGGCCATTTCACAATCATTGGCACCCGTATTCCGCCTTCGTACAGCCAGCCTTTTCCGGCCCGGAGCGGGAGGTTGGAGGTGGAAAAAGATTTGTCGAGGGCATCTGCTTGTACCACCCGTGTTGGGTTTCCGAAATTAGCCGCCGACATTCCTCCGTTATCCGAAAAGAAAATGATAATAGTATTGTCTTCCAATCCCAGTTCTTTTAACTTATCGAGTACGCGGCCTACGCTTTCGTCAAGGCTTTCGATCATGGCCGCAAACTGCACGTTATCCTGGTTTTGCTTAATTTTTACCGTTCTGTTGGGCAAAACGCTAAACCCTTCATACGGTTTTTCCTGCAACAGCGCGCTTAATTCTTCTTTTGAAAGAGGATTCCCGGAGTCCGGATTTCCTTCCAAAATATATGGAACTCCTTCCCATGAAGGCATTTGCTTCAGCTTTTGCTGATATTTTTTCACTAAATCAGGCCGCCCCTGAATAGGGTCATGCACGGCATAATGCGACAAATAGAGCAAAAACGGACAGTCCTTATTTTCGGTTATAAAACGGATGGCTTCATCGGTCATCCGGTCGGTAAGATATTCCCCTTCCGGCCCGTCTTTCAGGCCGGGCATCCGGTAGGGCGAAAAATAGCCTTTGGCGGGCCATCCTTTCATCCATCCCGAAGGGATATGAAGGTCAAACCCCTGTCGTTCGCAGGATGCCGAGTCTTCTCCCA
Source organism: Prolixibacteraceae bacterium (assembly GCA_034003625.1). GTDB lineage: Bacteria > Bacteroidota > Bacteroidia > Bacteroidales > Prolixibacteraceae > GWE2-42-39. The sequence goes on along the minus strand of JAVEYG010000030.1, from coordinate 14,797 downwards.
GATGCCATTTCCCGATAATTGCTGTTTTATAACCATTGGCCTGCATCACTGCCGGGAATGTTGTGTTTTCGCCATAAGGCAGGCGTTGCACCGAAGCTACATTTTTCAGCTTCTGGAACGGGAAATTTTTTCGCCCCGGGAGCCAGTCGGTCAATCCCAGCCGCGCCGGGTACTGGCCGGTGAGAATACTCGCCCGGGTAGGCGAACATACATGGCAGGCAGCATACGCATTGGAAAAACGAACGCCTTCTTTTGCCAACTGATCGATCCGGGGGGTTTCGTAAAAACGACTTCCGTAACAAGCCAGGTCGCTCCAGCCCAAATCGTCGGCCAGTATGAAAACCACGTTTGGCCTTTTTGCCTGAATTTTGCCGGCTGCCGTTGTCTGAACGAGCGGGAACATTCCTGCGAAAGCCATCCCAAGCGGCAATATTTTTGTATTCAGTTTATTCATGTCTTTCAACTTTCACATAGTAAGCGCCACACAAATCCTCTCCATTTTCATCTTTGAACCATCCCCTGAATGTTGTTGTCCCGGCAGTTAATTCCAGTTCAAAAGTTATTTTTGTGTCATTTGGCAGGCTTTCTTTCACAAGTGGTTCTTGGTTATCCAGGGAAATACATCCGGACTGAACGGAAACTGCTTTCCCTGGCCTGATGCCTGTTCCCCCCACCGATATTTTAGGGCCGGCATTTGTCAAACTTCTTTGTAAATGGAAAGGCCAGCGACTTAATTCTATTTTGTATTTTCCATCCTTGGCAACCTGGATATACGTAGTGTCTCCTTGTGGACTGCCTCCCGCCTGGGCCACTTTCCACTGGGTATTTACCGCTCCGTCAACCCAGTTGTCCGAATTGAAAATGACCGGGTTTTCTTTTTCAGAACCAACCACCACCGGGATGATATTATTGATACCGGGCTCAATTTCTTTCCACCAGTTTTCGTAAAATACCTGCATTTTATCCATTCTTTCAGGATACATTTTTGCCACGTTGTTTTTCTGGCCGGGATCGGCGGATAAATCATATAATTCATCGTTCCCGACCAATCGCCAGGAATCCCAGACTACGCAGCTGAAATATTTTTCGGGCTGAACATGACCGCCATACTGGACAACAAACATCCGGTCATTCAGGGGTTTACTTTTAAGGAGCGTTGAAGCCAGGCTCTTTCCATCAAATGGATACGAAACGTCCGCCTGCAATCCGCACAAATCAATAAATGTAGGAAGCAAATCCTGTATTTGTGTTGCGTCTGCAATGGTACGGCCACCCGTAAGGTTTCCATCGGGCCATCGCATGAAACAGGCTGCCCGGTGGCCTCCTTCGTAATTACTTCCTTTTTTGTCGCGCATGCCTGCATTGTACAGTTCAACGCCGCCGGTTCCGCCGTTGTCGTTCATAAACACGAGAAGGGTATTATTTTTCAGACCTGATTTTTCCAGCCACTCATCCAAGCGCGCCATGTTGCGGTCGATATTGCGGACCATTCCCAGAAAACAGGCGGTAACACTATCGGTCACCTGATTTCTGTAAAAATTATAATCCTGGGCCGGGGAATCAAAAGGCCCGTGCGGGGCATTCAACGCCAGATAGGTAAAGAACGGTTGTTTTTTTGCGGCGGTTTTTTCCATCCATTCGATGGCTTTGCCAAACCACAGGTTGGTGCAATATTCACCCGATTGTTTTGTTTCGAGGCTGTCGAGATAGCGTGTTTCGTAGTAATCGTTGTCGAATTCGATTTCGGAAAGAAGTCCCCATCCCTTGTGCCAGACACATTTCTGAAATCCCCGGTCCATCGGCCTGTCGGGATAATTGTCGCCCAGGTGCCATTTCCCGAATATTCCCGTAGCATAGCCGTTTTTACTAAAAATTTCGGGCATGGTAATGATGTCGCGCCGTAAAAGGTTTCTGCCTGTCAGCACGGTAGCAGCCCCGTTGCGCATGGCATCGAGACCGGTCATCAACTGCCCGCGGGTGGGTGTGCACAATGGCGAAACATGAAAATTGCCGAAACGGATACTTTCGCTGTGCAACCTGTCAAGCGCCGGCGTTTTCAAAACCGGGTTTCCGTGGCACGAAAAGTCGCCATATCCCTGGTCGTCGGATAATACCACGATCACATTGGGCTTTCCGGAACCCGGGTAAGCTGACTTTACAGCCTCGTATGCCGGAGGTTTTGCATTTGCCAGTGGATTTAGTCCTAGTAATAATATTGCAGCGACAGATTGTTTCATTGCGCTTATTTAAAGACAACTTCTTTAAAACTAAATTGCTGATCGGGTTCGGTTTTGTATTTTTTCAAATAGGGAGAATATGTTTTTACAGACAACTCTGAATTGCGGACATCAATGGAAATGATCCGCAAAAAGCCGTTTCCTCCGTTTTCACTGCCTTCCACACCGGATTGATAATTAGCCAGTATCTGGTACACTTTGTTTCCATGAACGCCTTCGCTGACCAACAGGCCTGTTCCGTCATTTAAAACATGTCCGCTAAACACGAAGATGATGCCCGGATACCATTTTACCAGTTTTTCCCATAGTTGATCCCCGTTGTTTACCGCGTCGCCTCCTTCATCTTTTCCAAGCCCGTAATTCTGTGGAAGCCATTTATGACCTTTCCCTTCGCCCATCCGGGTATCGTCGGAATACATGTACGCATGGGTATTGATTATGATTTTGTGATGAGGATGCGATTCGATAACCGATTTAGCCCAATCAATAACTTTATTCCTTGGCCCAAATTCGAGCGAAAGGATCAGCCATTTAATTCCGCCAGCCTTAAACGTATGCCAGGTGTTGTCCATTTTCCCTGTTTCGAATGCTCCTCCGAACAAAGACATTTTACTGTATTTTTCGTACGGAAGAAACCGGTTCATTAAGTCGGTGTTCCGCACGTTTGATTTCCCGCCATCCCCGATATCATGGTTTCCGGGAACGAAAGTATACGGGACTTTGCCATCCATCAGGCTGAATGCTTTTGAGGCAACCGCCCATTGTTTTTCCGAATTGTTGTTGGTAATATCGCCCTGCTGCAGTACGAATGCGATATTTTTTGCATTTTCTGCTGCCCATGCTGTTTGCGACTGGAAAATTTCCGGGTAAGAAGCTGAATAATTTTGTGTATCCGGAAGTAACACCAATGTGACCAACGATTCTTTCCGCCCGGAACTTAAAATTACCAGTAACAGAAAACAAAGGGATAATTTAATCAGGTACTTTACAGATTTCATATTCGTAGTTATTTATTTGCTTCACTTTTTGTATTCACCCTGACATGATCAATAATTTGTACCAGTTCAGTCGCTTTTTCAGGCATGGTGGCGTACAGGTTGTTTTTTTCAGCGATGTCGTTGTTCAGGTTGTACAGCCGGGGCGCTTTGTCGCCGGGGCCATCGGGGTACCAGGTTTCCGGCCATTTACCGGACCGGGCCGGCTCAATGTATTTCCATCCGTCTTGAATTGCAATGAGGGCGCCACTGCTGCCGCTTGCCAGCGTTACTGTTTTTCTTACCTGAGGGGCGTTGATGTCAAGAATATTGGGAAGAAAACTGTAACTGTCTTCTCCTTCATTTTCCTGCAACGGATCGCTCAGTAAATCAGAAAAAGTAGCCAGCAAGTCACCAGCACAGATCATGTTGTTGTTCACAGTCGCCGGTTTTACTTTACCGGGCCAGTGCACAATAAACGGCACGCGAAGGCCGCCTTCCGAAGGATCTTGCTTAAATCCCTTAAAATCGCCTGAAGCCTTGTGCCCATAAGTGAGCCAGCCGTTTTTCCAGATCATGTTCCCCTTTTCGTTGACATATTCGGGCTCGTAATCGTCGAAATATTCCTGAAATTCTTCGTATCCTTCTTTTTTGTACCGTTCAATCCAGACTGCCGGGTCGCCGGGCCGGGGACCGTTGTCGGAAGTGAAGACCAGTAAAGTATTTTCATAGGCATTGTTTGCTTTCAGCGCTTTTATAATTTCATCAACCGTCCAGTCGAGCTCCACTACAATGTCGCCACGCAGACCGGCCTGGCTCTTGCCTTTGGTAAATGTGGGCAGGCAAGGACGGTGAATAGCGCTGGTCGGGAAATAGAGGAAAAGCGGCTGTTTTTTATTGCCGGTAAAATGGTTGTTGATTACTTCTACTGCCTTATGCGTAATTACCTGGTTCACCGTTTTCATGTCCCAATCGGGGGCCCTTGTTACATTTTCTGCAATAAAATCGTATGGTTTCTGGTATTCGGAAGGGGCTTGCAGTACCCTGTCGTTTTCGATATATACCCAGGGTTGCATGTTGTTTGAACCCGACATGCCGAAGAAATAGTCGAATCCCCGTTCGACAGGACCTCCTTTTACCGGTTTTGAAAAATCGATATACTCCTGCAAATTATCGGCCCATGAATTGAATACTGTTTCTTCCGGATTTTCCGGAGCTTTGTTGTTAATCGCCCAATTTAGTCCCAGGTGCCATTTCCCGACGCAGGCCGTGTAATAACCGTTCCGTTTGAGCAATGATGCAAGTGTGGTGCGTTCCGGTTCAATCAGGGGCGTATCGTAGTTTTTTAATACGCCAAAATCCAGACGGGTACGCCACGCATAGCGCCCGGTCAGGATGGTGTACCTTGAAGGAGAACAAAGCGACGACGAAACGTAAGCGTTGGTAAATTTCATCCCTTCTGCTGCCAGTTGGTCAATTGCGGGGGTTTGGATTTTTGTGGCGCCGTAACAACTCAGGTCGCCATAACCCAGGTCGTCGGCAAAAATAACAACAATGTTGGGTGCCTGTTTTTCTTCTTTGTCCGGATTTCCGGTACATCCGGAGACCAATGCCGTGGCTCCCAATGCGCCGAAAATGCACCAGCGGGATGAAAGAGAAGGGCTGATTTTTTTTAATATTTTTCGTTTCATAGTATATCTGGATGTATTACGGTTTGTATTCAAATGCGCCGATGTCGGCAATATCTTCCTGGGGGATCGGGGCAAACCCAAAATCATCTTTATACCCCAGGTCAAGTCCTTTGTTGCGGGCAGGACTTCCGGAGGTAATTGAAAAATCGGAAGCCTGTTCCCCCTTTGAATAATTCAGGAATTTCGGATCAGCAACAATCGCCGACTCGCCCGGTCCTTCCTTTCCCATATTTAAAGCGCCGGATGCGGCAAAATAGAGGTTGTTCGTGATGATATTGGCAGGCTGTGCAGTCCCGTTCTTCCCGACATTGAAAATGACAATATCGTTTTCAACTGCCACAATATTATTTCGGATCAGGTTTTTTGCATTGTTCTGAGTGATATTAAAAACGCCCCAATCGTTGACATTCTTTTTCCGTCGGATGATGGTATTGTTTTCAATTTTGAAGTTTGCCCCCCGCCACAAAGCAACAAATTGCTGAAAATCATCACTTACATTGTGATATATTTTAAAATTGGTGTAGGTGGGATTTTGCTGTACATCGGTCCAGGTTACTTCAAGAAATCCCTGGCAATCGCGGGTGTAGTTGTGGTGGATGGAAATATTGGCTTTTGGTACCCGGGCATCGTCAATCTCGATGGCGCCGCCGTCAGCCCCGCCTCCGTAGCTGTCGGGCCCCCAGGTGATACGCGGGTCGACAGCGCTGTAATTAAAAATACGGTTATAGCGGACTTCCTGGTAATCGGCTCCCAGCCAGATGCCAATCGGTCCCCATCCCCATTCTTTCAGTACCCGGTTGCAGTCGTGAATGAAATTGTTTTCGATGATGGCGTGTTGTCCGTAACTTTTTATGCCCACGCCGCAGTCGAACAATTCGTTGTTGCGCACCACACAATGTTCGGCGGTTTTGTCAATATAAATAGCGCCTAATTCCCACATGGTCGTAAAACTGCCGGTGGTCGGGGGCAACTGGGCGGCTGTATGGTGGCAATATATATTTTCTACAAGAATGAAACTACCCTTCAACCGGATGCAGTTCCCGAAGTTATTTTTGCCCGGATCGAACACCGGGTTGGTAAATGCAGGGGCGGGCAACCGGCTGTCGCCATAATCCGACAAAGTGATGTATTTCCGGGAATTTCCGGAATTATCGATCACCAAGGGGCCGGTAAATGCGGAACCCCGTTTGAAACGTACCGTGTCGCCGGGATACAGCTTTATGTTTTCTATCTTAGATAAGGTGCGCCATGCCTTGTCTGCCGAAAGTCCCTCGTTGGTGTCATTTCCGTTTTGGGAATCGATGAAGTAACTTACCGGTTTTCTTTCATCAGCATCGTCTGTTGTACGGTCGTCGCAACCACAGGAAACGAACAGACATACGCAGAGGATTGTCACGAAAACATATCCGGTTTTCGCAGTAGGCAGGAGCTTTCCTTTTTTTGTTATTTCAATTAGCTGTTTCCACATACACTCTCATTTAAATTGAGGTTCTGTCAGGTTTTCCGTAAGCAGGCCGGTAAGCTGCAGCCAGTTTTGCCGTGTCAGTTTTGTCCCGTTAAACACAAAATTGTCAAACACAAAACCGTCGAATTGTTCGTTTGGGTCGTTTCCGATAATTGTGTTCTGGTAATTTGTGTTCATTGTCATGCTGACTTTCCAGTTCTTCAGCGTAAGATTGTGAATGTGGTTGGGACTGAAAGGATCGGGGGCAATATTGAAAATAACAGGGATTGGGTTTTCGGTCACCACATCTTCAATGAGCCAGTCTTTTTGCAGACCGGTTTTCCCGGCTTCCTGGTAACGGTTTCCGACGCAGTTGAGCAGCGCCCGGTTGAAGCCCGGTTTGTTCCATTCCGCACGCAATACATCAATCCGGCTAAGTTTTACATTGGTGGCATTGGAACCGCCCCAAGCCATCTGTATTACGCCGCCGTTATTTAGTTGCCACACCACGCAGTCGGACCAGGTGATATTGTCGCGGTACACCTTGATCGCGTCGTCGTTGGCCCAGATGAAACAGTTCGACACGCTGGAACCTGCATATGCGGCAATTCCGTCGCAGTTATATACCCAGCCGCCGATGACCTTCGTCCATTTCACCGTATTGTTTTGCCCGATCAGCCGGACGGAAAAATATTTCGGATCGGCAATAACAATTCCTTCAATTTGTATATTGTCACTTTGATTAATTGCTTCGATACAATGAGATTCCCTGTAATTCAGTTTTCCGGAAGAAAGGAATCCCCGTCCGAATATTTTTACATTCGGGTTCCCGTCCATAATCAACGAACCGTACACCCACGCACCTTTTTCAAAGTAGATATTTTTAATATTGACCGGAACGCGATAAACGCCAATATTGTGAACACCTGCTTTAAAATAAATTCCTGAATAGGAGGCAGGAACCGAGGTGATGTCGGTTTTTGATGCATTCGTCAATATCCGGTATTGATTGGAAGACTGATTGGGAATGTCGGTTTCGGCTGGGTCGGCAAAGAGTACTAACCCGTTTTTGTAACCGTTTTCTCCGATTTCAACGGAGAACTGTCCCGGGGTGCTTATCGTAAACCGGATGATATTTCCCTCTTTGGTGGGTGTAATCCCGTATCGTGTAGGGAGTATCCTGATTTCTCCTGAAACGGGGACTTTGTTTTGGTTAGTGACCTTTACTTCAACATCAACCGTCCCGGTAAATGAAAAGCTGCCCCAGTTGATGCTTCTTCCGGCGAAAATGGCCAAAGGGTACTGGTCGTTTTCAACCATGTTCATTTCTCCTAATTTGTATTCGGGACAGGTGTTTTTGAAAACGGTCAGTTTTTCTTTTTTTCCATTGGCAGTAACAGTGACCTCATAAATATCGGAAAGCGGGACGCCCGGATAACTGATTTCTTTCGATGGCTTTTCTTCATTGTCGGGGACAGGTACTTCGTCTTTTTTGCAGCCGGTAAAAAGCAAGGCAATCAATACTGCCGCCATAATCTGCCGGAGCATTAACAAGTATTGGTTGTTTGCAATATGGGTTCTGTAAAAATTCATATTTTAAAATATTCTTCAGAAGAAGCCATTTAATCAATTTTACGTTGTATCCAGGTCAACCGCCATAACCCGGGGCTTCTGCCGCCCGCTTCGTAGTAGGGGAGGAACAGCAGCGCTTCCTGTCCCGGAAGTTTCAATTTGCAGGCCGGGCCGTGAAACCCGGGCGGAGTGGCAACCGGAACGAAACAGGCTTCCTGGTTTTTTTCAGGAAGCAGAAATGTTTTTTCACGGTCGCAGTCGTTTATCAGTCCGTTGCACGAATAAACCAGAGGCCCTCTGGTGAGGCAGAACCATTCAGTCGAATAGATCGATTTTCCGCCTTGCGGTGCGTTGGTATATTCCTGCTTTGTATGAACTTTCAATTCAACAGGAAAGTCTATTTCAATTTTATCATTCTTTTTCCAGTTTTGCCGGATAGTGAAAAATTCTCCGATCTTCAGGCTGTTGGTATGAACCAGCTTCCCGTTGATTTTTATTTTCGCAGAAGAAGCCCAATCGGGAATCCGGATAAAAAGCGGGAACTCCGACTGTTTTTCGGGAGACAAGGTAATTTGAATTGTTCCATCAAAAGGATAATCCGTTTTCTGTGCTATCCTGACCTGTCCGGCGCCTGGCAACGAAACCGAGGCTTCGCTTGCGGTATACAGATTACATGCGATGCCGTTTTCTCTTTTGCTGTAAATAAGCCGGGGCAGTTCTTCGAGGGCGAGCGCGCCGCTCGACGGGCAGCAGTCGTTGAAGTGGGCAATGTGCCTGCTTCCGTTGCTGAACGAATGGTAACACCAATCAGTCCCGTTGGGAAACTGTGCGCCCAGCAAGGCATTGTAGGCTGACTTTTCTATTTCCTGTGCATATTTTGCATGGCCGGTGAGCCGGAGCATTTCGCGGTTCAGTTGCATCCATGCCATGATGCTGCAGGTTTCAATAAAACCATACGGGCTCCAGTATCCTTTCTTGTTAAAACATTCGAGGTGTTTCCCGATACCGCCCCAGGGGCCGCCGCTTTCAGTCAGGTGAAAAGCAACAATATTCTGCCAGCCATTTTCAACCGCTTTCAGATAATTGCCATTGTTTGTCACCTGATAAAGTTTTGCAATGGCTGCCAAATTCCAGATCAACTGGTAGGCTTTCCCATCGCCGATATTTTCGGCATCGGTTTTTTTCAGGAATTCGGAAATAATACGAAACCCTTCTTTTTTTTCAATTTTTCGGATAACCCATTCAGCAAAAATGAGGTAGCGTTGGTCTTTGGTTACTTTATATAGTTCAACTACCGGCTCAAGTATGATGGCGGCTGACATTCCTTTCCGCGTCCCGTAATTGGTAATGTCGGCTTTCCCCTCCCCGAAAGTTTCCAGAAACAATTCCCCGATTTTTTTTGCTGCTTTGCTGTATTTTTCGTTCGGAAAATATTTGTTGATTTCGAGCAGGCCGAGAACCATGTAACTGAGGTTCCACACATCCCACGAGGTGCTGTGTGTACTTGCATTTTTATTGGTTATTCTTCTCGCAGGCGAATAGGTTCCCAGGTACCCGTTTTGTTCCTGAACGCTGACAAGAAAATCAGCGGTACGGAAAAGCAAAGATTTTAGTTTTTCATCTTTGCTCCGTTCAACTGCAAGCGCTGTCGAATAGAGCCATTTGCCGCCATGTTCGCCATACCAGTCGTTTTTTTCGCTTTTGTTTCTGGATTCTTCGCTGAAAATATTGATAAGTTCTCCATTGTTCCAATCCGGCAAAGCAGACAACCGGCCTTTTTCGCTGCTTGAAACGGCCTGTCCGAGTATGCCTTGTACCGAAATTTCAGCGGGAGAAATAAATTCGTGCTGGGCCTGAACTCTGTTCCAAAAGATAATGCAGCACAACAGCATCGGTATAATTGCTCTTAAACCAACGTACGAAGTGTGATATTTTTTTGATTTGTACTGCATTGCAAAGAGTTTTCTGCAAAATGAATTTTGGCAAAAGGCAAAGAGCTGTTGTAAAGCTCCTTGCCTGATAATTTATTATGATGAATCTGATTAATAATCGGGGTTTTCCACGAAATTCGGGTTTTCAGCTACCCTGTTTACACCTAAGGGCAGGTAATAATTTCTATCCTGGAAGGTTCTTGCTACACCCTCTGCATTGGTCAATACGATCTTATATTTTTTCGTGTTATAATTGTAGGTATACTGTAGCCCTTTCATGCGTACGCCATCCAATACACTTTTGGCAATGCGCCAGCGCCTGATGTCCCAGTAGCTATGGTTTTCCCAGGTAAGTTCAACCAATCTTTCGTTTTGGATGATTGCTTCCGTGATTTCGGTTTTGGGGGGCATTGCGGCCCTTTGCCTAAGCCTGTTCAATGCGTCGAGCGCTTCCTGGGTATATCCCCGGTAGAATGCTGCTTCCGCAAGGTTCAGGTATATTTCGCCAATCCTGAAAATGATGTAGTCGGTTTCATCATTAATCACGGGTTCGGTTTTCATGCTTTCATTGCATCTTTTTCGCACCATCAGCCCGGTGCGGTTGTTGTTCCGGGTGATGGAAGCATATGGCCATCCATCTTCAGAGGTCCCTGCAGTATATGTTTTACCGTCGCGTATAGTCCTGGTGTGGAAATATGCTTTCCCTCCCTGCCAGGGGCATTCCGGATAAAATACAGAAGCCTTTAAACGCGCATCACGGCTTCCGAAGAGTTCGGCGGATGACCATTCTTTTGTTGTCAGGTCTGTTCGGGAGATGGATGTTCCGGGAGTTCCGTCGGCAAATTCAAAGCGCTCAATAAAGTCGTATAAATACAACATCGAAGCCCAGGTCCCATTGGCATCATGCGTCATCGAACGCAAGGTGAATGCGTGTGCCCTGTTTTTGCTGTAATCGTACACTTCGGCCATAATTACCTCTTTGTTGTCGTCTGCCTCATCCAGGAAAAGATTCTGGAAATTAACCGTAGGGTCGGCATGTTTTTCGTAAAGGGCATGTATCCCGTTATTGAGGATTGCCTTTGAGGCATCGTAGCTGATTTTTGCATACTTTTCAACATCGGAAGCCGGAAAGCCCAAAAGCCCGCCCAACTGTACCTGTCCGTATTTGGCAATACTGGCCGCATACAAAGCAGCCCTGCTTTGCAAGGCATAAGCAGCCCATTGGGTTGGCCGGCCTTTGTCTTTTGCTTCGTAGGTTGAAGGAAGCACCTGTGCAAGTTCTGTCATTTCGTTGATAATGAAATCGTACACTGCTTTTTCTGAATCGCGGGGAACATATATTTCTTCCGGTGTGGCATCCATGCTTTGGGCTTCGGTAAGGATGGGCACACCTCCAAAACGGATCACCATCTGGAAATACATATAAGCACGCAAGAACCGGACTTCGGCGATTCGCTGGTTTACCAATGCCGGATCAAGGGATGAACCTTGTATTTTTTCAATAAAATAGTTACAATCCCTGATGTTTTTGTAATTCCAGTAATCCAGTTCCGAAGGTACTCCGGATGATGTTATGACATTGGTAGAGGCAACATACGACTGGTGATGCGCTCCAAACGACCGGCCTTCGCCGCCCATGGAGGCAACCATGGCGAATGACGTTTGTTCCGCATAATTTCCCCGGATTTCGATAAAATCAGTCCTGTAATAAAGATCGGCAAGATACGAGTCGATAAGGCCTTCATCGTCCCAGACAACGGCGTCCGAAATAATATCCAGAGGTTCTTTATCCAGGAATTCCTGACATCCCAGCGACCCCAGGAACAATAATATGAATAGGTATTTTATTTTTTTCATGATCATGGTTTTAATGGTTTACAATGTGACATTAAGTCCAAAAGAGATGGTTTTTACCGGAGGGTAGAATTTTTGATACCCAGTAGCTTCCGGGTCCACGGAGCTTTTGTAGATTCCCAACTTGCTCAATGTAAATAAATTGCTTCCGGCAACATAAACATTCACATCCTGTATCCCAAAGCTCTTTATTATTTTCCCGGGTAACGAATAACTTATATTCAGGTTTTTTAACCGTAGGTATGTTGCATCCTGTAACCAGAAATCGGATGCCTTGTTATTGTTGGTGTTTGTTCCTGTTCCGTCGCCAAGCACAGCCGGAAGTTTGGCATCCGGGTTGATATTGACATCCGGATTTGCAGGGTCGGGCTGCCAACGGTACTTGTATTGGAATTCGAACGGATTGCCGAGGTTTTGCAACGGCCCCCTCAACACATCGGAGATCATGGAATTGAACAAGGATGCTCCCTGGAACAATGCGGTCAAGCTGAATCCTTTGTACTGCATTTGAATGTTTAAGCCACAGGTTAAATCGGGGAAAGTTCCGTATCCGATCACGTCCTGGTCGCGCCAGTCAATGATTTTATCGTCATTGCGGTCAATATATTTGATGTCGCCCGGACGCAGGGTTGTATTTCCTGCCTGGTCCTGATCCACTGCATGGTTGTCAATATCCTCCTGGGTCATAAAAAGCCCGTCGGATTTGTACCCGATCCAACGGTTGGTGTATTTCCCCGTTTTTTGATAAATCCGGATTTCATCCTCGTCGTTATATGGGCTTTCGGACCATCTTTTGTATTTTTCGCGGGCAATGCTGACCGATCCGGCGACATTGTAGCTGAAATCGTTTCCTATCTTGTTCCGGTGGGTCAATGTCAGTTCAAAACCACGGTCATCCGTTGAATTCAGGTTTACCTGCGGAAGGGTCGCCCCAAATGTTGATGGATAGGTTTCGAGAGGTTGCCCGAAAATATTATCCGTAACACGATAGAACAAATCGAATTCAAAGCCCAGCATGCCCCGCATGAATGTTCCGTCCAGACCCACGTTGTAGCTCGTCATGTCAAGCCAGGTAATGTCCGGATTGGGCATCCCCGTTGAGCGGATCAAACGGTACACATCGCTGCCAAAAACGTACACGTTAGTTTCTTCTGTTTGTATTTCATAACCGGTAAGGTATTTAAACGCTTCCACGTTATCATTCCCCGATTTGCTGTATGAAGCCCGAAGTTTAAGGTTGTCAACCCATGAAAGATTGTCTTTGATAAAGGATTCTTCGGAAACTCTCCATCCGGCAGACACGCTCGGGAAGAAACCCCATCTCGAATCGTCCGGGAATTTATGGCTGGCATCGAAGCGGAATGTTCCTTCCAACAGGTATTTTCCTTTATAGGAATAGTTGCCCCTCCCAACGTAGCTGATACGGCCTGTTTCTACGGCGCCCCCGTTGTTTGTCAGGTTATCGGGCGACCCGGCAAAAAGATACGGGACTTCAACCGATAATAAGTCGACCCGTCCGGCTGACAGAAAGAAATAATCCGTGTTAATCCCTTCTGCAAGCAGAAATCCCTGGACCGAATGATTTCCGAATGTCTTGTCGTAATTAAGCGAAATCATCGGATATAACTGGGTGTATTGAGAAGATGTTTCATCCAACGAATTAGCCCCGTTGCTTCCGTAAGGTATGTATTGTTGGTTCGCATAGTCATAGGTGAAAAGGTCAAATGGCTTATCCTGGATCTTGTTGTATTTATTATTGATCGAATAATTCAAGGCGGCATTTGCTTCCAGGCCATCGATTCCCGGGATTTTGTATTTCGCACTGATTTTTCCGGTAAAATACCGCTGAATATCATCGTTAAATCCGGTCATGTCCCTGATGGTCTGGGCAACAGGGCTTCTTTCCAGGAAGCCGGAATATGCGCCTCCTTTTTCCGGGTCGGGCAAGGTGGCCGGCCAAACGGGCAACGCTGTTTTCAGGTTAATCCAGATGTTGTCGAGCGATGTTTGCGGGGCCTTGCGCATCTCGTTCCGGTACGACATGTCAATAGAAACAGACAGCCGGTCGGAAATCTGTGCATCTACATTGGTGCGGGCATTGTACCTGTTGAAGTTCAGGTCGCCGGATTGGTAAATACTTGATTGGTCGAGATAGCCTACCGACATGTAATATTTCACCTTTTCGTTTCCGCCTCTTACAGCGAGATTGTGCGATTGCATAGGGGCCCATTCCCTGAAAGCAGCCTTGTACCAGTTTTCGTTCACATAACCAGGTTCTGTCCCTTCGTAAAATTTTTGGACGTCTTCTTCCGAATAGGTATAAGGCAGGTTGGAATTGAATTCTCCTTCACGTAGTAATTCCGTATATTTTCCTGAGGAAACAAACTCAGGGATCGTTGTCGGGTTCTGAAAGGTGTAATTACTCGTGTAAATGATACTTGGTTTGTTGGTCGTTCCACGTTTGGTCGTAATTAAAATAACACCATTCCCTGCACGGGCTCCGTAAACAGCCGCAGCAGCATCTTTTAGTACGCTTATCGACTCAATCTCATTCGGGTCCATCCGGGTCCATGAAGTTTCAATGCCGTCAACCAAAATGAGAGGGGTGTCGTACCCACGGATGCTTATCGTAGAATAATCGGACCCGGGTACCCCCTGGTCTTGTTTTGTAAACAATCCGGGAGCTTTTCCTGTGAGCACTTCCGAAACGTTGGCTGTTGGTACCTTTACAATTTCTTCTGATTGTACTGTTGCGACAGAACCTGTCAGGTTTACTTTTTTCTGGGTTCCATATCCTACTGTTACAATTTCGTCTAATCCAATGGTTTCATCTTCCATCGAAACATTGACCTGGTTTTTATTGCCGACAACTACTTCCTGAGTTTTCATTCCGACAAATGAAAAAACCAGCGTTGCGTCCCCTGGTACATTTGAAAACGAATAAACGCCGTCAGAATCAGTTATGGTACCTTGTGTCGTACCCTTTATCATTACGGCTACTCCCGGAATAGATTCCCCCTGAACGTTTGATACTTTTCCACTTACCGTTTTAGCCTGTCCGGATGCTGAAACCTGAATAAGGCATAAAATGAAA
>JAVEYG010000072.1:0-12436 GCA_034003625.1 Prolixibacteraceae bacterium | reverse complement strand
ATAACCGTGCATTTGCTTTAAAGACAAGTGCTTTCTTTTCTTTTGTCTGTAGTTCTAAAAATTATTGATTTTAAACAACATATGGGCTTTAAAGGCTCATTTAATAGAAATTATTTACGTATGAAAGGTTAAACAAAAACAGTCTTTTTTATGGAAATATAAAAGCCGATTTACACCCGTTTGAAGGATTTATGGTCAGTTTAAATTTGTTTAAACAACGAATGAGCAACGATTCCGGCGAATACCTGAATTCGCAGACGGAACGGGGAAGAAGTGATCTTGGTTTAGCGAAAAGAGAAAATTGGACCAAAGACAAAAATTTGCTTGAAACAACGATGAACTATACGAAAACAATTCACAATCATTCTTTTAATCTTTTGGCAGGATATTCCTATGAAGATAACTATCATCAAAATTTTGGAGCCCAGAACCGGCAATTTGTAACTGATTTTTTTGGCTATAATAATCTTGGCGCCGGCGAGGATTTAAGATCCTCGGATGTATGGTCGGGAAAGAATATGAACAAACTCATCTCCTTCTTTGGCCGGGTGAATTATTCTTTTAAGGAAAGGTACATTCTTACGCTTACTTTACGGGATGACGGTTCATCCAAATTTGGGAAAAATCATAAGTGGGCGACTTTCCCTTCTGTTTCCGGAGCATGGCGGATTTCCGAAGAATCATTTTTAAAAAATGCAAACTTTATAGACGAATTTAAACTTAGGGCCGGATATGGCGTTTCGGGCAATCAAGACGGTCTCGATCCTTATAAATCATTGCAGCTCTATGGAACTTCCGGCCGGTATTATGACAACGGTAAATGGTACAGTGCTTACCAGATCAGTCAAAACGCCAATCCTGATTTGAAATGGGAAGAAACCTCCATGTTCAATGCCGGACTTGATTTCAGCTTTTTTGATAACCGGATTAACGGCACCGTAGAATATTATGATAAAATCACGGATGATTTGCTTTACACGTATTCTGTTCCGGTTCCGCCCAATCTTTATCCTACGACAGTTGCCAATGTCGGATCGATGTCGAACAAAGGGGTTGAACTGTTCGTTAACAGTGATATTGTGCGAAAAAATGACCTGCGTTGGACTGTTTCAGTCAATCTTGCTCACAATAAAAACGTCATCAAGGAATTATCAGACGAAACCTACTCAACCAATTCCATTTTGACAGGCTCTGCTTTCATTCGTGGCGGCTCTTATAATACAACCCATATTGTTGAAGAAGGAAAGGAAGTGGGGACATTTTATGGTTGGTTGTGTAAAGGGCTCGACGAAAACGGTAAGTATATCATGGACGACATGATCGATGGCCAAGCCGGATTAACCAACGAGGACCGTACGTATATCGGATCGGCGCAGCCCAAACTTACCTACGGTATAGCAAATGCGATTACATGGAAGAGATGGGACCTTAATTTCTTTTTTCGCGGAGTCTACGGAAACGATCTGCTTAACTTTTCTAAAATGTCTTACGCCACTACTCAATGGCTGCCCGGCGCGAATGTGCTGCATGAGGCGTTTACCAACGGGTTGGCCGATAACCCGAAATATTGTAGTTATTACATTGAAAAGGGTTCCTTCCTGCGGCTGGACAATGCTAGTCTTGGCTATAATTTTAATGTGGCGAGGCTCAAATTCATCCAAAAAGTGAGAGTATATGTCATTGGGCAGAACCTGATCACGTTCACTAACTATACCGGATTGGACCCTGAAATAGAAATGTCAGGCCTGGATCCGGGCATTGAAGGTCGTGAATATTACCCGAAATCAAGGACGTGGCTAATCGGGTTGAATATCAGTTTCTAAATCATTAATAAGAAAGAAGGATTATGAAAAACAAAATAACAACATTAATTACAGTCCTTATCCTTTCGGTTTTTTACCAGGGCTGCACAAATCTCGAAGAAGAAGTTTATGACAAGCTTCCGGTTGATGAATTTGGTAAGACAACTAAAGAAATCAATTCATTGATTGCTCCTATATACCGTACATTCAAAGACATATTTCCAACCAATTTTGTTTATTTGAGCGAGTGCTCAGGTGATATGGCCATTGTTCCCACACGAAAGGGAGGCGATTGGTGGGATGGAGGACTGTTTAAAGAGCTTCGGCTTCATAAATGGACTCCAAACACGGCGGCCATTCGTGGCCCTTATAATGCCGCGGTAAAAAATATTTCTGTTTGTAACAAAATCTATTCGATCGTTGAAGAAAACCCGGCTATCGATAATAAAGAGATTACCCTGGCAGAAATACGCGGCGTAAGAGCATTCTGGTATTATCTGTTATGTGATTATTACGGCAATGTACCCATTGTTACAAATTTTAAGGACACTTCCAATCCGGTCACCAAGACCAGAAAAGAGGTATATAACTTTATTATAAACGAACTAAATGCCATCAAAGATATTGTAAGAAGTGATGTTACCGGCGCGAGCTATGGTAAGATTACAAAAGGTTTTGTCTACACATTGCTGGCCAAAATGTACTTGAATTCCCTGGTTTGGAATCCTGATGGAGGAGCAAAATGGACGGAATGTATGAATGCCTGTAATGAAGTCATGAAATTACCCTATGTTATTGAACCAAATTATAAGGCAAGCTTTGTTGCTCAAAATCAAAACTCCAAAGAGATCATATTCCCGTGTGTGTTTAGCGTTGATGATGGCGGAAACCGGATGCACCGGTATACATTACATTATCTTGACCGATTGGTTTTTAATCTGAATATTACGCCATACAATGGGATATGCGCCATGCCGGACTATGTTAAATCTTTCGATCCGGATGACCGACGCTATGCCTGGTCTTTTATCACCGGGCCCATGATTAATCCTGCCTCGGGCAAAGTGATTATCACTGCACATGGACGTGAGCTGATCCATTATGTCGATGTTACAAAAAAGTACAATATTGACGCCGATGGGTGGGGCCAGGTTGAGCAAGAGGATGGAGCGAGATGTGGTAAATGGGAGTTTGAAAACGGTTTGAGTGCATGGATGGAAAATGACTTTGCCATTTTCAGGCTTGCGGATGTCTACTTAATGAAAGCTGAATGCCTTGTGCGGCTGGGACAGGACAATGCCGAGGCAACGCGCCTGGTCAATGAGCTAAGAAAACGTGCATTCATTCATACCGGCAAGTTAAAATCGAGTGTGAATCTGGATGACATATATAATGAGAGACGTTTTGAACTGGCATGGGAAATAAGTTGTAGGCAGGACATGATCCGGTTTGGGAAGTTTTTAAATCCGATCCCGGGTTGGAAAACGTCTTCAGCGTCTATATATTTACTATTCCCTATCCCGCAAACCGCGCTCGATGCGAATCCGGGTTTAAGTCAAAATCCCGGATATTGATCGTTCCGGCGATGCCGATTAAAGCTTGGTCAAACAGTGAGGCCGTGCCTTTGAAGGCACGGCCTCAAAATTATCAATTTGTTACCGGGCATCCGTGAATAATCACGCTTATGCACAAACTGGTGAGCCTTATCTTTTATAGCGTTTGAAAAGCTAATACAGTCAAACGTGAAAAATCAAAATAATTTCACCATGCCGTTGATAATCAGTACAATATTGTTGATTAATTTTGGTTCCAAGGTATGAAAAACTTCCAGTTTTTTGCCAAATTTGAGAAAAATCTGGTAGAAATGATAGGTCAAAAAAAAATCCGCAGTTAAATAGTCGAACGTGAAAAACCCTCAATTTACCTCTTGATTTTCTTCGAAGGTCCCATTCTTTCTGTAAAGTTTATTCTTCTTCTGAACGCACATTTGCTTCAAACAGGAAATCATTGTAGGGGAAACGGGTCACGTGTATTTTTTTAATCTCTTCATAGAGTACTCCTTTTAATTCTTCAAAATGGGTTCTTTTCAGTGCCGAAATAAACAAAGAAGGAGTGTTGTTGCGGGCCATCCAGCTTTTTCCCCAGTCTTCGAGTGAATAATTCACTTTTGTGGTTTCACTCAGGTCGTCCGCCTCTTTTTCAACAAAAGTAAAGGCATCAATTTTATTAAATACATAAATAACCGGTTTGTCTCCTGCTCCGATTTCCTGCAAAGTAGAATGAACAATATCAATCTGTTCTTCAAACCCGGGATGAGAAATATCGACCACATGGACCAGTATATCCGATTCGCGCACCTCGTCAAGGGTAGATTTGAATGATTCGACCAATCCGTGGGGAAGTTTACGGATAAACCCGACAGTGTCAGCCAGCAGGAAAGGCAGGTTTCCGATCACAACTTTTCGCACCGTGGTATCAAGTGTGGCAAATAGTTTGTTTTCGGCAAAAACTTCCGATTTGCTGAGCATGTTCATCAATGTTGATTTACCGACATTTGTATAACCGACCAGCGCTACACGTACCAGTTTCCCCCGGTTTTTACGTTGGGTGGCTTTTTGCTTGTCAATTTTTTTCAACTGTTCCTTCAGCCGTGCAATTTTATCGAGAATGATCCGTCGGTCGGTTTCAATCTGTGTTTCGCCAGGGCCACGCATCCCAATCCCTCCGCGCTGACGTTCGAGGTGGGTCCACATGCGCGTCAGCCGAGGTAACAGATACTGGTACTGGGCCAGTTCAACTTGTGTTTTGGCGTGGGCCGTTTGTGCGCGTTTGGCGAAAATATCGAGGATCAGGTTGGTCCGGTCAAGCACCTTACACTCGAGCGTACGTTCCAGATTTCGTAATTGCACCGGGCTAAGTTCGTCGTCGAAAATGACCGTATCAATTTCGTGAATTTTGACATAATTACTTATCTCTTCTAATTTCCCGGAGCCAACAAAAGTTGCCGGGTGGGGCATTTCAAGTTTCTGGAAAAACTGTTTTTTCACTTCAGCACCTGCTGTGTCGGCTAGAAATTCCAATTCGTCAAGATATTCCTTTGCCCGTTTTTCATCCTGGTCATCGTTGATCAGGCCTACTAAAATTACGACTTCCGTTTCCGGCCTTGTATCGATCATAAATTGATATTGTTCTAACAAAAAAACCTGGCCCCACGTAATGCAGGACCAGGAATTCGTATCTGTTTTTTTAAAAAATTTCTACTGAAGCACGAAATTAATTGGAACTGTGTATGAAACCTTTACTGCCTTTCCTCTTTGTTTTCCGGGTTTCCATTTCGGAAGACTGTTTACCACACGCAATGCTTCTTTATCAAGTGAGGGATCTACCCCCCTGGCAATTTTTGCGTTGGTCACACTGCCGTCTTTGTCAACAACAAAGTTCACATACACTTTCCCCTGGATACCATTTTCCTGGGCAATGACCGGATATTTGATCGACTGTGCGATAAATTTACGCAAAGCCAACTCCCCTCCGGGAAATTCCGGCATTTCTTCCACAATAAAAAATACCTGGGCTTCTTCTTCCTCCTCTTCCTTCTGGACAACAATAGGGGCAATATCAATCACTGTTTGATCATCGGCCTCTGAGTCGTCAATTTCGAGTTCGTCTTCAAGTTCAGTATCGTCGTCCACAATCGTCAGTACCTCCACTGTTTTTGGTGGTGGCGGCGGTGGCGGTGGTTTTACTTCCTCCTGGCGTGTAATGGGGATGATCTCATCTTCAACCTCTTGTTCTGCTATCGTGCCCAGAGAAGCAGCCTGTTCCACTTTCGTGGTCCATTCGAAAGCAAAAAGAGTAATCCCCAATGCGATCACTAACCCGAGCTGGACAAAAATATTCCTTTTGTTTTCAAGGTCAGCTTTTGGCGATTTCTTTAGTTCCATAGTTAATTTTTATAAGTTATCCTGAATCAGAATTATTTTTCTTTTTGAGGGCTTAAAGATAAAAAATAATCTTCAAAAGCAATAAAATCATATTTCAATTTTCGGGATTGTATAGAATTAAAAAAATATTGTCGAAGGATCACTTTAAAATGAAGTGTATGGGTACATTATAATTTACGCTAACGGGTTTTCCGCTTTGCCTTCCTGGCTTCCATCGGGGCAGGTTTTTAACTACTCTCAGCGCTTCGGCATCAAGGGCGGGGTCAATCCCCCGAAGGATCCGGACGCCGGTTACTTCGCCTGTTTTATTGATTACGAAAGTGACAAATACTTTTCCCTGAATGCCATTTTCCTGGGCAACAACCGGGTACCGGAGCGAAGAAGCGATGAATTTCAAAAGTGATGGCATGCCTCCGGGAAATTCGGGCATCTCATCGGCAAACCATACCGGAACATCCTCTTCTTTTTCAGTTGTATGGGGTACGTAAAACCGGATATCAACAGCTTCATCGTTCTCAATTTCTGATTCAAAAAAATCTATTTCTGAATCTATTTCTGTTTCATCGTCAACCAATTCAAAGTCGATGGCTTCGCGTTTGGGCGTAGTAACTTCTTTTTTCTCTTCTTTAATTACAGGGAGCATTTCTTCAACCGGCGCTTCCCATTTCAGTTCACCGGAAATTTCTGCCTTTTGCATGGGTGTTTTCCATCCGAAAGCAAACAAAACAGCAGAAAGGCTGATCAACAATCCAACTGAAAAAAACAAGGGACGTTTGTTTTCAAGGTCGGCTTTTTTTGTTTTTTTTGTTTTCATGGCTTTTGTTTTTAAGATTAACAGTTAAGAAATTCAGTTTGTATATAAAACCTTGCCTTTCGGTAGTTTGCCAGTGTCCAATACTGAAAAGGTAACCTTTATAAATCAAAAGCTTTTGAAAAAGAGGGGAACAAAATTCTTACCAAAAATAATCCGCCCCGGCTTATTCCTGAAAAAAAGCAAGCTGGTGTTTTGAGGGTTTAAATATTTTATATATTTGCCGAACATTTTGGGGGTTTAGCTCAGTTGGCTAGAGCGTTTGACTGGCAGTCAAAAGGTCACCGGTTCGATTCCGGTAATCTCCACTGATTTATAGATAGTTATGAGGGGCTTTCCCAGTCCCTTTTTTATTTGAACATTGGTTTCACGATTGTGTTCGGCAAACTCTGCAATCGCATATTTTAAGGCTCATGGTTAAATAGGGGTCAGTTCTTCTGGCACCTGTAAAATGCACGTCATTTCTATCACTCTGACATCAACTTTTACCGGTTGATTTAATTTTTGGTATTTTTGCTTTCATAACCAAAAAGGCATGGAGGAAAGCGGGAACATACATCGCGTATTGAATGATGTGGATTGTTACGGCAATTTTTTTACCGGCAATTACCACACCGCTTGTTTGGTCGCCAGCCGTTATATTCGTGACAATCAAGAAATTGAAGACATTGTTCAGGAAGTGTTTATAAAAATATGGGAAAAACGAAAAGAGATAAAAGTTCAAAGTAGTCTTAAAAACTACCTGTTGAATTCAGTAAAAAATACCTGTATAAATCGTATACAACGCAAAAAAGAAATAATCGCCGGGTTCGATCAGTCTGATATACCGCAGTGGGAAAACGAAACAGGGGACCAGTTTATCTCCGAAGAATTTGCTTCAAAAATTAATCAGGCCATAGAAACACTTCCTCCGCAATGCAAAAAGATTTTTCTTTCAATCTTTATCGATGAACTGACATATCAGGAAACTGCCGATGCGCTCGGACTTTCAAAAAACACTGTAAAAACCCAAATGGGCATTGCCTACAGGTTACTCAGAGAAAAACTCCACGATTCATTTTTCAACATGGTTTTTATCCTGTTCAAAAAGGGCTGAAACAATTACGAAAAAAAATCTGTCCATATTTCACCCTTTTTGATCTTTTTTGTGTCTGTAGAAATGTAGAACACAAACTATGGAAAATCAAAATACATGGGAACGGATAGCTGCCAAACTTCACGGAGAAGTGCAAGGCCCGTCCGGGCAACAGGGCCCGGGGCAGGATATCAGGATTGAAAAAATGATAGGGCAGGTCCATGCTTCCCGCAATGACGTGAAAAAAATACAGGAATTTCAATCCCCGGAGATGGTTTGGGAAAAACTGAAAAGGCAGCTTAGCCGGAAAAATTGGTTTAGGGAATGGCCCAAATATGCAGCAGTGGCAGTAGTTGCAATTCTTATCACTATAGTTGCCGACTATTTTGCCGACAATTACATTTCAGGAAAACAATATGCTTCGGTTTCAAGTCCAATCGGACAAATTACCAACCTTACCCTGTTTGACGGCACCAATGTATGGTTAAACGCCGGATCGACCCTGAAATACAAGAAAACGTTCAACTGGTCGGACCGGGAAGTGTACCTTGACGGAGAAGCTCTTTTTGAAGTGGAAAAGAACAATGGACGATCGTTTGTTGTACATGCCGGAAATTCCAGTGTAAAAGTACACGGGACCGTTTTCGATGTCAGGGCCTATTCCAACATGTCAGCCATTGAAACGGTACTGATTGAAGGAAGCGTGGAATTTATCAGTAACGGAAATTCAGTTTTTATCAGTCCGGGAGAACGTTTGATTTGTTCTATGCCAACAGGAAAAATCACCAAATCGGGGATCAATACAGCCGAGTATACATCGTGGAAAGGAGGTAAAATAAGTTTTAACAACAAGTCACTCGATGAACTGATAGTGCAACTGGAACACTGGTACGAAGTGAAATTCCGTTTCGAATCCGAAGAACTGAAGGATTACCGTTTTACCGGGGTGATAAATAAAGACCGTTCGCTGGACTATACATTGAACATCATCCAGGAAATCAATAAAGTGAAATTTAAAATCAATCAGGAGGAAATAATCATTATGGCATCAAAATAACGAACCGGAAGATGTGGACGCATTTTCCGGTTCAGGTAATTCAATTCCCGAGCTGACAACAAGGGAATTGACAAGTTTAACACTCAAATACAAACTTATGAAAAAAAAACAAATCAGGCCGTTGGAACGGCTGAGGTATTTTACACTTAAACTGTTTTTGTGTATGAAACTGACAATCTTTCTATTTTTGCTGGGAGTACTGGGAGCCACGGCAAATTCCTATTCACAGCAGAGCCGTTTCGACCTGCGGCACACAGAGGTGACGATCAAAGAGGTTTTTGAGGAGATCAGCGCACTGAGTGATTTCGAATTCTTTTACAGCAACGATGACGTGAATGTGAATGAAAAAGTCTCCGTCAATGTAAAAAACGGGTCGATAGAACAAATCCTCAATCAGATTCTGGACTTGGAGGTTTTGAAATACAAAGTGATGAACAGCGCGGTGATTATTTCACGGCAGGATGTCAGATGGGACTCCCCGGGCACCGGGCAGCAGGAAAAAACAATCTCCGGAAAAGTAACCGATTCGTCGGGACAGTCTATGCCGGGGGTTTCCGTGGTGGTAAAAGGGACCACGGAAGGAACAGTTACCGATTTCGACGGGAGGTATATCCTGGCAAATGTCCCCGACAATGCGACGCTGGTTTTCTCGTTCGTGGGAATGAGGAGCCAGGAAATGCCGGTTGCAGGCAAAGCATCCATAAATATTAAAATGGCAGAAGAAACCATTGGTATTGAAGAAGTAATTGCGATCGGGTACGGTGTTCAGAAAAAAGTAAATTTAACCGGTGCGGTTGAAGCGGTGGGTACCGAAGTATTTGAAAACCGCTCCACATCGAACACCACACAGGCCTTACAGGGAGCTATCCCGAATCTGAACATCAAACTGGAAGACGGGAAACCTACCCGTTCGGCTTCCTTCAATGTCCGAGGACAGACCTCCATCGGACAGGGTGGAAGCGCGCTGGTACTGATCGATGGTGTTGAAGGCGACCCTACTTTTCTGAACCCCAACGATATTGAAAGTGTTACGGTGTTGAAGGATGCAGCTTCGGCAGCTATTTATGGTGCCAGAGGTTCTTTTGGCGTGGTATTGATCACCACAAAACAGGCACAGAAAGGCAAAACCACGGTGAATTACACTGGTAATTTTTCTGTTCAATCGCTTGCCAAAGAACCGGAATTTGTAACCGATGCCGTTACCTGGCTGGAACATTTCAGGGCATCGTATTATAACCGGCAGGGAACAGTTCCTACCTCAATTAACAACAATACGCAATATTATAGTGACGAGTGGTTAGAGCGGATGAGGGCATGGAAAGCATCGGGGGAAGGCCCCAAAACAGAAATATTACCGAATGGGAATTACGAATATTACAGCAATACCGATTGGGTAGGCCTTCTTTTTAAAGACCATACCTTTACTCACGATCACAACCTGAGTATTTCGGGCGGTAACGACCAGTCTGATTTCTATGTGTCGGGCCGCATCTACGATTTTGGGGGTATGTATAACTTCAATCCGGATACTTACCGTTCCTACAACTTCAGGGCAAAAGGATCGCTGCAGGCCTATAAATGGCTGAAGTTGACCAATAACATGGAATTTGCCAACGATAATTACCACATGCCCTATTCGGCACAGGGACGGAGTGCCAACATTATGCGATACATTGAAGTAAACGCTTTCCCCAGTTTACCGATGTACAATCCGGATGGCACCTACACCCGTGGCGGCGCTGCTACTTTAGGCGCCTTTGTTGACGGGAACAATTATCAGGACAACAAACGAAATTTGTTTAAAAATACAGTAGGGTTTAATACTAATTTCTTTGAAAATACTTTCCGTGTGAATGGAGACTTTACGTATCGTTACGATAGCCGCGATTTCTTCTGGAAAAGGGTGAAAGTTCCTTATTATCAAAATGCAAACGCAGCAAACCCATCGTATATGGGCGATGCCAACGGTATTATTTACGAATGGATGGGGCACACTGCTTATACTGCCTCAAACATTTATGCGGAATATGAAAAAACCTTTGACCAGAAACATTATGTGAAAGCAATGGCCGGATGGAACTACGAAACATCATCGTACAAAGCCAATAGTATTGAACGTAACCAGTTGCTGCTCGAAAGCGCGGAAAGCGTCCAGTTGGCAACAGGGACCTCCATCAACCCGGGGGCAAGTGTGACCCGATGGAAAACCACAGGGACTTTCTTCCGCTTGAACTACGGGTACCGCGATCGCTATTTGGTGGAAATAAACGGGCGTTACGACGGTTCGTCCCGCTTCCCGACCGACCAGCAATGGGGTTTCTTCCCGTCCATTTCGGGAGGATGGCGCCTTTCTGAAGAACCATTCTGGAACGTGGCCAAAGAGGTATTATCAGATATTAAACTTCGTGCTTCATACGGTTCTCTGGGAAACGGGAATATACCTCCTTACCAGTTTCTTGAGTTGCTGGGTATTTCTACTTCCGGGCGTGTGATCGACGGAGCCCTGAACAAAAGGACCAGTGCGCCAGCCCCCATTCCCGATGGGCTTACCTGGGAAAAAGCGACCACTACTGACCTTGGGCTTGATTTCGGTACCTTGAAAGGGAAACTTCGTTTTAGCGGCGATTATTATGTCCGTAAAACCACCGATATGTATGTGGCCGGCCCTACGTTGCCGGATATTTTCGGCGCTTCGTCGCCCAAAGGGAACTATGCCGATATGACCACGAAGGGATTTGAAGTAACACTCACATGGAAAGACCAGTTCGCATTGGGCAATAAGCCATTTCGTTATGAAGTACGCGGTACCCTTTACGACTACGTGTCGACAATCGACAAGTACAACAACCCTACAAAAAGGTTTACCGATCACTATAACGGAAAGGTTATCGGGGAGTTATGGGGATTTGAAACCGACGGCTTGTTTCAGGAAGACCCTGCTCCGGGAGAATACATCAACACGATATTCAATGCTTCAGCTGATGCCGTTTGGCGTGCAGGCGACCTGAAAATCCGCAATCGCGACGGAAGCGCCGACAACATGATTACAAAAGGCGAACAAACGGTAGACAATCCGGGCGATATGACCATTATTGGCAATACAGAACCCCGTTATCAGTATAGTTTTACTTTGAGCGCCGACTGGAATGGTTTCTTCTTTTCTGCTTTTTTCCACGGAGTAGGTAAACAGGACTGGTATCCGGGTGCGGAAACTGCCTTTTGGGGGCAATACAACCGGGGATACAACCAGATGCCTGCATGGCACCTGGGTAACTATTGGACAGAGGACAATCGCGATGCGTATCTGCCGCGTTATTCCCAATACAACGGGACTTTGGGGTATTCCAATCATGTTCCCAACGATCGTTATCTCCAGAAAGTATCCTTTTTACGGATGAAGAATCTGCAGGTAGGTTATTCACTGCCGAATAGGCTGATATCGAAAGTTGGCCTGAAAAATGCCCGTGTTTATCTCAGTGGCGAAAATCTGGCCAGTTGGTCTCCGCTCTATAAACGGGCCAAAAACTTTATGGATGTGTCAACAGCGATCGGGACTTCCGATTCGGATCTTAATAGTAGTTATAATCAGGGAGCGGGTAACGGCTATCCGTTGTTGAAAACTATTTCATACGTAAATAATTTCTATTAAATGAGCCTTTAAAGCCCATATGTTGTTTAAAATCAATAATTTTTAGAACTACAGACAAAAGAAAAGAAAGCACTTGTCTTTAAAGCAAATGCACGGTT
>JAVEYG010000071.1:0-12512 GCA_034003625.1 Prolixibacteraceae bacterium | reverse complement strand
CATATTTTTGCAAGGTTTTTCACTAAATTGCAAAAAACCTTGCAAATAATACCATAATAATCCAACGCGAAATCAACAAAACAGTGTTAACAATCAACATGTTCGCCCGTTTTTAAGGGACGACTAAGTATCAAATTGATTCCCGGATGTTCGGTGATCATTGCAACAGCCTGTGCCCCGTTATGGGCGAAAAGCAGTGTCGCTTTGGTCGGACGAAGGGCATACTCAAAAAACATGCAGCAAACCGGTTCATCCTCAACAATGAGGATGATTTTGTCGTCCCATTCATATATAACGTTATTAAATTTCATTGGCAATAGAAAAACAAATTTAACTAAAATATTACTATTGTGGCAAATTTCAACAGGTTTCCGATAAAGTTTTGCATAAAAATATGTTGTAAAAAATATGAATTTCGGATTATAACCTTTTCCCCTGTTTGAGTAAACAATTCAATGATTTTACAGGCGGGACCCGATGAACTGACAGTTATCCGGGGGGCTTTCTTTCAATTTGTTGCCACCTCATTTTGTATGTTGCGGGAACCTGATTTCTTTCAGGTTTTTAAATCCTGAAATCGACTTCCTTTGCCCGCAAAATAAAGAAGGCAACACTTTACTAATTTTATAAACTTGTGACGGAAACATGCAAGTAAAATTTCTAGACTAAACAGGTTAAGGTAGACAACGAAAACCGTTCTGAAAGGAACGGTTTTTTTAATATATTTTCTTGTTTATTAACTCACTGAAAAAGAAAATAAATTTCAACAGAAGAGAATTAACTTTCCTGATTTTGTGATAAGCTACTTGTGTTGCCCCATAGGCTCTTCTGTTTTCTTCAATTTTTTCAATAACACTTCCTTCGAAATCAAAATGAGAAAGTTTTAGGCTATTCCGGGTATATTTAATTGCTTCCCAAACTAAAAGAGTCCCGGCGCCACTATTGCGTAGCGAAGGATCTTCACCAACCAGGTGAACATTCGCTGAATTCTGATCATGAGTCAAATAAAGAGCCGAATGAACCCTGTTTTGTTTATCTTTTGCAAAAAAGATGGTTCTGGAACCATTCTCTGAAAAAACCTGGTCCATTTTTTTCAGGCTCGTTAAATCGTACCCAATTGCCATGTTTTGCCGGTCATACGTTAATTTGTTCAGCCTGTAAAATGTTTCAATATCATCGCTTGTTTCGACTTCTACAATTTGTTCTGCCTTTTTGATTTTATTTCGCACGCTGCTTTTAAAATTAGAGTACACTTCATCCAGATCAGAAATATCTTCAATTACATAAGTGTACATCGTGTTTTGCATAAATCCTTTCCAAAAGAAAGGCAGCCAATTGCCAAAACTTTTATGAAAACGAACATTGAAATATTTAAAACCGGGCAATGCCTCCACCAAAGTAGTAGTTACCTTTTTTTCAAAACTGATCTTTTTTACCTTTTTTATTCCTTCAGGCAAAACTAAAAATACACCCATATAGGGAGTGATTTTGGGCATACTGATTTTAGTGCCAATTAGTGGTATTTTGGAAATATAATAGGGCAACACGCCGAGAATCTTTTTATCCTCCAAATAGATTAATACCTCCCAGTTTTCTTTTCCACATGCATAGTCTAAATACCAGTCGTTAAAATAAACGGGTAACTTTTTGTACGATTTACAAAATGCAGAATACTGCTTTTTATCTTTTACTATCATATTGAAGAATTACTTTATTGAGAAATAACAACTTGGTTTGAAGTGAGATATAATCAAACCCGAGATTGATTATTCCTTTCTCTGCTGCATAATTCCCGGCAACCGTGTCAATATAAATATTTTTGATCTGTTCAGACTTTGTCCAGTCAACCAGTTTATACACTATGGCCGGATATAACTTCTGCCCTCTGAATTTTTTTACAGTATAGCATTCAAAAATGTGGGCACTGTCACAAGGAATTTCAAACGAGGTAAAAATTCTTCGGGCAAATTTACCTTTGTTCAGTTCTATCCAGCCGTAGGCAGCCAGTTCGTTGGCCTGGTAAATTGAGAGGCCATATCCTCCACGGTTTACTATTTTTCTTAGCTGATTACATTTTTTACTTCCACGGGCCATTAAAATATCACTAAAAACCTTGTCGTTTACGGCACAAATGGAAAAGTTGTGATCTGTTACGATGCTGTTCAAACTTGAAGCTGACGTTGTAACAAATACTTTAATTTTTAAAATACCGGTCCCTTTTCGTAATAAAAAATCGTTGAACTTTTTAATTCCGTTATTAATTGATGTGATATATCTTTCTAAATGAAGCATTTGATTAATTCTGAAGATCGTTGTGTTTAGAAATCCCAGCCCAGAGTATATTTATCAATGATTTCATCGGGGGTAATTGCAGCGATTTTGGTTTCGTACAAATATCCAATAATTTTTTTGTATTCTTTTAGTAAAGAACCGTATTTGTAATTTGTAAAACTGGTATTGTGCCATAAAAGAGAATGATGGCAATTATAACTATTCCTTTCATAAAAGTCGATGATACTATTTCCGATATTGTTTGCCGGTTGTTTCATGTATTTATAGAACGTCGTATCCATAAAAGTGAGGGGCGTTTCAATAAAATCGAAAGGTTGATTTTTTTCGAAGTTGAAAGGCTGAAATGATTGTCCGTATGAATTTCTGAAACCGTATCGTTCTGCAAAACCAAGACTGCAATCTAATTTTATTTCCGAAGCGGATATCTTTTCCCAATCTGAATATGTCGAAAAATTTAGAAAATGATACCGGTTGTATCTTGTATTAAGTTCTCCTTTCTGAAGTTCTTCATTGATACTCATGTCGCTACATGATTTGTGAAGCCCATTGAAAAATCCCGATTTATTTACTATGTGTACCAGGTCTTTCTCCTTTTTGATGGTATAATCTGCATTTCTGATATTCTTTTTACCTGTTCCCTGATTAACCAGCCAAAAAAATGTCGACCGGATATCATATTCATTGTTCAGTTTGATTATCTTATCCATATTCTTCCAATGTGGATTTCGTATCAATTCATTGGCAATCAATCTTAAAATGATATCTATTCTCATTTTTTTCAACGCCCAGAAACCATCCTGAACAAACGAGCCATACAAATTATCCACATCATGGGAAATAAAAAATGAACTCTTCTCATTTGTCCCGTTAATCCGGAATTTCTTAAAGAATGAATCAATCTCGTGTTGTACCAGGTTTTCTTCTGTAACACCAAAGCGAAATTGATAGGATGATTCAAATTTAAACCGTCCGAATGCGTCTGAATTGTCTTCCGTTTGGTTATATTCCTGAAGACAGTTAATCATGTAAAAAATTGTGGCGACTACATCTTTTTGTCCCTTTTCAGTATAAATCGCAGGATCAGAATTAAATTGAAAGATATGCGATAGTCCATCTTTATGGTTCTTCAAAGTATCGTAAAATGCGAGATGGATAGGTTGGGATTTTATATTCAGGTGGTCCCATATAATTGTGGCATTCTCGACATCACCTACAAAGTCAAAACTGAAGTTTTGATTCTTCTCCATTATTTTCAAAACATAAAGCGTCGGATAATAGTAATCTGTATCGGGCCGTATATATACTTTCATTTTATGGCGTAATTTCCGGTAATAATTGCAATTTTAGTCAAAGCTATTAAAAAATAGTTCTCCAGATAACCAGAAATCCAGGTTTTTTCGGAAGCAATTATTGAATTATAAAGAATTTTGGAGCAGTGAATTGTCAAAAGAATAGGCCACCTAATGAAAGAAAAAACAGGACGAATGTTTTCTCCTCTGTACGACATTAAGCAATCATTTACCCAATTAAAACCTTTATCTTTGTTGATCTTTATCTGATGGATCCAAAGTTGAAAAAAGTATTAATTGTTACATATTACTGGCCTCCTTCCGGTGGAGCTGGCGTTCAACGCTGGCTAAAGTTTGTAAAATATTTACCGCAATTCGGGATTCAACCTGTTGTTCTGACCGTTGATCCGGCTTTTGCAAGCTACCCGCAAACAGATGAAAGTCTACTTCATGAAATTGCCCCTGAGACAGAAGTATATCGTACCCGAAGTTTTGAATTATACCAGTTTTACAGTCGTTTGTCAAAGAAAAAAGAAATTCCGTACGGAGGTTTTGCCAATGAAACTCATCCCTCGCTTTTTCAGAAAATAAGTCGTTTTGTTCGGGGTAACTTTTTACTTCCTGACCCGCGAAAAGGCTGGAATAAATATGCATACCAAAAAGCTGTTGAACTGATTGCGGCTCATTCCATTGATACGGTCATCACCACCGGGCCACCGCATTCAACCCATTTGACAGGGTTAAAACTTCAGCAAAAAAATGATATCCGGTGGGTTGCCGACCTCCGTGACCCGTGGACAGATATATATTATTACCGGCAATTTTACCACACCTCACTCGCCCGCTTTGCCGATCGCCGGATGGAACGGAAGGTGCTCGAAAAAGCCAACCAAATAATAATGGTAAGCCAGGATTTATTGCGGCTTTTTAACCTGAAAACCACCGTTGACCTGCAACGGAAAACGAGCATTCTTCCCAATGGTTTTGATGAGGATGATTTTTTAAATAAAGCCCACCAAGAGGAAGAAAAATTTACGATTACCTACACCGGAACAATTTCTGAAATGTATGATATTTCGGGGTTTATCGCTGCATTGAAAAAAATTGACCAGGCGATCATCCGCAATAGTAAAATCCGGTTTGTAGGAAAAGTTCCGTCGGCAATTTCAAATCGTATAAAAGACGAATTTCCGGAGATGGAGATGGAACTGACGGGATATGTCAATCATCAGCAATCGGTCGGTTATTTGCTCCGTTCGTCACTTTTATTGCTGGTAATTCCGAAAGTTGAGAACAACGGAGGAATACTCACCGGTAAATTTTTCGAATACCTTGCATCGCGAAAACCGGTGCTGGCAATTGGGCCTGTTGATGGCGA
Source organism: Prolixibacteraceae bacterium (assembly GCA_034003625.1). GTDB lineage: Bacteria > Bacteroidota > Bacteroidia > Bacteroidales > Prolixibacteraceae > GWE2-42-39. Next base: position 7,553 of record JAVEYG010000071.1, on the reverse strand, counting down.
TCTGGCTGCAATTATCCGGGAAACGGCCTGCGGTAAAATTTTTGGCTACGCCGACAAAGATGGCATAAGCAGCTTCGTTGAGGCCGTTTTTAATGCAGAATGGAAAACAGTGCCGAAGAACGTAGAAGCTTATTCGAGAAAAGGCCTGACTGAAAAACTAAGTCGAATCTTGATTTCTTCTGAAAAATGACAAAACGGATTATCATCGGCAGAAAACTTTCTGCGGCAGAAATAGACTATGTAGGACTTCAGGATAGCACAGAGATTATCTGTTTGGATGAACACAAATTTCCGTTTGCTGCAGAACCGGTTATACTTTCTGCTGAGGAAAAGAGGAGCATCAATTATTCGGTCTTCGATGAAATAAAAAACTTAGGTGATAAAATGATTGGCGGGCGTTCTGTTGTTGCTCATTTACAAATTGAACAAAGCAGCATCTGGCATTATCATAAATTCAGGACATATTTTTTCGTCAGAAACCTAAATTATGAATTGGCCAAACTTTTAAAAGTTCCGTTTTTGGGAGAAGGGGAAGTCCGTTTTTACTGTCCCCCCGAATTTCGTTTTTTACAGGATGAATTTCCCCGTATAGAATTTATTTTTCCAGAAAAAGAGAAGGAGAAAATTAATTTAATTTTAGCGTTTAACTACTTGCTTTTTCTGAAATTACGAATTTTTTCATCGTTTTTTGTCCGTACCGGAAAATCGGATGTCCTGATTTACTACCCTGAACGATACACACCACTTCTCGACATTGAAACTTTGAAACCAAAGGAAGGCTATTTCCTGCTCGATTACCTTTTCGCACAGATAAAATCGCCTTTAAACTTGTTAAGTGAAGTACCTGTTCCTAAGTTAAAATCAAAAACCGATTTCCCATTTTATCGCGGATATTTCAGAACCAGGGAGTCAGTTCATTCGAAACGGAATATGGAAAGCATACTGGCTCGTTATGGTTTTTCTGCATACCGGGAAGCAAAAAAGACCGGCAAACAATTGGCTGGTCAATATCCTGAACTGCTTTCAGGAGCACTTTCAATCAACGAAAAAGTGGCATTCCGTTTTATACAATCATTGCATTCATCAAGTATTTATTACCTGACAAGATATTTTGCTGCCAAACGGTTTTTCTGCAATAATAAATTCAGGGCAGTAATGGCTCCCGACGAAAACAGTCCGCATACCAAATCGGTACTTGATGCCGCCAAATTTTACGGAATAAAAACAGTCGGGATGCAACACGGAACAATGCACGATCTCCACCCGGCTTACCTGTACACCAAAGACGATATAAAAGGAAAGATTATTCCCGATTTTACTTTAACGTGGGGAACGTATTGGGAGCAGTTTCTAATTGAAAAAGGCAATTATCCGGCTGAATCGGTGGTTTCGGTTGGCCATTTGCGTACCGACATTATCCCGAAACTGCTTTCACAGAAACAAAAAAAGAATGCTGACTTCCGGTTGGTTTTTGCCTCACAACCGCAGCGCGACCCTGTATTGCGCCGACAGGCCGCACTCGATGTTTTTTCCGCTGCCGGTCTTTTCCCTGAAATTAAATTGGTCGTAAAATTGCACCCCCGCGAATACGACGATGAAACCTATTACCGGATAATTGCCAGTGAGGCGGGCTGTGACAACTATCGTATCGACAAAATAACCGACCTGTACGAACTGATTGCTTCCTGCGATGCGCTGATTACTTGTTTTTCAACAGTGGGCGCTGAAACTGTTTATTTTAACAAGCCGCTGATTATTCTCGACCATCTGATGCAGGACATTCAGGGATATTACAGGGAAGGCGTTGCATTCCGGGCAACCAATGCACCGCAACTGGCAGGGATTATTTCCGGATTGAAAAAGGGAAAATTCACTATTGACCGGAAAGCCTATGCTTCTTTTATTGAAAAGTATTCGTACCGGATTGACGGGAAAGTGGCCGGGCGGATATCCGGGTTTTTAGAAAAATTGTGTTAACCTACCGTTTTTATTTTTGTATCAAAGGTGTTGTAAAGCACATCGTTTTGCAAATTAGATTAAACGATTAAGCATATTTTTACCGACAGTGATCAATCGGAAAAAATGCCCAAAAGAATATCGTTGAAAGATATTGCAGTAAAGGTAGGAGTGTCCACTGCGGCAGTTTCCTATGTGCTGAACGGACTGGAAAAGGAAAAACGGGTAGGCCCTGATGTTGTCAGACGGGTCAGGCAGGTCGCAAAAGAGTTGAATTATACACCAAACCAGATTGCCCGGAGTTTGCGTAAAGGAACAACCAATACTATAGGGCTGATTGTCGCCGATATTGCAAATCCTTTTTTCGGTCATTTGGCACGAATAATAGAAGATGAGGCAATCAGGTATGGTTACACGGTCATATTTGGCAGTTCGGATGAAGATTGTTTAAAATCGGAATCGTTACTTGAAACGTTCATGGACCGTCAGGTCGACGGGTTTATCATTGTTCCGTCAGAAGGATGCGGTGCACAGATTGAACTGCTCACCGTGAAAAAAGTTCCTGTAGTTTTGGTCGACCGTTATATCCGCGGGGTAGAAACCAACTTCGTAATGCTTGACAATTATGATGCCGTTTACAAGTCGGTCAGGCATCTTATATCGAAAGGGTACAAACGGGTTGCTATGGTTGCATACCGGAGCTGCCTGATCCACATGGAGGAGCGCAAAAGGGGATACATACAGGCAATGGGCGACTGTGGGCCGGGGCCTTTTTCTTATGTGGGAGAATTGGAATACAATTTCACCCACGAAGAAATGGAGGGAATAATCAGAAAGATTATAACGGAATATCAGGCAGATGCGCTTCTGTTCGCGACCAATGCTTTGTCGGTTGCCGGCTTGTATGCCATCCGGGAATTGCAGGTCAGAATACCTGATGAGATTGCTGTTATAGGTTTCGACGGAAGTGAAGTTTTCGATTTTTTCGACCCTCCGCTCTCGTTTATACGGCAACCCTTAGAGGAAATGGGGAAAACATCGGTACAAATCCTTTTAGACCAGATCAGGGGAGAGGCCGGATTAAAACAGGTAATACTAAAACATCAATTAGTACTCCGGGAATCATCCGGTTAGATTCTTAAATATACTGCTAAACACATTATAAACTAAATTGAAAAACGATGAGAAGAATCCGATTTTTGCTAATTGCCTGTCTTTTTGCATTTGGATCTTATGCGCAATCAGGTTTTAACGGATTAGACATGAACATGGGGAATTTATATCGTTTGTCGAATGCCGAATCCCGTTCTGTCAGTCCTGAAAATTTCACAGGGGGAAAAGGGAAAGGAGGAATGGCACGGATAGAAGACAAAGACCAGCGAAATGTGGCCAATGCGCACAATGCTGCCCGTGACCTGGGACAGGGATGGAAAGTAAATCCGTTCATTATTATTAAGCCAAACGAAACGTTTACATTGGCAGAGATAGATGGGCCGGGCGCCATTCAGCACATATGGATGACCCCGACAGGGATATGGAAATTTTCAATCATCCGGATTTACTGGGACGATGAAAAAGAACCTTCGGTAGAATGCCCGGTTGGCGACTTTTTCGGTATGGGATGGAACGAATACGCCCCACTTAGTTCACTGGCAGTTTGTGTCAACCCGGGCAGCGCTTTTAACTGCTACTGGACAATGCCTTTTCGCAAGAAGTGCAAAATAACCATGGAAAATATTAATGACAAGGACGAAATGAGGCTATACTATCAGATTGATTACACGCTGACCGATGTTCCTGATGATGCCGCCTATTTCCATTCACAATTCAGAAGGACAAACCCCAATGCAACTTCCGATTATACGATTGTCGACAACATCAAAGGACAGGGGCAGTTTGTTGGGGTGTATATGGCCTGGGGTGTCAACAACAATGGTTGGTGGGGCGAAGGCGAGATCAAATTTTTCATGGATGGTGACACGCAATTCCCGACAATTTGCGGGACCGGGACCGAAGATTATTTCTGTGGTTCGTATAATTTCGACCGCGGTGGTCAATACAAAGAATTCTGTACGCCTTATTCGGGTCTGGTTCAGGTTATCCGGCCCGACGGTACGTATAAATCGCAGCAACGGTTTGGCCTGTACCGCTGGCATATTGTAGACCCGCTCCGGTTTAAAAAAGATTTGCGGATCACTATTCAGGACTTAGGCTGGCATCACGGAGGAAGATATTTGCCCCAGAAATCGGATATTTCTTCCGTTGCTTTTTGGTATCAGACCGAACCACATGCCAGATTTCCAAAATTGCCAGGCTGGCAGGAACTCGAAGTAAATTAGGCATACCAAAAATGTGTCAGGCTCTGCAAAGCCGGGAGCGGCAGCCATTTACAAAAGAACCCGGAGAAACATGGACAAGCTTTCTTTTGAGATTAGAAAATAACTATTTGAATACATTATTATCCTGATTATTCAATAGAAATAAAACAGAAATTATATGGGATATCGGAACAAAAATAAATTTGTGTACATTGTCTTGATCATGTGCTGCACTGCATGTATATCATCTACAAAGAAAAACAGCGAAAGAATGAACAATGAAAGAAATCAACGGGCTGAAGGAACCTATGGTTACGATGTAGCATTTTTTGCAGAAAAAAATATTGAAACAATCGAACTGAAAGATGCAGGATCAAAGGCCTGTATTTTATTGGTCCCCGCTTACCAGGGAAGGGTAATGACTTCTTCGGCAAACGGGAGCGAAGGGACCAGTTACGGATGGATTAATTACAAACTGATCGGTTCAGGAACGATAAGCAAACAATTCAATCCGTTTGGCGGGGAAGAACGGTTCTGGTTAGGGCCCGAAGGAGGACCGTATTCCATTTATTTTCAGGAAGGAGAAAAACAGGTTTACGAAAACTGGCAAGTCCCGCCGGTACTCGATACAGAACATTTCGAAATAAAGAATCAAGATTCCCGGCAAGTGACCTTCACAAAGCATGCCATGCTGAAAAATGCCTCGGGAACGGAATTTAACCTTGGAATCGAACGAAGAGTTTCTCTTTTGCCGAAGGATACGCTTGCTTCCCTGTTTAATATTGATCTCCCCGACGAATTGGATGTGGTTGCTTATCAGACCGATAACACAATTACCAATGAGGGAAGCCAGGCCTGGACAAAACAAGGCGGCTTGCTTTCGATCTGGATGTTGGGTATGTTCAACCCTTCGCCCTCGACTACTGTTTTTATCCCTTATCAGGAAGAAGGGAACGGGGTGATTGTAAATGACAATTATTTCGGAAAAGTTCCGGCTGACCGGTTGATAGTAGAAAACGGGATCGTTTATTTTAAAATTGACGGTAAATTCAGGAGTAAGATAGGCCTGCCCCCGGAAAGGGCCAAAAATTTGTGCGGCAGTTTCGATTCGGGAAAAAATATCCTGACCCTGCTTTGGTGTTCCCTGCCTTCGGAGCCGGAAGAATATGTAAATTCAAACTGGGGAGAACAGGAAAATCCCTATGAAGGTGATGTGGTTAATTCATACAACGATGGGCCGGTGGACGACGGTTCTGTCATGGGGCCGTTTTACGAAATTGAAACCTCGTCACCTGCAGCCGCGTTGGCGCCCGGAAAGTCGCTGACCCATACACAAAGGATCGCACATATTCAGGGTGGTAGAGCCGAACTGGCAAAGATTGTGGATTGTCTTTTTGGCCTTCGTCTGGATGATATTGTAGCAAAATTTCAATAACGGATAGTAAAAACAGAATATGGAAAAACAGCGAATTATTCCCAAAGGCATTGTTTTGCCTTTCATCCTTCTCACCTCCTTGTTTTTTGCCTGGGCTGTGCCGAACAACCTGACGGATACCATGCTGGCGGCATTCAAACGGATCATGAGCCTTTCTGACTCGAAAACAGCCTGGATACAGGTTGCCTGTTATTTGTTAGGCTACGGCTTTTTTGCCCTGCCTGCCGCTCTTTTTATTAAACGGTTTACCTATAAATCGGGTGTTATGCTGGGACTTGCCATGTATGCAGCCGGGACTTTTATGTTTTATCCGGCAATGCTGATATCGGAATGGAATACCGGCGTTGGATTTATGATGTTCCTGCTGGCGATCATCATCCTTTTTGCGGGGCTTTCCATCTTAGAAACATCCGCCAACTCGTATGTTTGTGCAATCGGTCCGGAGAAAACAGCTACCCAGCGGCTGAACTTTGCCCAGTCGTTCAATCCCTTTGGGGCGATTACCGGGGTAATTGTCAGCCAGGTATTCATTTTGTCGCAACTCAGTACCATGAGTGCTGCTGAAAGGGCAGCTCTTCCCCCGGAGAAATTGATACGGATACAGGGAATGGAGTTGAATGCCGTGACGATGACATATATCGTAATAGGCCTGATTATGGTGGGTTTGCTGGTAGCCATCTGGCTGACACGAATGCCTGCGTTGAAGGAGGATGACAAAAAAATAGACATCACAGGCACTTTCCGGCGTTTGGGCAGAAATAAAAACTATGTCTGGGGGGTGGTTGCCCAATTCTTTTATGTGGGGGCCCAGATTGCAGTCTGGTCGTTTATCATCCGGTATGCCATGCAACAGTTGCAGCTTGATGCAGTGGTGGTCCGGCTTGGGGAAAATGCGGGTACGGAGAATATTATTTCCGCGCTTCGTGGGGTGGAACCGGTTGCTGCAGGCTTCTATAATCTTTGTGAACAGATTGGTTTGGATGCTTTGTTGCCGCGCACACCGGAACAGGCTGGGGCTACGTATTACATTATGTCGTTAATCCTGTTTGTACTGGGCCGTTTTATCTGTACCGGTTTAATGCGTTTTGTGAAACCCCGAACATTACTGGCCACATTGGCTTTGTTAGCCGTAACCTGTTCGCTGGGAACAGTTTATGGCGAAGGTTGGGCCGGTGTTTATTTCCTGATGGGAATCTCTGCCTGCATGTCGCTGATGTTCCCGACTATTTATGGAATAGGAATCCGGGGATTGGGCGAAGATACAAAGATCGGAGGGGCCGGGATGGTCATGGCGATAGCCGGGGCTGCCGTACTAACCCAGATACAGGGAATTGTTTCCGACCAGGTTGGTAGTATCAAACTTGCCTACTGGGTCCCTACCATTGCTTTCCTGATCATTGCTTATTATGGCGCTGTTATCTGTAAAAAACAGAATGCCTGATATCTTAACATGGGATGACATTTATAGATTATTGTTTTGACAGCAATGGTTCTTGTCTCTCGCCGGGCACTGTTCCATTCAGGCTGAAAGGACACTGAAATATTCGGAAACCCTTGATTCTATGAGTTGAAAAATAACTTCCCGGGCAGTTACAAATTTATTTCTGCCGAAACAAAATAATGGTCGCTGGGGAAGCGGCTCTTTTCGCCTCAATCTAAATAATCCTTTCATATTACCTTTGAAAGGACTATTTTTGATCAAATTAAGCACCTCTGAAAAAAGAAACCCACATGACAAAAAAAAGACCCCCAAGAGAATGAAAATTGGGAGCGGTGCGAACGATACCATTTCAAAAGAGGATTTGTAATTTAGTTATGGCATAAGCCAAATAACTAAAAGACAA
>JAVEYG010000070.1:0-12733 GCA_034003625.1 Prolixibacteraceae bacterium | reverse complement strand
AACCGTGCATTTGCTTTAAAGACAAGTGCTTTCTTTTCTTTTGTCTGTAGTTCTAAAAATTATTGATTTTAAACAACATATGGGCTTTAAAGGCTCATTTAATAGAAATTATTTACGTATGAAAATAGCAGTATACGGGCAACCCGTTAACCGTGATTACTCGGGCGAATTGTCACATCTTTTTTCCATCCTGAAACAGGAAAATGCAGAAGTATATATTTATGAACCTTTTTATCGGTTCATGAAAAGTGAATGCCATTTTTTGCCCGATGTAACAGCCATCTTCAATTCGGGCAGGGATTTGCCCGAAGATGTGAAGTTTCTTTTCAGTATTGGTGGCGACGGTACTTTTCTCAAATCTATACTTACCATTAAAAACAAGTCAGTTCCGGTCGTTGGTATCAATACGGGCCGTTTGGGATTTCTTTCCGATATCCCGATTGATGAAATAGACAATGCCTTTGAGCAAATTACATCCGGGAAATACAGCATCGACGAACGGGCGGTATTAGAAATCGAAGCGCCGGGAAACGCTTTTGGAGATTTTAATTATGCGCTGAACGAGGTGGTGGTTGCCAAGCAGGATTCCGGTTCAATGATTACCATCCACGCATCCATCAACGGGGAATACCTGAATACTTACTGGGCCGACGGGCTGATCATTGCCACTCCCACCGGTTCAACAGCATACTCGCTCAGTGTGGGCGGGCCAATTTTGACACCCGATTCTGAAAATATAGTAATTTCGCCTATCGCCCCTCATAACCTTACGGTACGCCCCATCCTTATTCCTGACCATCATCTGCTCACCCTGAAAATAGAAGGACGGGGGCACCAATTCCTGGCCACGGTCGATTCACGTTCCGAAACATTTGACTTCCCCGGAACATTGAAAATCAGAAAAGCCGGTTTTAAGATAAAAACCCTTCGTTTGCACGGGCATACTTTTTATTCGACCCTGCGGAATAAGCTCATGTGGGGACTTGACAAGAGAAATTAAAAAGGATTTCAGGGGCTTAACAATTTTTAAAGTTTATTTGGGTTTTATAAGATGCCTCGGGTATGTATATTTGAGATTTATATTACTTTTGTAACCCTTGAACGGGTTTATGTTCATAAGTTTTAAGGATGTACCTGATGCTTCGATCAAATAAAATTGAAAGACCATTCAAACCAGATTAGATGAAGAAATTACTGATCGCTGTGTCGCTGTTCATGATTATCAACGGGGCAAAATCCCAGAAAACTGCCGATGTTGGTATTTGGGGAGGTACAGGTACTTCTTTCGGGGACATGACCCAAACTGATCTGGGGAGTTCTTTGGGGTTTAATTACGGGGCTTTTGTACGATACAATTTTAACCCGAGGGTGTCGGCCCGGCTGCAATTAATGAATGGCAGTATCAAAGGGGAAGGGGAGTTCGATTCAAATCCATGGGTTTTCGGGCCGAAAAACATGACCAGCCTTTCGTTGATGGGCGAAGTCAACTTTTTCAAATATTTGCTCGGGAGAAAAGAAACACCTTTTACCACGTACTTGCTGGGCGGAATTGGAATTGGAATGTATCCGTATGATTGCAATTATATGAGAATGAAATTGGGAGTAAGGCGATATAATATGTTCTTAGAAAGAATTGACGATGATTATGTGGCCTTAGACCCTGTTGTCGGCTATCTGGATGATCTGGTTATTGTTATTGACGAAAGATTGGATGAGAATTATTCAGAGAATATAATGGCATTACAAATTCCTTTTGGTTTCGGGGTGAAGTTCAACTTGAATGAAAAAATGGGAATTGGATTTGAATTACTGGTCAATAGATATTTTTCCGATAAAATCGACAATCTGGACGACCCTCGAAAATATTATACGGTTGAAATGCCGCCTTCGGTTGATGTAGACGGGGTCAGAACGCCCGGAGTATATCAATTGCAAGGTTTTAACGATAAATGGCACAATAACGATTATACAGCATATCTGGGCTTGCACCTTACTTACAAAATTAACCTGAGTAAAAAAGCCTGCCCGGTTTACGAATATGAATAATAGAAAATGTTGGTTGAGAAGAAACTCATAAAAGATAAAATTCCAAAGCATATAGCCATCATTATGGACGGCAACGGGCGCTGGGCCGAAAAAAACGGGAAGGAACGTACTTTTGGCCACGAGCATGGCGTTGAGTCGGTCCGTTCGGTGGTTGAAGGCGCTGGCGAAGTCGGGGTGCAATACCTTACGTTGTATGCCTTCTCGACCGAAAACTGGGGGCGGCCCCAATCGGAGGTGGATGCGTTGATGGAACTTTTGGTCCATTCGATTAGTAACGAAACCGATGAACTGATGCAAAAGAATGTCCGGCTTCAGGTAATCGGCGATGTGAAAAGCCTTCCTAAAAACGTGCAGGATAAACTTTGCTGGTGCATCGATAAACTGAAAAATAATACAGGCCTCACGCTGGTCCTCGCCCTTAGCTACAGCTCAAAATGGGAACTGACTGAAGCAGTAAGGCAGATTGCAGAAGAGGTACGGTCAGGAAGACTGGATCCCGGTGATATTGATAAAGAATTGATCGATAGTTATCTGGATACTGCGGGAATGCCCGATCCGGAGCTTTTAATACGTACCAGTGGCGAAAACCGGATCAGTAATTTCCTGCTTTGGCAAATTGCATATTCTGAATTATATTTCACCCCTGTATTATGGCCCGATTTCAGAAAACAGGATTTATTTAAAGCAATTTACGATTTTCAGCACCGGGAACGAAGGTTCGGAAAAACCAGGGAACAACTAATGAGTTAATCAATTAAGAAGAGAGAATGCAAAATTTTAAGATTCTGTGTATACTGCTTTTATTTACCGTTAAAGGGTTTTCGCAAGTAGCCGACAGCACTAACTTTTCCATTTATTATTCAAGTCCGAAGGAATACCTCATTCAAAGTATTGAGGTCAAAGGGATCCGTTATCTCGATAAAGATGTGCTGATCCAGCTTTCCGGACTTTCAGCCGGCGATGAAATAGAGATACCCGGAGAAGCTATTACCAATGCGATCAAAAAACTGTGGACCCAGGGACTTTTTTCGGATGTGAAAATTGAAGCCGAAAAAATCATTGACAATAAGGTGTGGCTGGCCATATATTTACAGGAAAGACCTCGTTTGGCAGATGTTAATTTTCATGGCGTATCGAAAAGCGAACAAGATGACATTACTGAAAAAGTATTGCTTTTAAAAGGAAGCCAGGTTACTGACAATCAGTTAAATAATGCGTCGCGTATCATCAAGGGGATTTTTCATGAAAAAGGATTCTTGAATACCGAAGTCAACATTGTCCAGCGTGACGATTCTGTCCAGGCCAATAGTGTCATTCTCGACATCATGGTCGATAAAAAAGAAAAAGTGAAAATTGATGAAATTGTGTTTCATGGCGTTGAAAATTTGAGTACCTGGGCCCTGGAAAAGTCGATGAAAAAAACCAAGGCCAAAAAGCTGATAAACTTTTTCAGTTCAAAAAAATTCCAGGAAGAGAAATATGCCGAAGATAAAATTAACCTGATCAAAAAATACAACGAAAAGGGATACCGCGATGCTACCATCGTTAAGGATTCCATCTCCTCCGCCGAGGACAGCCGTGTAAGGCTGGATATTTGGATTGACGAAGGAGACAAATATTATTTCGGCGATATTAAATGGGTTGGGAATACGGTATATCCGGGCGAATACCTGGGAGCCGTTCTCGGAATAAAAAAAGGAGATGTTTTCGATCAAAAATTATTGGATAAGCGTTTGACGGAAGACGAAGATGGTGTTGGGAGCCAGTATCAGAACAACGGATATCTGTTCTATAACCTTGATCCGGTTGAAACCCGTATCGAAAACGATACGATCGACCTGGAGATGCGTATTTATGAAGGGAAACAGGCCACAATTAACCGAATCATCGTCTCGGGGAATACCAAAACCCACGAGCATGTGGCACGTCGTGAGATACGTACCTTGCCGGGCGATCTGTTTAGCAAAGACTTACTGATGCGTTCGTACAGGGAGCTTTCGCAGCTGGGGCATTTCGACCCTGAAGCCATTAATCCAAATGTGATCCCTCATCCGGAAGACGGAACAGTGGATATTGACTACCAGTTGGTGGAAAAAGCCAACGACCAGATCGAGCTTTCCGGTGGCTGGGGGGCCCGTATGTTTGTAGGTAGCGTAGGGCTTAAATTTTCCAATTTTTCGGTCCGCAACATTATGAATAAGGAAGCCTGGCGCCCGTTACCCACCGGCGACGGGCAAACGCTCGGGATACGTGCACAAACAAGCGGCAAGTTTTATCAGCAGTATAGTCTTTCATTCACCGAACCCTGGTTGGGAGGGAAAAAACCAAATTCTTTCTCACTGTCCATTTCTCATTCGCGGGTGAATTATTCGGCAAACAGTTATTATAATAGTTACAACAGTCCGTATGGCTATGGCGGTTATGGCGGCTACGGAGGTTATGGCGGTTACGGAGGCTATTCACCGTATGGCTATGGTGGCTATTCGCCGTATGGTTATGGTGGCTACGGAGGTTATGGCTATTCTCCGTATGGTTACGGTTACGGTTATGGTTATGGTGAAGAATATGTCGATCCCAAAGACCGTGACGAATCGCAGGACCAAATACAGGTTACAACGGCAATTGCTTTAGGATACGGGTACAGGCTCGAATGGCCTGATGACTATTTTACGGTGTATCATGAATTGTCGTGGCAGCACTACAAGTTGCAGAACATGTCGAACTACTATTATTTCCTGAACGACGGGACAGGCGGGGGCGAAGGCCAGTTTAATAATTTTAGTTTCAAAACAGTATTCGGGCGTAATTCGGTCGATAACCCGCTGTATTCGCGCAGTGGTTCAAGTTTATCGTTATCATTGCAGTTAACCCCCCCGTATTCGTTGCTCAATGACGTTGATTACAGCAATCCGACACTAACCAATGACGAACGTTACAGATGGATTGAATACCACAAGTGGATGCTGAAGGGAGCCTGGTATACCCCGGTTTCACGCGACAACAAGCTGGTATTGCACGGAAAATTTGAATATGGGTTTCTCGGTTATTACGATAAAAACCGACGTTCACCTTTCGAAGGGTTTCGCGTGGGAGGTTCCGGAATGTCGGGATACAACTTGTATGGCAGCGATATTGTTTCATTACGGGGATATAAAGATTACAGTTTAAGCCCAAACACGGGATCAAATATTTACAACAAGCTGACCCTCGAAATGCGGTATCCGGTTTCCCTGAAACCATCGGCGACCATTTATCTGCTGAGTTTCCTCGAAGCCGGTAATGCCTGGATGGAATTTAAAGATTTTACCCCGTTTAAACTGAAACGTTCGGCAGGCGTGGGGGTACGTATTTTCCTTCCGATGTTCGGTTTAATGGGAATTGACTGGGGGTACGGGTTTGATTCAATCAACGGGAGCAATGACTATGGCGGCAGCCAGTTCCATTTCGTGATCGGACAGCAGTTCTGACATTTGGCCTGAATTTTGAAATGAAAACATGTACGTAACATTAAAGAAGATAGCCATGAAGAAGATTTTTTTAACAATTACAACTATTTTAAGTTTTGCCTTTCTTTCGTTGGCGCAAAAGTATGCTTTTGTCGATACCGAATACATCATGGATAATATCCCTGCATTTAAGGCAGCGCAGGAACAACTCGACCAGGTTTCCGCACAATACCAGAAAGAATTAGAAACCATTCATGCCGAAATCGAGCAGATGTATAAGGATTATCAGGCAGAAAGCGTGTTGTTGTCCGACGAGATGAAACGCAAACGCGAAGATGTGATCATCACTAAAGAAAAGGAGTACAAAAAATTGCAGCAGAAATATTTCGGGCGCGAAGGCGATTTGTTCAAGAAACGCCAGGGACTGATAAAACCCATCCAGGATGATGTTTTTAATGCCATTCAGGAAATAGCCAACGAAGGAAGCTATGCCGTAATTTTTGATAAGGCGGGAGGGACTACCATGCTCTATACCAACCCAAAATACGATCTGAGCGATCAGGTCTTGGAGAAAATGGGTTATAAGAATTAATTCCTATATTTGTTACAAAATTTAAATCCGATAGAAAAATGAAAAGTGTTTTTAAAATCTGTTTGCTTGCTGCTTTTGTTCTGACAGCAGGTTCCGTTGGCGCGCAGTCGCTTAAATTTGGCCATATCGATACCCAGCAACTGTTGCAGGTGATGCCGGAAAGGGCTACTGCTGAGACAACCCTTCAAAAAGTAGGAAAAGATCTGGAAGACCAACAGGCAACCATCCAAACGGAATATAATACAAAATTGCAGAACTACATTTCAAAACGCGACAGTCTGTCGGATGTGGCCCTTGCCAACTTAGAACAGGAGCTTCAGGACATGCAACAGCGCGCCGAGAATTTCAGGCAACTTGCCGTGCAGCAATACCAGGCAAAACAAGGTGAATTGATGAAGCCGATCATTGAAAAAATAAATAAAACCATCGAAACTGTTGCCAAAGAACAAGGGGTTATTTATGTGTTCGATACCCAGCAGGGAAGCCCTGTGTTGTATAAATCGAACCAAAGTATCGATTTGTTACCGCTTTGCAAGGCAAAACTGGGAATTCAATAAGTATTTGTCAGGAAGATTAGATACAGCCGTCTTTTTAAGGCGGCTTTTTTTATTTTTGTAAAAAACAATTCCGATGACCATGCAATCAGGGCCGATAGGAGTGTTCGATTCCGGTTATGGCGGGTTGACCGTTTTAAAGGAGTTCGTGAACGATTTTTCCGGGTACGATTTCATTTACTTAGGCGATAATGCCCGTACCCCCTACGGTACCCGCTCGTTTGATGTGGTTTACCAGTACACGCTGCAAGCTGTCCGGAAGCTATTCGATATGGGCTGCCCGTTGGTGATACTGGCCTGTAACACCGCATCGGCAAAAGCGCTCCGCAACATACAGCAGCTCGATCTGCCCCGGATAGCGCCCGACCGTCGTGTACTTGGTGTAATTCGCCCCAGCGTGGAAAAAGTGGCCGAAATGACCCGTACCGGGCATGTGGGCGTATTGGGTACCACTGGTACTGTTGTTTCGGGGTCGTATCCGATCGAACTCGAAAAATGGTCGGGTGGGAGGGTGGTGAGCGCCGTTCAGGAGGCCTGCCCGATGTGGGTACCCATTGTGGAGAACAATGAAATTGGTACTCCGGGAGCCGATTATTTTATTCAGAAAAACATTGTCGCCCTTCTCTCCCGTGACGAAAAATTAGACACTGTCATTTTGGGTTGTACCCATTATCCTTTGCTGATCAATCAAATCAGAAAATTTCTACCCGCAGGGGTCAATATTTTAGAGCAGGGGAAAATTGTCAGCGAAAGCCTGAAAAACTATCTGCAACGCCATCCTGAGATGGAAACTCGGTGCTCAAAAAATGGGCAGGTGGCCTATTTCACTACTGAAAATGTAAATACATTTGAACAAAAAGCCGGTTTTTTCCTTGGATATGACATATCTGCTGCTCAATTGCACTTATCATGAATGGGTTTTCTAAAGATATAATGATTACGAAACTCCGGCGGGGAGACGAAGAAACGTTTATAGCCCTGTTTCGCCAGTATTATATTTCGTTGTGTGCCTATTCGAGAAGATATGTGGGGCGCGCCGATATTGCCGAAGAAATTGTGTCTGATACGTTTTTCAGGATGTGGGAGAAACACCAAACGCTGGAAATCCATACATCGGTAAAATCGTATTTGTTCCAGGCGGTTTGCAACAACTCGCTGCATTTTTTGCGGAAACTGAAAAATGAGGAAAAGATTGAAGATTATTTTCATGACCAGTCACATGAAAACATTGCTTTTGAGGATTCTTTGTCCGGTTTGCCGGAACAAAGCCTTTTAATGGAAGAAATTTCGGATAAAATAGAAGGAGCTGTCAACCAGTTGCCGCCACAACAGCAAAAAGTATTCAGGCTGAGACGGCTTGAAAACAAAAGGAACAGGGAAATTGCCGAAATAATGGGCATATCGGTAAAAACGGTGGAAATGCACCTTGCCAAAGCGCTCCTTTCTCTCCGTTCTTCATTGAAAGATTATTTGCCTTCATTTCTTTTAGCAATGTACCTGAAAGATTTAATTTAAAAAAAATCATTTTCCATACAGGGTTTTTTAGCCTGGGTGCATCATGGAATTGTATAAAACGTGAAAGATGCATACAGAGACTGAAATTCACCACTTAATAATCCGTTTTTTTTCAGAAAAGATCAGTAATGATGAACGGAAGACTGTTGAAAACTGGATTAATGAAACCCCCGGGAACAAAAAACTTTTCAATGATCTGAGGGAAATATGGCTGGCCTCGGGAGTAACCCGGGAGGCTGGTAACGATCGTTTGGAAGAAGCGCTTGAGAAGTTCAGGAGGCAGATAAAAGGGAAACAGAAACCACCAAAATTACGCCAAACGTCTGTTTGGAAATATGCAGCCATTCTCATTCTGGCTGCCGCCCTGCCATTCAGCTATTACATAGGTTCCCGCGAAAATCCGGAGAACGATGCCCAAACGATTATTTCGTGCGAAAATGGCGACCGTACCAATATCATTTTGCCCGACGGGTCGCAGGTTTGGCTGAATTCCGGCAGCCAATTAGTCTTCGATAATAACTTCAAAAAAGGAGTGCGCCAAACTTATTTAAAAGGAGAAGCGTATTTTTCGGTAAGCAAGGACAGTAAAAATCCATTTCGTGTAAAAACATCCCGGATTGATGTGGAAGTATTGGGGACAGAATTCAACCTGAAAGCATACCCCGATGAGGAACAGGTTTCTGCGACCCTGGTAACAGGGAGCTTGAGGATCATTGCTGAAACACAGCAAATGGTAATTAAACCAAACCAGAAGTTAGTTTATAATAAAGAAAATAGAAAGGTGGGGCTCGTCGAACTTTCCGATCTTTCATCAGACATCGAATGGAAAAACGGGCGTTTTGTGTTTCAGAACGAGTCGCTTGCCGAAATGGAACAGCGACTGGAACGCTGGTTCGATGTGGAAATTGAGCTGGCCGACGAACAGGTGAAACAACGGCGCTTCACCGGGATCATTGACCGGGAAAGCGTTTTAGAAGCCATCGCCTATTTCGGGCATTCCCCTTATCTGGGCTACCGAATTGATGGAAACGTGATTACACTTTATTCAAAGTAAAAATCTAAAATCTAATATCTATGGACTAAACATTGCGAAAAGAGAAATGGGCCATGCGCCAACACGTCCCATTCCTGTGAAAAATTAAACCGAAGTTTAACTTTAAAAGCATTCAAATTTATGAAATTAAATCGAATTTGTCGGCCTTTTTTTAAGGGCCGGGAGGTTAAAAAAATTTTGTTAGCTATGAAACTAACTATTGTATTGACCTTGTTACTGACCGTTCAGCTTAGCGCATCGGTCTATTCGCAGAACTCGAAAATGAACCTGCAGTTGAATAATGCCACTTTGCTCGAATTGTTGCAAAGTATCGAAAGCAATTCGGACTACAAGTTTTTTTACAACAACGACGAAATTGATGTGTCGCGGAAAGTATCGGTAAACGCATCAAACATAGAAGTGGAGGCAATCCTGAAAGAGGTTTTCGGAAATACGCCCTATTCGTTTAAAATGATGAAGAACAACCTGATTCTCATTGAAAACACAAAGGGCGCTGCAATTCAGGCGGCCGGGCAGCAAAAGACTGTTTCCGGTAAAGTTACCGACTCCTCGGGACAACCACTGCCCGGGGTTTCCGTGGTGGTGAAAGGGACCACTACCGGAACTATTACCGACTTTGATGGAAAGTACACCCTTGCCAATGTTCCGGCTGATGCCACGCTGGTGTTTTCGTTTGTGGGGATGAAAACACAGGAAATTTCTGTATCCGGAAAATCAAGCCTTCAGGTAAGCATGGAAGAGGATGCCGTCGGTATTGAAGAAGTGGTAGCTATCGGGTATGGTTCTATTTTGAAAAAAGACCTGACCAGTTCCATCACCACGGTATCAGCGGAGGAGCTGAACAAAGGGGTCATCCGCGACCCGGTCCTTGCCTTGCAAGGTAAAGTTCCGGGATTGAATATTACAAAGGATGGAAGTCCTTATGGAAGCGCTTCCATAACATTACGAGGTGTATCCTCGTTAACATTGTCAGGGACGCCTTTCTATATTGTTGATGGAATGCCAAATGCCCTTATGCCGGCAATGGACGACATTGTTTCGATTGATGTTCTCAAAGATGCTTCCGCAACAGCAATTTATGGTTCACGCGCTGCCAACGGGGTTATCATCATCACAACAAAAAAAGGAGAATCAGGAAAGCAGCTCATTTCATACAATTCTTATGTGGGCGTAGAAACAGTTTCCAACAGTATTGATATGATGTCCGGTTTGGAATACCGTAAATACATGGCTGATAATGGATTGTCCATAAACCCGGAAGACGACATGGGGGTTAATACCAACTGGCAGGATGAACTGACCCGGGTCGGAATATCTCATAAAAACAATTTATCCATCAGTGGCGGGACGAATAAAACAACCTATATCTCAAGCATTGAATATTATAAAAATGATGGGGTTATTATGGGGACAAGCTACGACCGCATAAACATGAGGGGAAGCATTGAGCAGTATGGTTTCAATGACAAACTGAAACTACAGTTCCAGATCGGCGGGAAAATTGATAATTCAGACCGGCTTATTGATCTGGAAGCAGTTTTAAGGAATATGTTTATATTCCAGCCTACGTATGCGGTACGCAATGCAGATGGTACATACGCCGAAAGGGTATCCAATGGTCCATACAATCCGGTTGCATTAATTGAACAGCATGAGTATCAAACAAAAAACAGGTCCATTTTCGGAAATATCCGTGCGGACCTCAATATTATGGAAGGCCTGGATTATACACTGAATGTTTCCGGCAATAACGGACAAAGCATAAGTTCTGTCTATTATTCAAAAGAATCCAGGATTGATCAGGGAAGCAATGGTTACGCCCGCCGGAATGCCTATGAAAGCCAAAGTAAAGCGCTGGAGACTTATCTGACATACAAGAAGAAAATACAGAACCAGAATATCAGTCTCCTTGCCGGATATTCATGGCAGGAAGATGTTTCAGGGGACGGGTTCCAGAGTTCAAATTTTGATTTTGTGTCGGACGACGTTCTTTATTATAACCTTGGCCTGGGAAGTGGCAATATTTCGGATTATGGGACAACAACCATTGCTACGATACGAATGATTTCAGGATATGCGCGTCTTAATTATGATCTGATGGATAAATACCTCTTTCAGGCAACCATACGGCGCGACGGTTCATCCGCTTTCGGTAAAAATGCGCGATGGGGAACTTTCCCTTCGGCATCCGTGGGATGGAGGCTTATGGAAGAACCATTTATAAAGAACCTGAATGTTTTCGACAACCTGAAGATACGCGCCGGTTATGGAACAAGCGGAAATTCAGCAGGCTTTGATCCTCTTTCCAGTCTGGTAAGATGGGGAGGCGGAGGTTATTTTTACAAGCAGGGGGAATGGGTAACCGGTATAACGCCCATCCAGAATGAAAACCTGGACCTGGCATGGGAACGCACCCACATGCTGAACATAGGACTCGACTTTGCCTTTCTCAAAGGAAGAATTAGCGGAACGGTGGAATATTATAATAAAACTACCGAAGGGATGGTTTGGCAGTACACAGTACCTGCAGAAAAATACTATGTAAATTGGATCAATGCCAACGTGGGTGAAATGAACAATAAAGGATGGGAGTTTTCCTTGAATGTAGTACCTGTTCAAACCAACGATTTCTCTTGGAATTCATCTCTGGTTATGTCATTCAATAAAAACGAGGTGGTATCCTTATCGAATGATATTTTTCAGAGAGAGTACATTGACATAAATGGGGTCGGGCAACATGGCCAATCGGGCAATTATTCCCACCGGATACAGGAAGGGTACCCGATCGGGCAGTTCTGCCTCTGGGAATATGCAGGCGAGAATGAATCCGGAATATCCCAGTTCGTGTTGGCCGATGGGTCGTTATCGATAAACCCCTCAAGCCTTGACCGTAAAATAACCAAAGAAAATGCCCAGCCGAAAGCAACTGGCGGATGGAGCAATATCATTACGTATAAAAAATTTACCCTTGACTTTTTATTCCGCGGCGTAACCGGAAATTATATCCTGAACACGACCCGGGCCGATTTGAATTATCCAGCTGAAGCGGGCCGGTACAACCTGTCGAAAGAAGCAATAAATGAGCCGATCAACAATGTCAGGTCCAACTATACTTCGACCAGGTACCTCGAAAAAGGAGATTATATCCGTTTGGACAACATTACCCTGTCGTATGCCCCGAGGATTTCTTCCTCGTTTCTTAAAAAACTCAGAGTATACACTACGGTAAATAACGCATTTGTTCTTACAAAATACAAAGGGATAGATCCTGAAATAAGCATGGGAGGACTTTATCCCGGAATTGATGACCGAAATTTCTATCCGAAAACCCGCTCATTTGTTTTTGGGGTGAATGTGGACTTCTAATTTAAAATTATAACAATAAACAAATATGAAAAAATCACTAGTGTCCCATTAAAATTGGGACGTTATTAATATTAAACAAATTTGGCTCATTAAGCCTAAAACGTTCATTGACATTTTGAAATTTAGTTCTCTCAAAGAGGTCCCGAAGGTGAGTTTTATC
>JAVEYG010000069.1:0-12745 GCA_034003625.1 Prolixibacteraceae bacterium | reverse complement strand
ACCGTGCATTTGCTTTAAAGACAAGTGCTTTCTTTTCTTTTGTCTGTAGTTCTAAAAATTATTGATTTTAAACAACATATGGGCTTTAAAGGCTCATTTAATAGAAATTATTTACGTATGAAAAGACAAATAAAAAATCTGGATTTGCTCATAATTCTTGGCTTTGTATTAGGCCTGTCCTCTTGCAATTTGATTTATTATGACTTCCAATCAGACGGTTCTCCTTCTTATACATATGAATGGCCGAGCCATTTATGGATAAGTAAAACAGAACCTGATTTTTTGAGAGGTCAGGGTGTTGCTTCTGTCGATTATTCAGAAGAAGGGATTGGAATTCAACCTGATAAGTCTACTCGTACTTATTTTGTGGATGCAAGATCGGACAATGCTTATTCCAATTGGTCAGACTATAAAGTGAATTATTTCCATTATTATGAAGATGAAGATCATTCTTCTGGAGGGTTTATACCAATAGTTACGACACATTATAATGAAACGTTTAAGTCGGGTATAGCTTTAATAACTCCACCGGCTCATTTGCATATGGTGCTGAATTCGGTGGATGAGAACCCGGTTGGTAAGATACCGGCCAAAACTTGGGAAGTGGTATCTGTTGAGGATGATAATGGGCAATCTCTGGCATCTGATCCGGATTGGAGCAATTATACTGACAACTTATTGCGATTTAAAAAGACCAACGCTTTTGTTCTTTATCTTGGTGAGAAACGGACCTCTATTGAAAACGATCTGTTTGGAAGCGCAGATTCTATCAATGGGAGTTATTCAGTGTATATGTCAAATCCTTATGATTTTTATAGCAGCAAAGATTACCTTTCAATTAATTTTCCGGGGCATAGTGAAAAATTTGAGATTGTTTATTCTGATTGGAACAATCTGACCATAACAGGAACCATTAAGGGTAAGACCGGGACCTTGATGTTATCTCCGAAGTAATGATCGTTGATAAAACAATATTGTCTAATTAATTCATTTATTTTATAATTTGATACCATGATAAAAAAGATACAGATAGCCTTGTTGTTTTCGTTTTTTATAGTTGCCCAGAAAGGGCATGCCCAGATCAATGTTTCCGAACAAATTCAAACCATCCCGTCGAACTTATCGATGTACATCGATGGTTATTTGCACGACCTGATCACTCCACAGGGAATAGCCACGCTAAATAACCTGCAGACCTCCGGAAAAATACTTGGTCAATGGGAATTGAGCTTATCGGTCAACCTGGGCGCCGGAATTGTTGGTATTCCAAAAACCATTCAAAATAACTATAGCGATAACTTTGAACTGATTGGCAACCAGCCTTCCCTTTTTGGAGAGGGCACTGAAGGAAGTTTGTTTTTTCAGATTGTTGATGAGGAAACCCGGCATCCTTATTACGACCCTTTTACAGGTGAGAAGCTGGGCTTCGGGATGCCGCTTTTGCCCGGAGCTGGTTTGGGCGTTGGGGTCTCCCCTTCGGTTATGCCGGTGGTGAGCCTGGGATTGGGGTATGCTACCGAAGTTTCGGTCAGTGTTTTGCCCGGGGCATTGAAAGCATCAAGCAAGGGGTTGACCGGTGACTTTGAGATTACCAAAGACATGATGGCTTCCTTTGGAATCAGGCATGATGTTTTTCACTGGGTTCCGTGGATGTCGAAACATAATTTTCATTTGACGTTGGGGGCAGCATACAGCATGATGAACCTTGGATCGAAGGTGGGAGATGGATTGTTGGGTGAATTTGAAACGGGAGGTGGCGATTATGTGAAGGCAACCAACCATTTGACCGGGGTAGATTATGGCTTCAATAGTTATGGTTTTGAAGCAATGCTGAGCAAGAAATTGAGTTTTATTGATTTGTCACTTTTTGCTTCAACCAACCAATCGGAATATTTTATAAAAACCAAAGGCAGTATTGATGTTGATGTCGCGAATGATTTCTATCAGGGGAGCGCGAGCGGATACGAAACAACAACACTGAATAACCTGGTTGATATTGAAGGAAACATAAACCGCTTTCTCTATGGAGCAGCGCTTCAGTTCAATATGGGACGTGTACATTGGGGTTTCAAAGCAGCCTTATCCGACGAATTATATATATCCACTTCGCTTGGGTATCAAATTTTGAAGAACAAATAAGGAAGGAAATATTTTCAGGAAAAGGTCTGAACCTTTGTCTGAAAAACGTATAAGTCCAGAATCAAAAAACAACAGGTGTCAGCTATTCCGCATTGCCATCGCGCTGGCCTCAATTACGGCTGAAATATCTTCTTCCGTGTGGGCATCGGAAACGAACAAACATTCAAACTGAGAAGGACCGAGGTAAATGCCGCTCTTCAGCATATTTCTGAAATAGGCTGCATACCGGTTGGTGTCCGATTTCATAGCGCTTTCGAAACTGGTTACTGTTTTTTCTTCCGTAAAAAACAAAGTCATCATGGAGCCAATCCGGTTGATCACTCCGGGGATACCTGCTTTTTCAAGGTTTTCCCGAAGTCCATTTTCCAGTCTGGCAGCTTTGGTTTCTAATTTTAGGTAGATGTCCGGATTATCTTTCAGCGTTTTCAGCATGACAATCCCTGCAGACATAGCCAGCGGGTTTCCCGATAAAGTCCCGGCCTGATAAACCGGTCCATCAGGCGCCAGCAAATCCATTATTTCACTGCGTCCGCCATAAGCGCCAACAGGCAGGCCGCCGCCAATAATTTTCCCAAAGGTGCTGAGGTCAGGCTCAATGCCAAAATATTGCTGTGCACCACCAGACGAGAGACGAAAGCCGGTGATCACCTCGTCGAAGATAAGCAGGGAACCATATTGCCGGGTCAGCTTTTTCAGGCCGGAAAGAAAACCGGGAGAGGGGAGGACAACGCCCATGTTTCCGGCTACCGGCTCAATGATTACCGCTGCAATTTGTCCGCCGTGTTCACGGAATAACTTTTCCACCGATTCGAGGTCATTGTACCCGGCAACTAAGGTGCTTTGCGCAA
This sequence comes from Prolixibacteraceae bacterium, assembly GCA_034003625.1. Taxonomy (GTDB): domain Bacteria; phylum Bacteroidota; class Bacteroidia; order Bacteroidales; family Prolixibacteraceae; genus GWE2-42-39. Next base: position 9,758 of record JAVEYG010000069.1, on the reverse strand, counting down.
CTCCTTTGGGAACTCCGGGGCTGTCGGGAAGTCCCAGTGTAATAGCCCCTGAGCCAGCTTTTATTAAAAAACTGTCGGCATGGCCGTGGTAGCAACCTGCAAATTTCACAACTAATTCCCGGCCTGTATAACCCCGCGCCAGCCGGATGGCGCTCATGGTTGCCTCTGTTCCCGAATTGACCATCCGTACCTTCTCAACCGAGGGTACCATTTCGGTAATCAGTTTTGCCATTTCTGTTTCATACAAGGTGGGCGCCCCGTAACTGGTGCCAAGTAAAGCCGCCTGCTGAATAGCTTCTACGGTTGCATCGTGTGCATGTCCCAGAATCAACGGACCCCAGGAAGCAACAAAATCAATGTATTCGTTGTCGTCGATGTCCCATATTCTGGAGCCTTTTGCTTTCTTTATAAAAAGCGGATCGGCCTGCACATTTTTAAACGCCCTGACCGGCGAATTTACTCCGCCGGGGATAACTTTCTGCGCTTCGGGAAATGCCTGTCTGCTTGAACGCCAATGAGCCTCCCCTAACCCCTCCAAAGGAGGGGAATGAAACAGCCGTTTCTGATTGTGTTCCATCGGATATAACCTATAAATTTATAAATTCCTTCGCGTGGTAGGTAATAATTACATCTGCCCCGGCGCGTTTGATCGAGGTGAGAATTTCCCGGATCACCCGCTGCTCGTCAATCCAGCCATTGGCTGCCGCTGCTTTTACCATCGAAAATTCGCCGCTGACATTGTATGCCACCACCGGAATATTAAATTCTGATTTTACCCGGTGGATGACATCGAGATAGCTGAGCGCAGGTTTCACCATCACCATGTCGGCGCCTTCCATGATGTCCTCCCGCACTTCGCGCAAGGCTTCATCCGAATTGGCAGGATCCATCTGATAGGTACTGCGGTCGCCAAATTTCGGGGCGCTTCCAGCCGCATCGCGAAACGGGCCGTAAAACCCCGAGGCATATTTTGCTGAATAGGCCATGATGGGCGTATTCTCAAAACCATTTTCGTCGAGCGCCCGGCGGATGGCAGCCACACGTCCGTCCATCATGTCGCTGGGGGCAATGATGTCGGCCCCGGCTTTTGCCAGTGTCACCGACTGGGCGGCCAGTGTTTTCAGCGTGCTGTCGTTGTGCACATCGCCGTCGACGATGGTTCCGCAGTGCCCGTGCGTGGTATATTCACAGTTGCAAATATCAGCAACAATGAGCAGATCGGAAAAAACATTACGAAGCGCACGAATGGCCGTCGGGACAATCGCATCTTCACGGCAGGCCACATGCCCGTGTTCATCTTTGCTTTCCGGAATTCCGAATAGCAGGATTTTATTCACTCCTGTACGGTCAATCAAATCTTTGACCTCCGGTATCAACTGATCGACCGACAACTGAAAATTGCCCGGCATTGAGCGGATCGGGTTTCTGATATTTTGCCCGGCAATTACAAAAAACGGCATGATCAGGTCGTCTTTGTTTACTTCCGTTTCGCGAACCATGCTTCGGATGATCGCATTTTTCCGTAGCCGTCTCAGGCGTGTAATCGGGTAGCTCATAGCGATATGGTGTTATTTTGTTTTTCCAGATAATTAATACATGTTTCAGCCAGCGACAGGCAACTGCAATTTGCAGCGGTTGCCAACGGTTCCATTCCCAGCTTCCGGATGGCCGTTGCGCTGGTTTGCCCGATGCTGATGATTCGTAGTTCCGGTAGTTCTTCATTCAGCAGGAAACAAAGATTTTTTATGGCCGACGGACTGCTCACCGTCAGTAAATCGTACCGGTCATTTTTTATCCGGTCGAGAGTGGCTTCATTAATTTTTTGTGGCAAAACTGTTTGATAGACATTCACCCGGTCAACTAAAAAATTATCCGCTAACTTTTGCTGAAGCGTGTCGGGCGCCAGTTCGCCAAGCGCCAGTAAAATTCGTTCACCGGGTTTTAGGTGGGGCATCCATTCGTCGGTAAAATCAACTGCCGAATTTCCGTTTCCGGTGAAATCGGCAATGTAGCCAAATTCTTCCAGCGCTTTTGCAGTTCCCGGCCCCAACGCTGCCAACCGGTTGGTTTTCCCCGGTTTTATCCGGCTGAATAAAGGGCGGGCAGCATTTGGGCTGGTTAATACAATCCACTGGTATGAAATGAGGGGGGCGGTCAATTCAAAATCAAGCGGTAAAATTTCGATAGTGGGCATAGGAATCACCGTTGCTCCTTGTTTCCGGAGAAATTCTCCAAACTCATCGTGTGGTTTACGTGAGTGGGTAGTGATGATGATTTTGCCTGTTAATGAATAGTCTTGTTCTTTTAAACGTTCATTTTTTGACTGTTCCAGTATTTCTTTTCCTCCCGAATTCAGTAATTGTTGTGCCACAACAACTGCATTTTCCCGGGCCTGCTCAATACTTCCGCTGATCGATTTTTTTATCAGCCAACTTCCGTCAACCGATGAAATAATTCCGGTAATCCGCCATTCCTCTCCTGTTTTTTCTGAATAGCAGGCAGCGGGCGCCTGGCTTCCGTCGTCGAAACAACGCAGAAAATCCCGTTCTGCAGTTGTGATCTTCAGTGTTTCATCGTCCGAAAATTTATCAATGATTTCCCGGATAAACGTATTGTCTTTGGCTATTTCAATAGCAATGGCGGCCTGGCATGGAGCCGGACAAACATCGACAGGAGAAAAATACTCGCTGATATGGTGTGCCAGTCCGAGCCGTTCCACACCGGCAGCAGCAATCACTAAAGCATCATAATCACCGTCGAGCATTTTTTGAATGCGTGCGTCTACATTTCCACGAATGTCGGCCACCTGTAGTTGTGGATTGAGGTGCAATAGCTGGGCTTTCCGGCGCAGGCTGCAGGTCCCGATTTTATCTTTGGCTGTCAGCTCTGCAAATTTCCGTCCGTCGCGGGTGATCAGCACATCGCGGACATCGCCTCGGGGGAGAGCCCCGCCAATGATCAGTCCCGCCGGGAGCTCAACAGGCATGTCTTTCATGCTGTGAACGGCCATATCAATTTTGTTTTGCAGCAAAGCATCTTCAATATCTTTCGTAAAAAAACCGGCATCCTCAATTTTCATCAGCGAAACTGTTTGATCCAGGTCGCCCGGCGTATTCATAACAACAATTTCGGTCTGAAGTTCGGGCAGCGCCTGCCGGATTGCCTTTTGTACCTCATTGGCCTGCCAGAGCGCCAGTTTACTGCCACGTGTCCCTATTTTAATAACTTTCCTGTCCATAACCGGGTTTGAATAACTGGTGAATAATCGTTGAATATTGTTGCAGGTCGCCATCCCTGCTAATGGCCTTCAGGTTTTTGACCATCGCACGGATCATCTTTTCGCAGATGTGCCTTCCGTATTGTTCAATTTTCATGATTTCTTCTTCGGAATGAAAATTTTTGAACAGGGCAATTTCGTCGGCATTGATCCGGTGAACACCCGAAACGATTGATTGAATAGCTGGAACCAGGTTTTGTACGTTGAGCCAGTCCGAAAATTCGGTCACCTTTTCAGCAATAATTGATTCGGCAGCGGAAATGTATTCCTGCTTTTTCTGCATATTATCTGAAATCGCTTCTTTCAAATCGTCAACATTCAAAAGTGAAACGGCTGGTATTTCTGTAACATCGGGATTGATATTTCGCGGGACCCCGAGGTCGATAATCAGTACGTTATGATCTGTCCGGATATGTTGCTTCAGTACATTGGCATCGAGCAGTGGCTCTTTGCACAGGATCGAGCTGACGATAATTTCAGCCTCTCCCAATTTGTTTTTTAGTTCCTGAAACGGCACAACTTCTGCTTCGTAGCGTTTGGCCAGTTCCTGCGATCTTTCGATAGTCCGGTTGGCAATGGCTATGTTTTTGCATCCTTTCTTTTGCAGGTTTTTAATAACCAGTTCGCCGGTTTCGCCAGCCCCGATCAGTAAAATATTTTTGTCCTGAAGGTTCGGAAAATGGGCGCTGCACTTTTCAACGGCGGCATAGCTGACCGAAAAAGCGCCTTTGCCAAGCCCTGTATTCGTACGAACGGCTTTCCCGGTTTCCAGCGCCTTATTGAAAAGGCGGTTCAGAAATTTGCCGGTCAATTTGTTTTCGCGGGCAAGCCGGCAGGCTTCCTTTATTTGCGAAATGATCTGGTATTCTCCCAGCACAATCGAATCGAGTCCGGAAATTACCCGGAATAAATGCCGTACTGCTTCCTCGTTCCGGTAGTGGTAAAATAAAAGCTTGCTTTCTTCGGGCGCTCCGGCATGTTCCCGAAGCTGTGTGAAGATGGCATTCGATGCACCGGAAAGGCAGGTCCCATTTGTTTTGAAATAGATTTCGGTGCGGTTGCAGGTCGAAAGAATGAGCAATTCATCGATCTTCGGGTTCTGTAGAATAGCTTCCGATAATTTGGCGCATTCCCGCTGATCCAGTGAAAATTTCTCACGAATATTTACCGGCGCCGACTGATGGCTTATTCCTGTTACTCCTATCATACGAATGAATTCAATGGTTTTGTATGGGTTCCCATAATGATCACCGAAGGCATGGCGGGCTCATTATGCTTTAAAAAGTTATTGATATTACCAAGCTGGCAGGAGAAGAGTTTTTGTTCCTGACTTCCCACACAACTGGCTATTTGTACCGAAGTTTCGGGCGGCACACCGTGTGCAAGTAATTTTTCCGAAAGACGGATAAGGTTGTTCAGTCCCATATAAACCATTACCGGGGCATTGGTTTTTAGTACATCGGCAACGACCGGAGCATCGGTGAATGTACCGTTTGTAAGGTGTCCGGTATACAGCAAAGCCATGCTGTTCAGTTTACGCAGGGTGACGGGGATATGAAAATTTGCTGCTGCCGCAAACCCTGATGTGATGCCGGGAATAACTTCCACGTTCAGCTTTTCATTCAGGCAAAATTCGATTTCTTCGGCTCCTCTTCCGAAGATAAACGGGTCGCCGGCTTTCAGGCGGACTACCCGCTTGCCTTCCAGTGCAAATTGTTTTAATTGCTGATTGATCAATTCCTGCCGCTCAGTCTGGTATTGACCATCGTTGTACAGTTTGCCGGCATAAACCTTTTTTGTTCCGGGTCGGATCAGATTCAAAATTTCAGTACCAAGCAGGGCATCGTACAGAATAACATCAGCTTGCTCAATACGTCGCAACGCCTTTAGGGTCAGTAAATCCGGATCACCCGGTCCAGCTCCTGTGATTGATATCAAATGGGAATTACTCATCTTGCTTTTCAGCATTGGTTAAACTTTCTAAATACTCCATCGGACTACTAAAAATGAACCGGTAATCCAATATTCTGATCAGTTTACTGCTGTCAATAATTTTATACCGATCGGGCTGCTCATCAAAATGTGGTAGCGGAAATCCCGATAGCTGCGATGCTTTTTCGTAAAACTCTTTCCGGGCAGGATGTTCCGGACAGCAGGCATTGAAGGTGTGGCCCCATGCTTCCTTTTCAATAATCCGCTCAATAATGCGGATGCAATCGTCCCGATGGATCAGGTTTACCGGCTTTGCACCGTTGCCGACTGTTTTCGGCCGGTTCAGAAAACGGGCAGGATCCCGGTCGGCGCCGATTAACCCGCCAAAACGCAAAACAGTTGTCTGGAAATGCGGATTGCCGGTGAGCAGTTGTTCTGCCAGAAGCAAGGCTTTTCCTGAAGGTTTATCCGGCGCGACAGCATCATTTTCCTGCACAATCCCGTTGGTTTCGTTGTACACCGAAGTCGACGATATAAACAATACCCGCGGAACCTTGTACGCTTCGAGCAATTCGATCAAACACCGGATTTGTTGCGGGAAAATAAATTCAACCTGGTTCACCCGTTTGGGCGGGATGGCAATAATGACCAGATCGGTTTGAAAGAAACTTTTGTCAGTCAACTCCACCTGTTCAGGATGAATAACCAAACAGTAGGGCCGTATGCCGGCTTCCTGAAGTTTTTCGGACTTCGAAAGTGAGGTGACAGAACCTTTTACCTCAAACCCTTTTTCTTTCAGTTTCAACGCCAGCGGGAACCCCAGCCAGCCACATCCTGTTATTGAGATTGTTTTCACCATACAGATTAAAAGGGATTTCTCAATGTCTGAAATCCCGTCCTTCTTTCGTTTCTTTCACATATCCTTTCCGGATCACAAAATCGCCGAAATATTCATCTTTCAATCTGTTCTCGGCATAATCAGTGAGAATGGGTTCCAGTTCGCGAAGGATTTCCTCTTCCGATAAAGTTTCCTTGTACAGCGTATTCAGGCGGGTACCAACGAAATTTCCGCCGAGATACAAATTATACTTGCCAAGTGCTTTCCCAATAAACCCGATTTCTGCAAGATAAGGGCGCCCGCAACCATTGGGGCAGCCGGTCATACGGATTACGATTTCCTGTTTGCGAAGACTGAGCCGGTCGAGAATGTTTTCCACCTTGCTGACCAGATCGGGCAGATAACGTTCTGCTTCGGCAAAAGCCAGTCCGCAGGTATTCAGCGCCACGCAGGCAATCGAATTCTGCCGGAGCCCTGAAAGAGTGAAAGGGGAAGCGCCGTGCTTTTTCAGCAGTGCATTCACTTTCTTTTTCCCTTCTTCCCCGATATTGGCAATGATAAGGTTCTGGTTGCCGGTCAGTATGAAATAGCAATCCACTGAACCTGCAATTTCACGCAGGGCCGATTTCAACATGAGCCCGTCCTGGTCGCGTACCCGTCCGCCTTCCACGAAAAGGGTCAGGTTCCATTTTCCGTCTTCTCCTTTTATCCAGCCCAGCCGGTCGCCATTCCGTGTGAACTGAAATTCGCGTTCCGGTTCAAGTTCCCATCCTAAGTAACGGTTCAGTTCGTTTTTAAACCAGTCAATCCCCCGGTCGTCGATGGTGTATTTCAGCCGGGCGTGTTTGCGGTCTTTGCGGTCGCCATAGTCACGCTGTACCAGCAACACTTTCTCGGCCACATCAATTACCTGTTCCGGGCGGCAGAAACCGATCACGCTGGCCAGCCTCGGATAGGTCTCCGGCATGCCGAAAGTGCTTCCCATCCCGCCGCCAACCAGTACATCGTATCCGGTAATTTTTCCTTTTTCCTGAATGGCGACAAAAGCCAGGTCTTGTGAGAAAACATCGGTATCGTTATATGGAGGCAACGCCAGCGCCAGTTTAAACTTACGGGGCAGATAGCGGTCTCCGTAAATCGGTTCATGATCTTTTTCGCCTCCGGCTACGAGTTGCTTGTCGAGCCATATCTCGTGATAGGCTGTTGTTTGGGGCAGCAGGTGGTCCGAAACCTGCCGGGCAAGCCCGGCCATCTCCCGATGGGCAGCCGATTCGGAAGGGTTGGCATGGCACATCACGTTCCGGTTTACGTCGCCACAGGTGGCAATGGTGTTCAACAACACGTCGTTGATTTTTTGAATGGTTGTTTTCAGGTTCCATTTCAATACGCCATGCAACTGGAACGATTGCCGGGTGGTTAGTTTCAGCGTGTGGTTGGCATAGGTATCGGCAAGCCCGTCTATTTGCAGCCACTGTTCCGGGCTTACTTTTCCGCCGGGAAGGCGTATCCTGATGAGAAAGGAATAGGCCGGTTCCAGTTTTTGCCGTTTGCGCTCCTTTTCCAGGTCGCGGTCTTGTTGCTGGTACATCCCGTGAAACTTCGAAAGTTGGGTGTCGTTGTCGGCAATTGCCGCAGTAATCGGGTTGGCCAGGCTTTGTGCAAGCGTGCCCCGCAGGTAATTGCTGTCGTGTTTCAGTTTCTCAGCGCCCGATAATTCGCTCCAATCAATTGTGTCGCTCATAATTTGCTATTATTTTGTTTTTTTAATTTTTCAATATACATCTATCTGAAAACGTTTTTCCTTTTTCAGGTTTTTTAGGTATTCCTGCGCTTTTTCTTCCGTCATTCCGCCTTGTGCCCGGATGACTTCGAGCAGTGCATTCTGAACGTCTTTCGCCATGTGTTTCATATCGCCGCACAGGTATAGAACGGCTCCGTTCTGCAGCCATTGGAACAGCCGCTCCTGGTTTTCAAGGATGCGGTGTTGCACGTACACTTTTTCTTTCTTATCGCGTGAAAAGGCAATATCTAACCGTTCGAGATAACCTTTCGCAAGCAATTTTTGCCATTCTACCTGGTACAGAAAATCGGAATGAAATCTCCGTTCTCCGAAGAAAAGCCAACTGTTTCCTTTTTGCTGAAGCGCTTCGCGGCGCTGCAAAAAAGCGCGGTAAGGGGCGACCCCGGTTCCGGCGCCGATCATGATGATCGGCTTTTGTGCATCTTCGGGAAGTTTAAACGAAGGATTTTTCTCAATGAAAACGGATACCTTGTCGTCAATTTCAATGCGGTCGGACAAATAGCCCGATGCTGCTCCAAGCCGTATCCTTCCTTTGTTTTCGTAACGCACCGTGCTGACGGTAATGTGCACTTCATCGGCAACAGCTTCCTGCGCGGAAGAAATGGAATAAAGGCGGGGTGGCAGGGTCCGCAATACCGCGGTCAACGATTCGGCATTCCACGAATGTGGGTATTCTTCCAACAGGTCAAGCAAATCATAACCATAAAACAGATCGTCGGGCTGCGGTTCGGTTTCGGCAACACGTAACAACTTCGCGTGACCGGATGCGCGGGCATATTTCTCAATGGTGTCGCGTGTCAGGCGGGTAATCTCGAAGTGATGCTCCAATGCTTCGCGAAAACTTTTTTCTCCGGCAACTGTGTTTACTTTGCTTTCGGCATCCAGCTTTGTTTTTTCGATGATCTGCTGCACCAGTTCCAGCGGATTACTGGCATACACGCCCAACGAGTCGCCCGGCTCGTAAGTCAGCCCCGAACCTTCTATCGAAAGCTCGAAATGGTACACTTCCTTGTCCGAATCGCGTCCGGTAATTTTTACCTTGTCGAGCACGGTCGCTGCGAAAGGGTTCTTTTTGGAATAGGAAACAGCGGTTTCAACAACTTTCGCTTCGGTGATTGTTGTTTCTGCCGAAGGCGCTGAAGCCAGTAGCCCGGTGATCCGGTTGATCCATTGTTCGGCTTCCTCTTCATAATCCACGTCGGTGGTAGTTACCGGCAGCAGTTCGGTTGCCCCGGTTTTGGCCAGCGCCTGGTCAATGTCAATCCCGGTTTGGCAGAAATGGCTGTAACTTTTGTCGCCCAGTGCAAACACCGAGTAGTTTAGTGAAGGGAGCCTGGGCGCCCGCTTTCCGGCGATAAACAAATAAAAATCTTCGGCCATTGACGGTGGTTCGCCATCTCCGTGGGTGCTTACAATAACGGCCAGGTTTTTAATCGAAGGGAGTTGGTTGGTCTTGAAATCGTCCATCGGGAAAACTTCAGCCTGAATTCCTGCAGCGCCGGCTTTGGCCTGCAACTGGTTGGAAATGGATTGGGAGTGCCCGGTGTGTGTGCCGTACAAGATAGTTAATTTGTTTGTTTCCTGGCCGGTAACCCGGGAAGTCAAGATCTCCGGCTTTAACGCGTGCCCGTTTGTAAAACCGGCATGCAGGCGGCCCTGATAGAATCCTGCCAGCCAGTAGGCCTGGGCTTCGTTCAGCCCTTTGTTCAACTGGTCGAGGGCATTTTGCTGTTCTTCTGTCAAGGGAGATAATTTCAGGTTCATATTTTTGTTTTTATAAGTTGATTCATTGCTGTCCCATTAAAATTTAAATATGTTCTTTGAAATATTTGAAATTTAGCTAATTATAGCGATTATCAGAGCGAACGGACTTGAATTTTAGCTTTGCATCAGATTAATCTGATAGCATA
>JAVEYG010000068.1:0-12879 GCA_034003625.1 Prolixibacteraceae bacterium | reverse complement strand
GATGAATACTGTTACCGTTTCAACCGAAGCAATATGAAGGATGGCATCTTTGACAACCTTCTACGAAGGATGGTCAAGGCGGATCCGTTACCTTACAAATTTTATTGCTTAAATGCCTAATTCAAAAAACCAAATTAACGCAACAGCCGTTTTGCTTTTACAAGTTCTTTTTTTATCAATCCCACGCAGCCAATTTCCCCCTTAACAAATCTTATGTTTTTATAAGATTTATTTGAAAGCCATCCGAAGAGAAGGAACTATCTTTCGCTGGTTATATTTTTAAAAACTAAAAAATTATCGTTTTGGAAAAAAATGGGTTACTTTGCACGTCCGGAAGTTTTTTTGATTACCGGCAGTCCGATAGCAAAAATGGATTGAACGGAGGATTTGAGGCAAGGGTGAATCGTTATGTACGGCCTTATATGTCTCCCCGGCGACGTCAGATATCAGAATTGAAAACGGGCAGTTTAAATAAAAATCCAGGCTTAACCATGAATTGCATTATTCTCGACGACGATCCGATGGCTCAAAATATTATTGCCGACTACATCGAACATGTACCCTACCTCACACTGATCGACAAATGCTCGACGGCATTCGATGCGTACGATGTGCTGCACAACCACAAAATCGACATTATTTTTCTGGACACCCAACTTCCGGGCATTTCGGGCATCGATTTTATCCGGAGCCTTGACGATAAGCCCATGATTATTTTTACTACTGTTTTTAAGGAATATGCCCTGGAGGCATTTAACCTGAACGCGATGGATTACCTGCTAAAGCCGATCTCTTTCGACCGTTTCCTGAAGGCTACAAATAAAGCGTATGAATATTACTCGTTGAAAAGCCTGAAACTGAAAACCGCCGGAAAAACCAAGGAACCCAGCGCTGCTTCGGAATTTATATTAGTAAAGGCAGATTACAAGACTATCAAGATTAACCTGAACGATATTTTATACGTGGAAGGGCTGAAGGATTATATCAAAATTTTTACCGTGGGCTCGGAAAAACCAATCATCACCCTGAATTCGTTGAAACGGATGCAGGAAAACCTTCCAGCTGACCGTTTTGCAAGGGTACACAAGTCGTTTATCATTTCGTTGAACCACATCAAGGTAATCAATAAAACACAGGTGGTGATCGGAAAAAATTACATACCGATTGGTGAAAGTTACAAGGATATTTTTATCAGCGAGATGGAAAACAAGCGGCTGATGCTTTAATCTCCGCCAATAATGATCTGTTTCGTATCGGAAGAATAAGCCGAGAAATATCCTAATGCACCATTTGATAAGTTACTTTTGGGGTTGGCCGGGGCCGCCGATTCTATTGAGCTCCGGGAAATTATCTCAAGGAATGTGTTGAAATACCCGTAGGTATTTTTGTCGATCGACATTAGTTCTACGGCAACTGTGTCGCCCTTATCAAATCGTTTCCCGTAGAGTTGCATCTGTACCGATTTGCCGTTAAACAGTTCATCGTTTATCAGGTAGTAATCGTTGCCGTCATTTTGCAATTTTCCGTTCACAAAGTATCTTACCCGGTAATAATTCTCCTCATTTTTAGGGTCTGCAAGTCCATAATTTACACGGTATCCGGCGTCCTGAAAATATGTTTTTTCCACGTATTCGTAATTCAGGTAATTGATCCTGACAGAAGCGGGCATTACAGAAACTGCCTCGTACAATTCTCCGCTGGCTTTTACCGAAAGAGTATAGGATGTGGGCATGAGCCTGTCAATTTTGTTGATACGGTAAACCCCGCCCTCAATTTCTGAAAACGAATATTGAAAAAACGGATTGGTGAGCGAAATAACAGCATTGCTAACTTTTTCCGGAGTGTATGGAAAAAAATAATTCCCGGTACGGGTAATTGTTACTATGCAGTCGTCATTATTGTTGTGTATATTGGCTTCAATAACAATTTTTGGGTTGGTTTCGTTCAGATTGATATCGACAACCTGTTCGCAGGCGGCAAACGATAGGGCGATGGCCATTATGCCGATAAACTTTTGTTCCATTTCCGGATTCAGAATTTAAATTTATAACTCACCGAAGGAATGATCTTGAATAACGATACCTGAACAGCTTCCTGTGTGCCAGGCCGATCTTCTGCTTCCTGAAAATAAATGTAATACGGATTCTCATGTGCATACGCATTATACACTGAGAAATTCCATGCCGATTCAAATTTCTGTGTTTTTTTCCGAATACAGGTCACTCCCAGGTCGAGACGGTGAGTAGCCGGCATCCGGTAACCGTTTCTCTCGGTGTAATACCCGACTACCTGTCCGTCAATTTCGTAACGCCCGCTGGGAAAGGTAACTGCATCGCCGGTACTGTACACCCAGTTTGCCGAAATGGTTACCTTTTCCGATAGTTTGTACATACCTACCACCGACAAGTCGTGTGTGCGATCGTGGCGGACAGGGAAGGGGCGCCCGTTGTTTATGTCGTCAAACTGCCGCATGGTTTTCGACCAGGTATAAGCAATCCATCCATTGAGCCTGCCATAATTTTTTTTCAGCAGAAATTCAGCCCCGTACGACCATCCTTTTCCAAATACCAATTCCGATTCAACGGTTGAATTAAAAATCAGGTCGGCTCCGTTTTTATAGTCGATTTGGTTGTACAGGTGTTTGTAATATCCTTCTAAGGAACTCTCGTACCGGTTTTTACCGAAATTTTTGAACAGTCCCAACGAAAACTGGTCAGCTATTTGTGGTTTCACGTTGTCACTACTGGGCAGCCACACATCAGTAGGAGTCGAAGTGGTTGAATTCGAGAGCAGGTGGATAAACTGATAAATTCGGGTGGCCGATCCTTTTATTGAGGACGAACGGTTGAGCCGGTAGTTGAACCCCAGCCGGGGTTCGGGGCCCCCCTGGGTTTTTACTAATTTGAATTTACTGTATGTAACAGTATCGCGGACTTCACCTTCGGAATCGAGTACATAAAAATCACCTGGCCCTGTATTGGTAAATAAGGCCACTCTCAGTCCGTAGTAAAATTGAAATCGTTGGTTTATCACCCTGTTCCCTGAAAAATACGCTGCCGATTCAACTGCTTTACGGTCACTGATTTTCAGGGAATTGTAAACGCTGTTCTTGCCTGGGATGATTTCTCCAGGAACAAAATTGTGATATATGAGGTTGATCCCGAATTTCAGGGTATTCCGTGAATTTTTGTAAAAGGTAAAATCTTCTTTCAGGTTTATGTCGCGTATTTCGGAACGCATGGTAACATCTGAAGTTCCTAACAATTTAATGTCATACGAATAATCGCTGTATATGAATGAAGAGTTGAGAAAAAGCCTCTCACTGAAAAAGTGGTTCCACCTTATGGTGCCGGTTTTGCTCCCCCAATCAAACCCGAACCGGTCGCTGAACCCAAAATTATCGCGCCCGAAATAACCCGAGAGGTACAATCGGTTGCGTTCGTTCAACCTGAAATTGGTTTTCAGGTTCAGGTCGTAAAAATACAATGTGGTGTTTTTTAATTCTTCGTCGCCCGAAAGTTTCAGGAACAGGTCGGCATAAGTGCGCCGCCCACTAAGCATAAACGAACTTTTTTCTTCTTTTATCGGCCCTTCCAGTGTCAGGTTCGACGAAATCAGGCCGATACTTCCGTTGATACTGTAATCTTTCAGGTTGCCTTCTTTCATTTTAATATCCAACACCGAGGAAGCGCGGCACCCGTATTCGGCGGGGATCAAACCTTTCATCAAATTTGCGTCGCGGATGGCTTCAGAATTAAAAACCGAAAAGAAACCAAGAAGGTGGGACGCATTGTACACGGGCGCTTCGTCGAGCAATATCAGGTTTTGGTCGATACCGCCTCCACGCACGAAAAAGCCCGAGTTGCCTTCTCCTGCTGATTTTACTCCCGGCATTAACTGGATTGTTTTCAGGATGTCGGGTTCGCCAAACAAAACCGGGACACTTTCAATTTGCTTGGGGCTGAGCCGGGCGTTGCCCATTTCTATTGAAGAAACATTCCGGTCGGGTTTCTCGCCCCGGATGGTGATGTTATCCAGTTGAACAGGTTTTTCGGCCAGGCTGATGTTGACCAGTTTATTTTCATGGACGGTTACATAAAATTCTTTGCTATCGTAACCCATAAATTGGATACGTAGTTTGTACTGCCCTTCTGGCACGAGTGTCGAGTAATATCCGTATGAATTAGTGACTGTTCCCGAATGCGTTGCGTTTTCGATCAGGATAATTGCCCCGGCGAGGTTTTCGCCGGTATGCTGGTCGGTAACTGTTCCGTAAATCGAATGCCACAATTCCTGTGCATGCAAAATATGCGCAGCAAGCAACAGGATTAATGTAAACATGGTTTTCAACTGCGTCCTATTGTGAATTCGATTGTTCAAATGAAATTTATCTTTCAGTAAAGAACGGAATTGTTCCCAAAAAATTGTAAAATTTCTCGATGCTGCCTGATATTGAAAACTCCGTAGGATCAATGTCCCGACAGCAAATCAGTTAAATGCTGCTAATAGAATATCCTCTTTCTGAACCAAATTTCGTTGATTGAAAAATTCATGTGAAAAAGCACGTAATTCTCTTTAACCAAACGGTTACTGACGGTTCCTTTTTTCCCGGCTTCCACTGTAAAGTTGAGAAGGCTTCCCGTATTTTTTATCGGTATGCCCAGCCCGAAAGTGATTGCTGTTTCGTCGATCTGCTTTCCATTAATTTTCAAAAATGAAGTCTGGTAATTTGCCCCTACACGGTATACAATTTTTTTGTACCAGTCGAGGGTCATAATATCGCCCCAAGGCTTCGATTCCACTCCTGTAGCAAAACGGTGCGTGTCCAGAAAAGGACCTTTTTGTATCGGATATTTTAGACCTGACCATTTCTGAAATTCATAGTCGCCTGCAATATGTATAAGCGGGCCTTTTTTCATGCTGATACCCAAACCGTATTTTTCGGGAACCCGCAAATGTGTTGCCTTGTATTCGTTGCTCGACTTGACGCTGTAATCTACGTCCATGATATTGACCTGGTGGCGGGAAACCAATTTTTGTTCGTTGCTGTAAATAGCCCCCAGTGTATAATTCCACTCTTTCATTTTAAAAGAATACTGGGCTCCATAGTCGAAATAAAAGCTGTGCAGATAATCGGTACGCTGCATAATGAAAGAAGAAATAATATTATTAGGCTGAGTGATCAGTTCATCCTGGGTGATTGAGCCAAAGAGGTACGAGGAATTTACTCCCAGTGAAAAGTTTCCCAGTTTTACAGCATTTCCTAAACTGGCATAATTAATACCGCCACTTCCTTCATACAATGAATAAAACTTATCGTGTGAACCATCAATGTAGGTCGAAGTGGTGATGCTATACCCAACATTTGTGAAAGGGGAGATACCGATACTGGTAGCCCACCAATCGGTCACCCGGAAACCGAAGGCTATGTATTTAAAATTAAAAGTATGGTCGTTTAGACGGTTCCCCTGCGATTTAAAGCGTGAATACTTTCCTTCAAACCCCATTTCATATACAAACTTCAGACTATCAAAACCCGAATAGGATGCCGGGTTAACCATATTTATATAACTACCGGAATTAACGCCGATGCCAATCCCTCCCATTGCCATGCCTCTTCCGAAACTTTTGGATTGCAATTCTCCGGGGCCGAAAATTGAATAAGGCGACCGGGTATTCTGCCCAAAGCCTGTAAAACAAATAAAAATTGAAAATATAATTAGCAATAGAGTTTTATGACGCATCGTTTGTTTAGTTATAGAAAACATAATAAAGTTTCAATACCGGTTTATATTTTGATTTTGAACTATCGGAAAGGATAATCCGTTCCAGGCTGCTTCCCATTTTGCTTTTGAGAATATTTACCAACAGGGCATGTTCTACATCAAAATGCCCGTCGCTCAACTCCGAAGTAATAAATGTTGTAATATCAAACATATAATAAGTATCCTCATAATAAATATCATCTAATACAAACTTGGGAGTAAGTGGCTCATTATCTGAATTCAGAAGAGGGGCGACCACTTCATTTGTACGGTTCGACTCATACAAATAAATGTTATCGGGAAGCGGGACCTCTTCGTAACTCCGGAAGACAGGTTTCAAAATCAGTTCTGCTTTCATCAGAAACCGTTTCTGGTCCATTTTAAGTACCCCACCTACACCGGGAAACTCAATACGGGTATACATTCCGATCCCCCCTTGCGAGAAACTGCGATTGGCGGTTTGTTCCGAATAAACTTTACTATGGTTGCTGTCGGCAATTAGCGCGGAGTTTGTGCCGGCCCGGTCGCTTTTTATCTGGTTGAATTGCAGGTTTGCATTGATCATAGGGAAAACAAAATCGGTTTCAATAAGATCGTATTCGAACCGGCTGGCGTGTACAGTCATATAAAACAAACTATCGGCCAGGCTAAAAGTAAGAACGGAACCATCATCTGTTTCAGAACCGATGGCAAGACCAGGCAAATACTGAAGAAATTTTTCTTCGGTCAGTATCGTTCCTGATTTATTTTGAATCGAATCAAATAACTCTTGCCCCCAGGCATCATTTAGCCTGATAATAAGATTTTTGTCATTCTTGGGTTGGGGTTTTATCGTAATCGATCCAATAGGTTCAGCTTCGTGTGGCACTGAAGATATATTGTATAATGAACCATCGCTGCGCGCCTTGAGTTCCTGTGTCAGCCGGTATACATTTATTTTCTGCAATTTAGTTGTGTCCCCAAAGGAAACACCGGAATACCTCATGGTAATTGTCAGCGAATCGAACTTGTCGCGAATGTCCATAGAATACGTTCCAGTACTGATCCCTAATTGATAAAAACTTTTGGCCCGGACAATCCCAAGATCTTCATCCGTATAATTGCCAACAAGGCCAACAGAAGTGTTGGATGTGACAATTGAATCGTCAATAAATGTAGACAACCTGACTGTAAAAGTATCGATTATGGCGATGGTTGTTTCCGATTTGATAAAATCGTCGCCAATTGTAGTTGAATCAAAATCATTGCTGTCGTTACACGAGATAATTGTCAGCAAAAGCAGAGCTACAGAGAATATTTTATGCATTAAAATCTATCCTTTTATTAAAATTCTATTCTTCAAAAGAATATAAGAAAAACATCAGTAAAAAGAAATATATACTAAAACTTCAAGAATATAGATGTAAAGTGTGATTCTTTAGTTTTTAAAACTTTTTAACGAAAAAAATCACCATTTCGTCATTGTGTTTCATGCGTTGTCGATAAATATAGCCTTTTTGTATGTATTTTTTAATTTTTCGTCTAAATTCCTTTTTTTCTACCTTCCAGTCTGATAGGTTTGTACAATAAACAGCGCGAAAAATACAAATAATCATTAAAAATACCTTACTCTATGAGTCTGAAAAAAATTTATTATCTATTATCGGTTCTGTTGATGGGATCGACTTTGCTTTTTGTGTCGTGTAACAAAGATGACGAAGAAGAAGAACTTCTTGGCGACTGGGAAAAAATGTTTGCTTTTGAAGGAGGGGCCCGTTCCGAGGCAGTAGGTTTTGTCATTGGGGATAATGCTTATGTAGCAACCGGTTACAAAGACGATTTAAAAGAAAGGACCAACGATTTATGGGTATACAATTCAAAATATTGGGAGCAAAAAGCATTAATGCCTGCAGGTGCCGGAAGCCGGAGCGCCGCAGTTGCGTTTAGCGCCGGAGGCAAAGGCTATCTCGGAACAGGTATATCATCAACCGGGGACAATCTGAGTGACTTTTGGTGTTACAATCCTTCCACTGGCAATTGGAGCAATGTTGCAAGTTTTCCTGGCGGTGCACGCCGTAGTGCTGTAGCCTTCTCAATTAACGATAAAGGTTATGTAGGTACAGGTTACGATGGCAATACCGACAAATCAGATTTTTATGAATATTCTCCTTCTTCCGATTCATGGGTAAAAGTGGGATCGATCGGCGACCCGATCAATAATTCTGTTGCTTTCGTTATTGATACAAAGGCTTATCTGGTAACCGGAACGGAAAACAAAGAATACCTGCGCACCATGTATGTATTCGATTCAGCTAATAAAGAATGGGAAAAACTGAGAGATATTATCGACAGCAACCCGAATGAAACTTACGATGACGAATATACATCGTTAGTGCGTACCGGTGCTGTTGCTTTTACCATTAAAGGGAAAGGCTATATTGCAACAGGCAGCAGCACTTCAGCAAACAATACCGTTTGGGAATATGATCCGACCAGTGATTTATGGAAAGAAAAAACCAGTTTTGAAAGAACTTCACGTTCTGAAGCAGTTGGTTTTTCACTCGGTAATTATGGTTATGTTGTGACCGGTAGAAGCACCAATACCCCGTTATACGATTTGGTGCGGTTTGACCCGGATGCAGAAAGAATCGATCTGAACTAATGAACCGATCGCATAAGCTGATTATCGTTCTTTGTATAGTTAGTACAACATTATTTTCGTGCCAGTGCCGTAAAACAAAAAAGGTTTCCACTCGAAGGTATCCAGTACCGGAACTGACGGTTGAAACATTTAAGACCAGCAACGGCTGGGGTTATGAAATAAAGATTGAAGGGAAAACAAGAATCAGGCAATCAGTGATTCCCGCTGTTCAGGGAAATTTGCCGTTTGGTTCGGAAACAGAGGCCCTTCGGGTTGGTGAATTGGTTGTTCAAAAAATGAAAAGAAATGAACAACTACCAACTGTTTCCATTAAGGAGTTAGACAGTTTACAAATAACATATTAAAAAAGGGCCGCCTGAAATTCAATTCAGACGGCCTTTTTTTTTGTCGGGACTCAACTCTTGTGCCAGTCAGTTTTTAAAAATGTGTTTTCACATATATCACGTTGCTTAATCGTCGTACGGGTTATCTGCTGAGTTAAAATCCAAGTCTTCAAACCCTTGGTTCTCATCTTCAAAATCATCATAAATTGACAATCTTCTTTTTTCGTTCCGATCTTTCTTTACACCCTTACTGGCCGGGAAATCGTCATCAAACCGTTGGCCTTTAGATCCTTTGGAATGCTTGCCTGAATTCTTGCTGGTTTTCATTTTTACAGAGCTATTTGTTTGAAAAATAACAATTTAAATATGATTTAATAATTAATTTATTGATTCAGTAATAATAGAAAAAAAAATGTATAAATTCCAATAGCTGAAAAACACTTTTTTTGTTGCCTTTTTTGTAGTTTTTAGTTGAGGTTATTTATTTTTCTGTATGTTGAAATCAAACATTATAACGGATAATTTATCGGCTTGGTTATACGTTTTTTCTGGAAAAAATACAGGAGTGTCGAAATATTTTATTACCATAATTTTTTTGTTTTCTTTGCCGAATGTCCTTTCTCAGGATTTGTCACAATATCCCCGAAAGCTGGTTAAACCATTTGAGGAAGCCCGCCAGTTATACATCAACAAAAGCTATTTGGCTGCATTGGAAAAAATTAATACACTGATTGAAAAACATGGGCTTTTCCAGGAAGCATATTTGCTGAAGGCCGATATCCTGCATGAAACAGGACAATTTGCCGCTGAAACAGCTTGTTTGGAACGAGTGCTGGAAATAGATTCGCTGAAATATCCCAAAGTATACTATATGCTTGGCATTGCGTTGAAAAATAGCGGGGAATATGCAAAAGCAAAGCGGGCGTATCTCCGTTTTATTGAAATTGCAGGTAATCAACAAATCCTGGTAGGAAAGTCGCGAAAAGAAATTGAGAATTGCGACTTTGCGCTGAAGCAAATCGGTCAGGCTTACGATTTTCAGCCTGTCGGCATCGGTAGCACAATAAACACTGCTTCCGATGAATACTGGCCATCTTTGTCTATTGATGGCAAAACATTGGTATTTACTCGTTTACTTCCGTTTACCGATAGCCTGTCGGGAAGGAGATTTTATCAGGAAGATTTTTTTATTTCTGAATTTACCAACGGACAGTGGGGGGAAGCGGAACCGATTTCATCGGTAAATACCCCGGAGAACGAAGGGGCCCAAGCCATCTCACAGGATGCGGGTTTGCTTTTTTTTACAGCTTGTTCTCATCGGGATACATGGGGGGGATGTGATATCTATTTTTCACAAAAAACAGGTAAGGAGTGGTTGTCGCCCCGGAATGCGGGAAAACCGGTTAATTCATCCGGTTGGGATTCACAACCATCGGTTTCGGCAAACAATGGATACCTGTACTTTGTAAGCAACCGTAACGGGGGAAAAGGAGGAATGGATATATGGCGGTGCCGCCTGATTGGTTTCGAGGGAGAAATTCCCCACTGGGGCAGGGCCGAAAACTTAGGCGATTCGATCAATACCTCTGGCAATGAGATGTCGCCTTTTATCCATCCCGACGGACAAACCTTATATTTTGCCAGTGATTACTGGCAGGGAATGGGAGGGAACGACCTGTTCTATTCAAAATTGAAAGCAGATTCTTCCTGGTCTCGACCTGTTAATTTGGGATATCCGGTTAATTCATGGCACGATGAACAGGGATTGGTAGTTGATGCAAGTGGTCAAACAGCATATTATTCTTCGGACAAAGACGGAAACGGTATGGATATTTTTTCGTTTAAGATGCCTGGGAAGATACGTCCTGTCCCGGTAACATACGTGCAGGGACGGGTGGTGGATGCAGCGAATGGCGGCCCGGTGGTCGCATCAGTAGAAATGATTGACCTTGAAGATGCGGGAAAAGCAGTTTATATGAACAGCAATGAGGAAGGGGAGTTTTTAACAGGTATTCCGCTTGGACGAAATTATATGATGAACATTTCAGCACCGGGATATCTGTTTTTTTCGGAGCATTTCAGGCTGAACGATATAAAATCAGCCGTTGAGCCATTTTTATCTGAGATTCGCCTGAGCCCGGTTGCTCCTGGTTCAGTTACTGTTTTGCGGAATATCTTTTTCGATACCGGATCGTCTCAGTTATTGCCCGAATCACGGATCGAGTTAAATAAATTGGTTGATTTCCTGAATCGGAATCCTTCACTGCATATTGAAATTGGCGGACATACTGATAACGTGGGCGGAGAGCAATTCAACCTTGAATTATCAGCCCGCCGGGCTGAATCGGTTTGTCGTTTTCTGATCCGGTCGGGCATTGGCGAAAATCGTCTTTCCTCTCATGGGTATGGTTTCTCGCAACCCCTTGAATCCAATGATACGGAAGCAGGCCGGGCAGTCAACCGCAGGACGGAATTCAGGATCGTGGAGTTGAAAAAGTAATTGATAAAAAAAATAATTCCGGGCAGATAGAATTATGCCCGTTATTGGAAGGATGGAAAAAGAGAAGGTTAATATTTTTTGGTTTCGCCGCGATCTGAGGATAGAGGACAACGCAGGGCTGTTCCATGCGCTGAATGCAGGTTTGCCCGTATTGCCCCTGTTTATTTTCGATACCGGGATTCTCCGTCGGTTA
The DNA here is from genome assembly GCA_034003625.1 of Prolixibacteraceae bacterium. Taxonomy (GTDB): domain Bacteria; phylum Bacteroidota; class Bacteroidia; order Bacteroidales; family Prolixibacteraceae; genus GWE2-42-39. Next base: position 1,457 of record JAVEYG010000068.1, on the reverse strand, counting down.
AGTTCGGCTGATCCTCGCATTTCGTTTATTTATGACCAGATTATGAAACTGAAAGAAATTTTTGAACGATATGGGAGTTCACTGAACATTTTATTTGGCAAGCCAACAGAAGTTTTTGAGAAGCTCGGCCTGGAATATCGGGTTCATGCGGTGTTTGCCAATCGCGATTATGAACCGGTAGCCCGGGAACGTGACCAAAGCGTGAAAGAATTGCTTGAAAGAAAGGGAATCCATTTTTTTGATTTTAAAGATCAGGTGATTTTTGACCACAACGATATTACAAAAGACGATGGTCGTCCATATACCATTTTTACGCCTTATTCGCGCCGGTGGAAAACTGTTTTGACAGATACTGTATTGAGCCGGTTCACTTCTGAAAAACTGCTCTATAATTTATTGAAAACCGAAATTTTTACTTTTCCCACCCTTGAAGAAATGGGGTTCCGAAAAGTGAAGTACAATGTTCCCATGTTTGATATTTCCGAAAAAAAGCTAACGGATTATGCCCGGATCCGCGATTTCCCGGCTGAAAACGGGACGAGCCGGTTAAGCGTACACCTGCGGTTCGGAACAGTGAATATCCGGGAAGTTACCCGAAAAGCCCTTCTTTTTTCAGAAGTATTTCTGAACGAATTGATCTGGCGTAACTTTTACATGGACATTCTTTGGCATTTCCCGAAAATAGAAAAGCATAGTTTTAAGCCGGAATATGACCGTATTGTATGGCGGAACAATGAACCCGAGTTCGATCGGTGGTGCCGTGGCGAAACCGGTTACCCATTGGTAGATGCCGGAATGCGGGAATTAAATGAAACCGGGTACATGCACAACCGCGCACGGATGGTGGTTGCCAGTTTCCTGACCAAACACCTTCTTGTGGATTGGCGCTGGGGCGAAGCGTATTTTGCTGAAAAACTGATGGATTACGATCTGGCTGCCAACACTGGCGGATGGCAATGGGCCGCAGGCTGCGGTTGCGATGCTGTTCCGTATTTCCGGGTGTTCAATCCGGCACTTCAAAGCAAGAAGTTCGATTCTGCAAAAGAATATATACGGAAATGGGTTCCGGAGTACAAAACTGCAAAATATCCGAAACCTCTGGTCGATCATGATTTTGCACGTGCCCGGGCAATTGAAACATACAAATGGCATCTGAACCCAGAGTAAATATTTAACTGCACAAATTTGGTTTTTCCGAACCACAGAAAAGTATTTTACGCTTCGTCCCATTCTTCCTGAAAATTTATCAAATGTTTGCTAATTTTCAGGCATGAAGCAGCATACCCGGCATATTATCCAATTCAATGATTTTTCCCTGCTTTTTATTTTTTTGAATTAGGCATTTTGTCAATAATGTAAAAATGAGTAGATTCAGGCCATTCAATAATTAGAGTATGGAGCAACAATTTCAAAGCCTAACGATTTTTGATTTTCAGGCCAGGTTTCCTGATGATCGA
>JAVEYG010000067.1:0-13504 GCA_034003625.1 Prolixibacteraceae bacterium | reverse complement strand
AACCGTGCATTTGCTTTAAAGACAAGTGCTTTCTTTTCTTTTGTCTGTAGTTCTAAAAATTATTGATTTTAAACAACATATGGGCTTTAAAGGCTCATTTAATAGAAATTATTTACGTATGAAAGTATATAAGATATTTTTTTCATCTTTTCTCTACGTTATTATTTCGTTAATTTCTTTTGCCGGCGAAAAGGACGAAGACCGCTATTATTATCAGAATTCAGTTTATAAAGAAGAAATTAAAAGCGTGCAACTGTACCCCGACGGAAGCGAATTATCGAACCCGGTGATGGAATTGAACGGCGATGCCCCGTTGGTGCTGAAATTTGACGATTTATCGGCAAAATTGAAAAACTATTCATACACTATCATCCATTGCGATGCCAACTGGAACGAATCGTTTCTCATGCAAAACGAATACCTCGAAGGCTTCCCCGACAACCCGGTGAAGGACTATGCCTTTTCGATGAACACCACGGTTGCCTATGTCAATTACCGGCTGGAAATCCCCAATGAAGATGTTAAACTAAAATACTCGGGAAATTATGTGGTGGCGGTTTTTGAAGGCCACGACAGGGAGAAACTGGTACTGGTGAAACGGTTTCACATACTGGAACCGCTTGTCCGGATTGAAGGACGTGTAAAACGGGCCACTTTCGATCCCTTTAAAGGAAGCAACCATGAAGTTGATTTTGACGTTTACACCGGTAGCCTCCGGGTACAAAACCCGCACGAAGAAATAAAAGTGGTGGTCTCGCAAAATCGGCGCCAGGATAACGCCATCCGCAACCTGAAGCCGCTGTTCATCCGCGACCGGGTTTTGAGTTACGACTACAACAAAGAGAATGTATTTCCGGCAGGTAACGAGTTCCGGTATTTCGACATCCGCACCAACCGTTTCCCGGGAGAAAATGTAGCATCAATAAAATTTCACCGTCCGTATTATCATGCCACCCTGCTGACCGACGAGTTGAGAAGCAACAGGAAATTTTTCTCATACAGGGAAATGAACGGCAATTATGTAGTGGAGAGCCAGGACCGGGTGCAGGATTTCGATACCGAATGCGATTACACCTTTGTACATTTTACACTTCCGTTACCGGTACCGTTAGTAGGTGGGAGCGTAAACGTGATTGGTTCGCTTACCGACTGGAATGCCAATAAAAGCAACGAAATGACCTGGAACCCGCAGACAGCTGCTTACGAACTGACCCTTCTGCTCAAACAGGGCTATTACAATTACCAGTATGTGTATGTGCCGGCAGGATCAACTATTGCCGATGCCACCAACATCGAAGGCAGTTTTTATGAAACCGAAAATGACTATCAAGTGTTTGTGTATTTCCGCGGAATGGGAGACCGGTACGACCGGTTAGTGGGTTTCCGGGAATTGAATTCGGCGAATTAATAAAACAGGCTTTCCGTTTTGAATGGATAATCTGTATTTTTGACTTCTAATCTAAAACTTAGAAACATGAAACGCTTAACAACAATGTTCGTGATGGTGCTGTTTTCAGCATCCCTATTTGCACAATCCAGAGACGACAGAAAGAAATCGGGAGCCGACGCGGTTGTGACGACCGTGTATCCTGAAGGCATTGCTTACAGCCTTCCGCGCACCGGGATCAGGATACAGGTAACAGCAGAAAAAGAAATACGTATTGCCGGGCCGTTTGCCCAATATGCAAAAAAATATATCGGAATTGATAATGTACCTCCCTCCAATATTGAAAAATGGACAATAAAACACATCGGATTAGAAACGTTTTCGGAACCCGACCCTTCGCAGGTATACAAAGCTACCGGGCCGAACGCATCCCTTCTAAACCTCTCCTGCGACGGAATTATTTCCGGAATTAACAGCGGAACAGAGATAAAAAGTGAAAATATCCCGGTAAGCAATTTCATAAGCGAACAACTGGTTTCCGATTTCCCATTTACCGATTTATCGATGTGGGGCATGTTTGCAAAAACTACCGATGCCGACAAATACCGGTTGGCGCCAAAATCAACGGAAGAAAAAGCTGCCGAAGCCGCTGAAACCATATTCAACCTGCGTAATTCGCGTTTCCGCCTGTTTACCAATGCCGATGACGAACCTCTCCCCGACGGAAAAGCATTTGAAGTGATGGCCAAAGAGTTGGGCGATTTAGAGCAGGAACAACTCGCTTTGTTTATCGGCAAACAGGTAAAAAAAACATACCAGTATTCATTCGACTTTATACCTGGCGACAATGATGTAAAAGGGGAAGTTATTTTCCGTTTTTCGGACGAAAAGGGCATTCTGCCTAAAACCGACCTGACCGGTAAACCGGTAATTATCGACATTTCCAAAGAAGCCTCTTTGGAAAGTCAGCAAAAGAAACAATTAGAACCCAAAAACCCTACAGAGGGACAAAGCAAAGTGTATTACCGCATGCCTGGGAAAGCCGCAGTCAGCCTGTCGGACGGGGTGAATGTACTGGCAGCGTCCCGCCTTACGGTTGCACAGTTTGGAACGGTTGCCCCGCTTCCTGAAAATTTCCTGAACGGCAATTTCCGGATTGAATTCCATCCGGAAACCGGCGCTGTAAAATCGGTTGCACCCATAAAATAAATTTAAACTAAAATACGATGCAAGACCTCAAAAAAACGCTTCACGACTCGAAAACCGCAAGATGGATCGCACTGGCACTTATTTCCATGACCATGTTTTTTGCATACTTTTTTGTCGATGTAGTGGCCCCGCTCCAGAAAATAATGGAAATAGATTACAAATGGACACCTGAAGTTTTCGGAATGCTGGGCGGTTCTGAATTTTTTCTCAATGTTTTTGCCTTTTTCCTGATCCTGTCGGGCATTATCCTCGACAAAATGGGAATTCGCTTCACTTTAGTTACTTCGGGCCTTGCAATGGTCTTTGGCGCCGGGTTAAAATATTATGCCCTCACCGAAGGGTTCTTGGGCACCGGTCTGGCCAACTGGCTGAACTCCTTCTGGATAAGCGTCCCGGCTTCGGCCAAACTTGCCTTTGTAGGTTTTGCCATCTTTGGGGTGGGTGTCGAAATGGCCGGCATTACAGTCTCGAAAACCATCGTCAAGTGGTTCAAAGGAAAAGAAATGGCCCTGGCCATGGGGCTTGAGATGGCAACCGCCCGTTTGGGGGTTTTTGCAGTTTTCCGGCTCACCCCGATCTTTGCCGAACGGGGCGGGGCATCCAATTCAGTGCTTTGGGGACTGGGCTTTTTGTGCATCGGATTGTTGCTTTTCCTCACTTACACATTTATGGACCGTAAGCTCGACAAACAATTAGGCATTACCAACGAGCATTCGCCAGAAGACGAATTTAAACTGAGCGATATTGTAAAAATCTTTACCAATCCCGGATTTTTGGCCATTGCAGGGTTGTGTGTGCTTTTTTACTCTGCCATTTTTCCGTTCCAGAAATTTGCAACCGACATGCTGGCCTCCAAACTCCATGTCGATATAAAAACGGCTGCCGCTTATTTTTCCTATTTCCCGATCGGAGCAATGGTACTGACCCCGTTCATTGGCTTGTTCCTCGACTTTAAAGGGAAAGGCGCTTCGCTGATGGTTTATGGTGCTGCCCTTCTGATGGTCTCACATTTAGTGTTCGCACTCGTTCCTGCCGAATCGTTTAGCGTAGCTATGGCAATCGGCACCATTGTAATCCTCGGAACAGCTTTTTCACTGGTCCCTGCATCCATGTGGCCATCCATCCCGAAGATTGTTGAAGACCGTTATTTAGGCTCAGCTTACGGAAGTATTTTCTGGATACAGAACATCGGGCTGATGCTCGTCCCGGTATTAATTGGCTGGGCCATTACCATATCGAACCCCGGCGTATCGGAACAAATTGCACAAGGGGTTGAGGGTGCACAATATAATTATACGGTACCCGAACTGATTTTTGCCGGCTTTGGCGCAATGGCTATCCTGCTGGCATTTGTATTGAAATATATCGACCGGAAGAAAGGCTACGGGCTGGAACTTCCGAATAAAAAATAACGAACTATGAACAAAGACATACGAACCCTCGAACCCCGGGCGCTTTGGGAAAATTTTTATCAGTTAACGCAGATACCGCGCCCGTCGAACCATGAGGCACGCATCCAGGAATACGTTTTCAATTTCGGAAAAAAATTAGGGCTGGAAACCCTGAAAGACGAAGCAGGGAACATCATCATCCGCAAGCCGGCCACCCCGGGCATGGAAGACCGCAAAGGGGTGATCCTGCAGGGGCACCTCGACATGGTCCCGCAGAAAAACAGCGACAAGGTACACGATTTTGTGAACGACCCCATCGAAGCGCATATCGACGGCGAATGGGTAACTGCCAACGGTACCACACTGGGCGCCGACAACGGTATCGGCGTAGCCACTGCGCTGACCATCCTGGTATCGAACGACATCCCGCACGGACCTATCGAAGCCTTGTTTACCGCTACGGAAGAAACCGGCATGGATGGCGCCGAAGGGTTGAAACCCGGCGTTTTGAAAGGCGACATTTTACTGAACACCGACTCGGAAGATGAGGGCGAATTGTACGTGGGTTGTGCCGGCGGAGAAGATGCCAGCGCCGGATTCAGTTATTCGGAAGAAAGTGTGCCGGCAGGTTCGGTTGCTTTCAAACTAAATATTACCGGCATGAAAGGCGGCCATTCGGGAATGGATATCATCCTGGGGCGCGGAAATGCCAACAAAACGTTTTTCCGTATCCTGAAAGAAGCATATAAAACCTGTACCGTACGGTTGGCTTCCATTGAAGGTGGCAGCCTGCGCAATGCCATCCCCCGCGAAGCATTTGGCCTGATCACGGTTGCCTCCGGGAAAGCCAACGCGTTGAAAGCATTGATTGCCGAATTGGCCGGTATTATCAAAGCCGAACTTTCGGCCACCGAACCGGACCTGAAAATTGAATTGATTGAAGCAGAGCTGTCTCCCGTAGTCATCGATGAAAAAACACAGGTGAACCTGACTCACTCCATCATGGCCTGCCCGAACGGGGTAATCCGCATGAGCGACAGTATGCCGGGATTAGTTGAAACATCAAACAACCTGGCCATTGTAAAATCAGATGCAGCCACAAAAACCATACGGATTGCCTGCCTGATGCGCAGCTCGGTTGATACCGCCAAAGCCTGCCTGGCTTCCTGCATCGAATCGGCTTTTGTGCTGGCCGGAGCAAAGGTTGAATTTACCGGCGCTTATCCTGGATGGAAACCTAACATGGAATCGCCCATCCTGAAAACCATGCAGAAAGTATATCACGATAAATTCGGGAAAATACCTGAAATAAAAGCCATTCACGCCGGGTTGGAATGTGGTATCCTGGGTGGCACTTATCCCCACTGGGACATGATCTCTTTCGGGCCGACCATTCGTTACCCGCATTCCCCCGACGAAAAAGTGAACATTGCAACCGTACAAAAGTTCTGGGATTTTACCCTTGAAGTATTAAAAAATATTCCCAAAAAATAATCCCAGCGACGATCCAGGACTGCAGTGGCAATAAAAAGGAAAGCAATGAAGAACATTTTATTTAAGTTGAAATGAATATCCCAATTAATGATAACGCTCCCGTAAAGTCAAGGAACCAGCTTGAAATAAATGCCCCGATTGACTCGGTGTGGAAGATTCTTACGGACATTGAGAACTGGCCAAAGTGGCAGAATGCAGTTTCTGAAACAGTGGTACACGGGGAAATTACAGAAGGGACCCAATTTGATTGGAAAGCCGGCGGACTTTCCTTTAAATCAAAAATTCACACCGCAAACTTAAAATCAATGTTTGGCTGGACGGGTACTACTTTGGGAACAAGTGCGGTCCATAACTGGATATTTGAAAAAAAGGATAACAAAACGATCGTAAGGGTGGAAGAAAGTCTCCAAGGGGCGCTTCCCCGGTTGTTTCGCGGATATTTTCAAAAAAAACTCGACTCGGGTATTCTGACAAATTTAGAAGAACTCAAATCTGCTTCAGAGGCAGCAAATTAATAATTGCCGCCAATAAAATGTAAATTTCGCTGCCGCGTAAAAGCTCAAGCGTGTCCAAAGGTCCCTGAAGATTGGGCAAAACGATTTTAATACATTTTTTCAGGATTGTCGAAAATCTCGCGGTGGGGGAACGGACGCACCGGACTCTCTTTGGAATAAGGAAAGGCCACCACAAGAGGAAGTCGTTCAACCGGCTTCCAGTTTAATGTTTCCCGGTGAAGCATTTCGATTCTTTCCTGTTCTTCCGGATTTGTTTTTTCTTCCATCATCTTCAGGAATTCGCACAATTATTCATATTTCGAGGAATAAACTTATTTCAGATTCAGATAGTTCATGATGGCATCGTCACCCATGAGGGCATCTGCGGGCATCGGGTTGCTTTTTGTGTATACTCTTAATTCGTTTTCCGGCAAAATTGTGACAAAGTCTTCCCGTATAGTCGGCATAAACACCACTTTCCTTATATCTAATTTAAGATGAACAGCGAAAAAGTTATACATTACGGCACGTTTTGAATAGCCATAATCGTGTTTTTCTGCAGGAAAATGTACGTTTTCAATTTTATGTTCGGCGTTATACAGGGCATATACGCGTTGTATGTAAGGGTACTCTATTCGCGGGGTATTTCGTGTCCAGTCATTGCCATCCGATATTAAAAGCATTGGCCGGGGAGCGCAAAGTGCAGCAATCTCAACATTATTTGTCTGATGATCTTCACTTTTATGGATGGGCATTCTACTTTCGCAGACGCATCCGCCAAAAAAGTGGGCTGATACCTGTACACAAGGTACCGAAACGGTTATTCTGTCATCGATTGCTGCGAGAATAAACGTTTGTGTTGCCCCACCCGATCCTCCCGTCATCCCTATTCTATTTGCATCCACATCAGGGCGTGACAACAGATATTCGAGTACGCGTTTACTATTCCATGTCTGGAGCAACATGGCTATCGGCATTTCATGAGAAGTCACCTGCTGTGAATCACCGTGTCCAATCATGTCATAAGCAAAAACGATTGCCCCCATGCGGGCAAGGACTGCGCACCGGTATTGCACATCCTCTTTTAAACGCTTATCCTTCAGGTGCCCGTGAGGAGAAAGTATTGCAGCATGTTTCCCCCCGGAATCAACAGGCTTGTAAATATTACCTGTTATATAAAACCCGGGAAAACTTTCTATCCGGATATTTTCAACGGAATACCCGTCAAGTGTGTGTATGCCTGTGATTGTTGCATTGAAATTTTCTTTAACCTGAGGCATCTGCCCGAGTTTCATCCCTTCAATTATTCCCCGTTTGATCCTTTCTGCCCGTTTCTCCCATGACTCAAGGTCATTCCAGGTACCCGCAAATTCTTTCATTTTCAGGATTGCTTCATCTTCGGTCCAGTAATGGCCTACACATAGCATATTATCCTGACAAAAACTATTTTTCCCAAGAACCAGAAAAATGAGAAGCAATATGCTTTTTATATGCTTAAACCTATTCATGATTAATTATTAATTTGTGTCCATAAAGCTATTGTTTTTTTTAAAACTGACAATAATCATAGTGAGTCCAACACAAAATCCTTTTAGCCCGATATTTTCAACGAACGTGTTCCGGGAAAAGCCTTGCTGTATTTTCCTTTCGGATTATCACTTCACTGCAGGATACTGTCAAATGTCCTTTTGCGATTGTAGCATATTCGTTATTGCCGATAGCTTCGAACAACTGAGAAGGCCATGGCCGAAGACAATCGAAAAAAATATAGCATGGCTGTACCAGGGGATTTTCCTGACGGGTACGTGAAAAATACCAGTTAAAACTTTCATCGTGTCCGTATTTTTACACCATGTAATACCATTTCGAGCCATTGAACTTTTTCCCCACCTTATTAAAAAGTGTTAATTTCAATTTCACTTTGGTACGATTGGGAGGCAAGGGGCTATAATGGACAGGCGGAACGGCTTGCTGGTATTTAAAAGCAAAAGGCAGCCATAGGTTGCCTCTCGTTTTTTGCCCGGTGGTTTTACGCTGCACCTGCAGCCGGTGCAACAAGCTGGGCAATGCCCGCAACACCTTACTACCGCAAAACCAATACAAATATATTAAAATAGCACTAACCGAACTGCAAAATTATTTCGCCGGACTGTCCGACCAGATTATGGACGCGATGCCTGATATCGATTTCAATTCCACTTTGGTACGATTGGGAGTGCCGGGATGGGATATGCTTCTTATGTCGAATCAAGTTTCAATTCCACTTTGGTACGATTGGGAGAAGGTACTCCGCAAAGTTTGAATAAGACAACTTGTTGTTTCAATTCCACTTTGGTACGATTGGGAGTTTTCGGAAGAAGTTGGCGAAACAATTTTCTGGCGTTTCAATTCCACTTTGGTACGATTGGGAGACAGCCATCGACGGCATGCTGTTGTGTTTTGAATTGTTTCAATTCCACTTTGGTACGATTGGGAGTTCAATTTCTTTTTCAATCCAAGCATCAATCATGGTTTCAATTCCACTTTGGTACGATTGGGAGCCACGGCTGAATAATCTGGTCAGGTTTGCGAATCCGTTTCAATTCCACTTTGGTACGATTGGGAGCATAAACACCGCCATCGACCACCGCGAGACCACCGCGTTTCAATTCCACTTTGGTACGATTGGGAGCGTTTCCAATAAACCGATATAAATACCAAGGCTCAAGTTTCAATTCCACTTTGGTACGATTGGGAGGCCAGGGTTGGGGTATGACTGCTAAGGCCGCTGCTTATGTTTCAATTCCACTTTGGTACGATTGGGAGTTGACCTCAACAGCATTTTGGCTGTTTCTATCAAGTTTCAATTCCACTTTGGTACGATTGGGAGGGAGGGTTTCGATGATTTGCGCATCGGCTAACTGCAGTTTCAATTCCACTTTGGTACGATTGGGAGTTCGGGATAAAGACTACATTTGTGGCGGTTTATTAGTTTCAATTCCACTTTGGTACGATTGGGAGTCAGCCAGTTCCGGGTCTTCGCACAAACCCGTCAAGGGTTTCAATTCCACTTTGGTACGATTGGGAGCCTTGTTTCAGCAGGTTTTTTGCTGTGTTTGTTAATGTTTCAATTCCACTTTGGTACGATTGGGAGTTTCAACTCTACATTCAAGTAATCATTCCATTACCTGGTTTCAATTCCACTTTGGTACGATTGGGAGAAAACGTCTGTTAAACTGGCTTCGACCTATTAATTGTTTCAATTCCACTTTGGTACGATTGGGAGCTTGGTGGTGTTTCTATAACAACGACCCGGCGAAGTTTCAATTCCACTTTGGTACGATTGGGAGCTGCGAACGAGTTGGTCGATGGCGGTCATATCCACAGTTTCAATTCCACTTTGGTACGATTGGGAGAGCAAACAGAGGAAACATATATACATTCATATTCGAGTTTCAATTCCACTTTGGTACGATTGGGAGTTGCCGCCATCATGGCTAAGCTGGTTTTGCCATTTTTGTTTCAATTCCACTTTGGTACGATTGGGAGCGTGATCAAACCACCAGCTAAAGCCATTTCAGCATGTTTCAATTCCACTTTGGTACGATTGGGAGTTTCATCTTGCGTACACCTTCGCACACTAAATAACCGTTTCAATTCCACTTTGGTACGATTGGGAGCTTCATTTCCACGATAATATCATCAATAACATTCTTGTTTCAATTCCACTTTGGTACGATTGGGAGAAAAGAACGATAATAATATAAGGTTTGAGTTTGTGTTTCAATTCCACTTTGGTACGATTGGGAGTTATTTCGACGCGCAGCATGTTTGCGTTGCCATTTTGTTTCAATTCCACTTTGGTACGATTGGGAGGCCTCCGGGAGTTGCGCGACGAAAACCCACAAATTTTGTTTCAATTCCACTTTGGTACGATTGGGAGTGGGAACTATGAAGGCGCTGGGCGATGTTGCCGCGTTTCAATTCCACTTTGGTACGATTGGGAGAAGTGCAGACTACTCGCATAAAGTTTTAGCGACTGAAGTTTCAATTCCACTTTGGTACGATTGGGAGTTAAACCAGGACAGCGATATGCAACTGTATTAAAGGTTTCAATTCCACTTTGGTACGATTGGGAGACAGAGGCGCTGTAGGCTTACTCCTGCGTATCTGCAGTTTCAATTCCACTTTGGTACGATTGGGAGAAAGAACCACAACAAACAGCAATTTGATTGACGATGTTTCAATTCCACTTTGGTACGATTGGGAGTGAAAAGAACCACAACAAACAGCAATTTGATTGACGATGTTTCAATTCCACTTTGGTACGATTGGGAGATAGGCCGACCCTTTGCTGTAATTCGGATTTGACGAGTTTCAATTCCACTTTGGTACGATTGGGAGAATCAGACTAAAAGGAGATCGCAGAAGCGGAATGCCGTTTCAATTCCACTTTGGTACGATTGGGAGCGCTGACAAAAAACACAATGATGAATTTTTCATTTGTTTCAATTCCACTTTGGTACGATTGGGAGTTTGACAGGCTTATAAATGCTTACCCAAAACTACTGTTTCAATTCCACTTTGGTACGATTGGGAGTGCCAGCGTATTCTTTGTAGTACACGGTCCATTGTGGTTTCAATTCCACTTTGGTACGATTGGGAGCGAAGTAATTAATAATGCCAACAATGTCATACCTGTGTTTCAATTCCACTTTGGTACGATTGGGAGCGAAGAAATACAAATCAGTGGTTTGTAAACCTCGAGTTTCAATTCCACTTTGGTACGATTGGGAGTAATGATGATTGACGGTATTACCCAGCTTGCCAATGTTTCAATTCCACTTTGGTACGATTGGGAGATACTTCGATCTCGTCGCCAACCTGTACGCGAATGTTTCAATTCCACTTTGGTACGATTGGGAGACAGGAAGCGTCAGAGACGCAATTCAGACTGCACAGTTTCAATTCCACTTTGGTACGATTGGGAGACTAGATTTTTTGAACAAAAAATAGGGTGTTCTAAGTTTCAATTCCACTTTGGTACGATTGGGAGAAGTAAACTGAGAACGTTTGAAAATCGCATTAATGTTTCAATTCCACTTTGGTACGATTGGGAGTGGTTGAGCAACGTGTAATGATGTGGGGAGCTTTGTTGTTTCAATTCCACTTTGGTACGATTGGGAGAAGGGCATTAAACGAAAAGTTTAATTCCGACAAATGTTTCAATTCCACTTTGGTACGATTGGGAGCCCCAGGTGAGGGCGTTGTCTTCTTAGTTAGTACGTAGTTTCAATTCCACTTTGGTACGATTGGGAGTCAGATATGAGCATACTTAAAGCATCAGGTGCGCTGTTTCAATTCCACTTTGGTACGATTGGGAGGATCATGGAGAATTATATCTTATCCATCCGACAAGGTTTCAATTCCACTTTGGTACGATTGGGAGACAAGGACTATTTTATCTGTTTTGTTTGTCATTCGTTTCAATTCCACTTTGGTACGATTGGGAGCAATATTCATTTGCCAGCTTTTTATTAATTATTAGTTTCAATTCCACTTTGGTACGATTGGGAGTCGATGCCCCGGATGTATGGTTGTTGCTTTTCGCGTTTCAATTCCACTTTGGTACGATTGGGAGCTCTCATCTTGAAGTCCATTTATACTTTAAACTATGTTTCAATTCCACTTTGGTACGATTGGGAGTAGATGGCTTGCAAAAATTGAACACGCTGAACTAAAAGGTTTCAATTCCACTTTGGTACGATTGGGAGCATCGACGAAGAAATCAACATCCGCGAAGAATCCGAGTTTCAATTCCACTTTGGTACGATTGGGAGAAGCCCTCGAACAATTTGAAGACCGGAAAAACGAAGTTTCAATTCCACTTTGGTACGATTGGGAGTCAGCCAGTTCCGGGTCTTCGCACAAACCCGTCAAGGGTTTCAATTCCACTTTGGTACGATTGGGAGGACTCGTCGTTCCGATGCCGACGAAGCCTGCACTGTTTCAATTCCACTTTGGTACGATTGGGAGGCGGAGTTCTATTTCTTTTTCAGGCGTGTACTGAAGTTTCAATTCCACTTTGGTACGATTGGGAGAGCAAGTCGGCAATTCGAGCCTGGTAATTTCTGCGGTTTCAATTCCACTTTGGTACGATTGGGAGAATGGCATCAGCTACGACGACCGCATGAGAGCTATCGAGTTTCAATTCCACTTTGGTACGATTGGGAGACGTCGTCGGGCGTGTAGTTATTTCGGTTGCTGTGTTTCAATTCCACTTTGGTACGATTGGGAGCCCGGGGTTTCATTTCGTGCCAAAAAGTTACGTCTGTTTCAATTCCACTTTGGTACGATTGGGAGACATTTCAAGAACTTCAACAATTACTCCTTGCGAGTTTCAATTCCACTTTGGTACGATTGGGAGAAAACAGCAAATAAACCTTATATGTCAGTTAAGTGTTTCAATTCCACTTTGGTACGATTGGGAGATTGGCTGCATTGGTTGCATTCTGCACAACATCAAGGTTTCAATTCCACTTTGGTACGATTGGGAGTGTGTGGGGGACGGTGACAAAGGATAAGATCACTTGTTTCAATTCCACTTTGGTACGATTGGGAGTTTGGGAAACGGGGTAACTATTTTAAACGGAACAAAAGTTTCAATTCCACTTTGGTACGATTGGGAGGATTTAAAAATTACCGATCCAAATCAATTAATCTGTTTCAATTCCACTTTGGTACGATTGGGAGCCGTTCGACGACTCAAAAAAAAGATTTCATTTCCAACAGTTTAACTTTTCCAAAACTACTGTTTTTTCTTTAAAAAATTGTCGACCGGTGAAAACGTATTTTTCCCGGAGCTTCGACAACATATACTAAATTACTGTTTATCAATAGATTTACTACTTTCAAAAATTGACATTCCCGCTTATTTTATTTTGATTCTTCCGAAACAGATGCTCAACGACAACTTTCCGTTACAAAAAAGTGTCGAGATTTTGCCGTTCACGACCCACAATTTCCTTGTCTAACCACTTTTCCTGACGGGTCTTAAAAATGATCAGGCTATCGGTTTCTTCGTCTATAATCAACATGGCCTCGTGTTTCAGCTCCAGCAGTTTTGCTTCCGATATTTCTCCCTCAAATACCGAATTTTGTATCCAATTCAGGTACCTGCGGCATAGTTTCAGCATTTTACCTACCCGCTTTTGCCCGACGTCGTAAACTAAGATGATGTACATGATTTTTTGATTTAAAAATGAGGAGATGAGAAGATGTGAAAATGAGAAGATGTGAAAATGAGAAGATGTGAAAATGAGAAGATGTGAAAATGTGGAAATGAGAAAATGAGAAGATGTGAAAATGTGAAAATGTGAAAATGAGAAGATGAGGAAATGAGGAGATATGGAAATATATGTATTATTTTCATACGTAAATAATTTCTATTAAATGAGCCTTTAAAGCCCATATGTTGTTTAAAATCAATAATTTTTAGAACTACAGACAAAAGAAAAGAAAGCACTTGTCTTTAAAGCAAATGCACGGTT
>JAVEYG010000066.1:0-13550 GCA_034003625.1 Prolixibacteraceae bacterium | reverse complement strand
TTGTCTTTTAGTTATTTGGCTTATGCCATAACTAAATTACAAATCCTCTTTTGAAATGGTATCGTTCGCACCGCTCCCAATTTTCATTCTCTTGGGGGTCTTTTTTTTGTCATGTGGGTTTCATTTACTTACTTTCTTTTGCTTACAGGCATTGTAAATCTTCACATACTGTATTTCCGGTTTCCTCAACATTATAAATCGCAAATCGGGATTTTTATTGCGGCTTCTGTTTTTCCGGTTGCGGGAAATATCTCCTATGTTTCCAATATCAATCCGATCCCCGGGTTCGACTGGACCCCGCTTAGTTTTATGATTTCCGGCATACTTCTTTCGATAAATATATTTCGTTACGGAGCATTCGATCTGGTCCCGTTTGCCCGCAACAAGCTGGTTGATATGATGCCCGATGCAGTGATGGTCGTCGACAATGAAATGAGGATCGCTGATCTTAACCCTTCAATGATAAAATTGATCGGGAAACCGGAGAAAGAATTAATCGGAGAACCCATTGCCGGGATTTTTCATGAGTGGAAACATCTGATTGATCCGGGGAAAGCAGAATTAGTGAACGTACTGGAGATATCGGTGGACAAAGGCAATAACATCAGGCATTTTAATTATCAAAGCACGCCACTTTTCGACGGCAAAGGAAATTTCAGCGGCAAGTTGATCAATGTGAGGGATGTAACCAACCACAAAAATACAGAAAACCAGATACAACAGGCATATGAGCAGCTAAAAGAGGAGATATTAGAAAAGGAAGAGCTTATTGTCGATCTTGACGCATTTGCCCATACCGTTGCCCACGACCTGAAAAACATGCTCGGTGCAATTGTGTCTTCTGCCGATTTACTTAAAATGAGCATAACCGAAGGCAATACAGAAGAAATTGATGAACTGATTGAACTGATTGAGTTGTCATCGAAAAAAACAATGCACATTACCCAGGAACTCTTGCTCATGGCCAGCGTCAGGCAACAGGAAATTGTAACGGAACCATTGGATATGTGCCATATCGTTGATGAAGCGATCAGCCGGAATCAGCAAATGATGAAAGAAAAAAATGTACATTTTATCAAACCCGATTACTGCATGTCCGCCAAAGGATATGGCCCCTGGATTGAGGAAGTTTGGGTCAATTATATCAGTAATGCCATCAAATATGGTGGTAATTCGCCGGTTATTGAATTTGGTTCGGAGGAGATTGGTGACAATATGATCAGATACTGGATAAAGGATAACGGAAACGGTATACCGGAAAGACAACAAAGTATCCTTTTCAACAAATACACGCGGATCGGAGATATGAAAGTGGAAGGGCATGGGCTCGGGTTATCTATTGTGAAGCGTATCGTCGAAAAGTTAGGTGGCGCGGTCGGAGTTGAAAGTACCGGAAAACCCGGCGAGGGGTCTCTTTTTTATTTCACCCTGCCTGCAAAATAATTGACCAGAATCCATCAGTTTCGGGAGTAATGAAGATACCTGATAAAAAAACAGCGCAGTAAAAACTACCGCGCTGTCCTGCTTTTATGTGAGTATTTATCCAATCTCAGGCAATCCTGCAATTCGCATTTTGTCTCACCGCCAAATACTCATTGCTCATGGCCGGGAAAGTTACATCATGCCGCCCATTCCGCCGCCGCCCATCGGGGGCATTGCCGGAGCGTCTTCTTTGATGTCGGCCAGCACACATTCGGTGGTCAGGAACATCCCTGCAATAGAAGCTGCATTTTCGAGGGCAATACGGGTTACTTTGGCCGGGTCGATCACACCGGTAGAGTAGAAGTTCTCGAATTGGTCGGTGCGGGCATTGTACCCAAAATCACCTTTGCCTTCGCGTACTTTCTGGGCAATCACGGCACCTTCTTTTCCTGCATTGACAACAATCTGGCGAAGTGGTTCTTCAATGGCGCGTTTCACAATTTCGACACCGGTTGTTTCGTCTTCGTTGTCTCCGGTCATTCCTTCCAATGCGGCAATTGCGCGGATATAGGCAACACCACCTCCGGGAACGATACCTTCTTCAACGGCAGCGCGGGTAGCGTGCAGTGCATCGTCAACGCGGTCTTTTTTCTCTTTCATTTCAACTTCCGAAGCAGCTCCTACGTAAAGTACAGCAACACCGCCGGCCAGTTTAGCCAAACGTTCCTGCAATTTTTCACGGTCATAATCTGACGTGGTTGTCTCAATCTGACGTTTGATTTGTCCAACACGCGCATTGATAGCCTCCTGGTCTCCGGCGCCGGCAACAACAGTTGTATTTTCTTTGTTTACAGTAATTTTTTCAGCCTGCCCGAGCATGTCAAGGGTAGTATCTTCCAGTTTCATCCCTTTTTCTTCGGTAATCACTGCCCCGCCGGTAAGTACTGCAAGGTCTTCCAGCATTTCTTTGCGACGGTCGCCAAAGCCCGGAGCTTTTACCGCACAAACTTTCAACGAACCACGCAGGCGGTTCACAACCAATGTAGCTAATGCTTCGCCATCCACATCTTCGGCAATAATCATCAGCGGACGTCCGGTCTGAGCCGATTGCTCCAGGATCGGGAGCAAATCTTTCATGGTGCTGATTTTCTTGTCGTGGATCAGGATAAACGGGTGATCCAGTTCAGCTTCCATTTTTTCAATATTGGTGACAAAGTACGACGACAGGTAACCGCGGTCGAACTGCATACCTTCTACCACATCCACATACGTATCGGTACCTTTGGCCTGTTCAACAGTGATAACACCTTCCTTGTTTACTTTTTTCATGGCTTCGGCAATCAATGCACCAATTGAATCGTCGTTGTTTGCTGAAACTTTGGCAACCTGTTCAATTTTACTGAAATCGTCGCCAATGTTCTGAGCTTGTGTTTTGATACTGTCAACTACTTTGGCTACTGCTTTATCGATACCACGTTTCAGGTCCATCGGGTTGGCGCCTGCGGTTACGTTTTTCAGGCCCACGCTGATGATCGACTGGGCCAAAACAGTAGCTGTTGTGGTTCCGTCGCCTGCATCGTCGCCGGTTTTGCTGGCTACTTCTTTCACCATCTGTGCACCAATGTTTTCGTACGGGTCTTTCAGCTCAACTTCCTTGGCAACGGTAACGCCGTCTTTGGTGATTTGTGGTGCACCAAATTTTTTCTCAATCACCACGTTACGGCCTTTCGGTCCCAAAGTTACTTTTACTGCATCGGCCAACTGGTCGACCCCTTTTTTCAGCAAATCCCTTGCTTCAATATTGAATTTAATTTCCTTTGCCATTTTTCTACTGGTTTTAATTTCTGATTTTCAATTAAATAATATACAATACATCGTTTTGAGACATCAACAGGTAATCGGTTCCGTCGATGTTCAATTCAGTACCGGAATATTTTCCGTAAAAAACTGTGTCGCCCGCTTTCAGTTGCATGGGTTCGTCTTTTTTATCGGCACCAACCAAAACCACTTTTCCAACCTGTGGTTTTTCTTTTGCCGAATCGGGAATAATAATACCGCTTGCTGTTTTTTTCTCAGCTTCCTGAGGTTGAACTAAAATTTTACCTGCAAGAACTTTACCTTTTAATTCTGCCATTTTTAGAGTTATTTAATTTTGTTAGACATATATTTTTAATTGACATCCTTTTGTATCAGAATTTATGCCAAAGAGATTTGACAGGAAAGCCGACAATGATGCACGTCATTTTTACACCGACAGAAATTCAAGACGGCATGGATTTGTTGTCATGTATGCTTATTATCAGTGTTTTATATTTGTTCTGAAATTATGACAGGCTGGCAGAAGAATAAGGCAAAAAATTACATCGTCTTACTTTTGAATCTTATTATTTTGGGGAGAGTCCTTCGGGCCGGGCTTTCCGCTTATACTCCTTGTTCGTTTCTCGCTGCGGGATAACCGCTTCAATCTCTCTCGTGAAAAAGAAACCGGCAATTCAACCATGAAAAATGGCTGGTGTTAATAAAAATAAATGAATTTTTCTCAATTATATAGTAGATTTGTTTTTCTAAAAACCATTCAAATGAGCTGGGATCAATATCTTCCGAACGACATTGCCGGATTATATGAAGTTTATGATTTCAAACATGCAGCCGCTATTTTAGCAAAAGAATTTCCTGCTGAGTTTTTGGAAATCTGTGGTGCCTTGAGGAGTTTCAGATTTACAACCGACGATATTATAATTTCCGGAGGTAATGAAAGTCATATTCCCAAAATCTTTTCCGATATTTTAAGGCCGATGGGCTGGAATGAAAAAAACATGGAGGCAGAACTTCATGTTTATGAAGTGAAGGGCAAGACAGAAAGAGAACTAAAAAGCTCGGTCAATCATGGCTCACATAAGGTTGATTATTTAAAGGGTCGGGTGGCTTTCGATCTCGAATGGAACAGCAAAGACCAAACATTTGATCGTGATTTATATGCTTTTCGGGCATTTTTCGAATACGATGCAATCAGCGTTGGCGTATTGGTTACCAGGAGCAATGATTTAGATTTTCTTTTCAAACAATTAGGAATAAATTCAAAATACGGGGCAAGCACCACGCATATGGGAAAACTTATTCCCCGGCTACAAGCAGGAAGAAACGGAGGTTGTCCGGTCTTGGTTTTTGGTATTACACAAAAATTAGTGATTAAATAAGAAAAAAATGACAGTTTCTGAAGACTTTTTAAAATATACAAAGGATAGAAAATTTTCAACCATTCTGGCTGATCCGCCTTGGCAATTTCAAAACAGAACCGGGAAAATGGCACCGGAACACAAACGCCTTTCAAGATACCCCACGCTAAGTCTGGAGGAAATCATGGAAATTCCTGTGCAATCAGCAGCAAATGAAACAGCTCATCTTTATTTATGGGTACCAAACGCACTTTTAGCTGAAGGATTAAAAGTAATGGAAAGCTGGGGATTTACTTATAAGACAAATCTAATATGGTATAAAACCAGAAAAGATGGAGGTCCTGACAGAAGAGGAGTTGGTTTTTATTTCAGAAATGTAACTGAAATTATACTTTTTGGAGTTCGGGGGAAAGATGTAAGAACCCTTCAGCCCGGAAGAACACAGGAAAACATCATTGTAAAACAGAAACGCGAACACAGCAGAAAACCTGACGAACAATACGCGCTAATTGAAGCCTGTAGTTGGGGACCTTTTCTTGAAATGTTTGCCAGAGGTAACCGCCCAGGATGGTACTGTTGGGGGAATCAGGCCGATGATTATTATCCCGAATGGGAAACATACAAAAACCATTCGCAAAACGACAAAATCAGAAAATTGTATCCATATGAACCGCTAAAAGAAGTTCAGGGAAAGCTACTTGAGCCGGATCAACCCAAAATTAAATTAAAGTAAAAAACGGAACAGAAACAGTAAATATTTTTACTTTTTCATAAAAACATGCATTCCGTATTCTCCATTACACAAAAGCCCGTACATTTGTACCATAAATCCTGAGGGAAGGCAACTCAACCAAAACGGCTGACTACAAGGGAGACTCGACTTACTACTGGTAATTTACGATTTGTGATTCGCCTGTCCGCACTTCAACTCTTCCTTTTTCCCTGCAGATAAAACCAAAAATCATGAATGAAGACAAGCAACGCTTGGGTTTCGTGGGTATTATTGTTGAGAGTAAGGAACTTTGCGCATCGCAGGTAAACAGCATTCTTTCCCTGCACTCCGACATCATCCTGGCCCGCACCGGGATACCCAATATCAAAGGAAACACCTCTGTGATTACTTTAGTCATTAACAGCGACACCGACCGGTTGGGACAGCTTACCGGACAACTCGGAAATATCCGGGGAGTGAGTGTAAAATCAGGCCTTTCAAAAAAATAAAACCAAGAGTTATGGAACAAGACACATCGTACATCAACGAACAGGAGGTTACAACGGTACTCGAAAAGAACAAAAAGCCGGAACCGTCGAAAGTAAAAGAGGCGCTGGCAAAAGCGTCGGAAATGAATGGGCTCGGCCTTGATGATGTGGCTGTGCTGACAGGCATCAGCGACCCGCTGTTGTTGCATGAATTGTTTGAAACAGCCAACAAAATAAAAGAAACCATATACGGCAAACGGTTGGTGCTTTTTGCCCCGTTGTATATCTCGAACCTTTGTGCCAATGAGTGTGTGTATTGTGCTTTCCGGGCCAAAAACAAGGAAATTGTCCGTCGGGCGCTAAACCAGGAAGAAATAAAACACGAAACCCGGGCGCTTATTAACCAGGGGCACAAACGGGTACTTTTAGTTGCCGGCGAATCTTATCCCCGTCAGGGATTTCAATACGTACTCGATTCAATAGCTTCGGTTTATGATGTAAAGACTGATAAAGGTGAAATCCGGCGTGTCAATGTCAATGTAGCCCCACTCACGGTAGACGAGTTTAAACAGTTGAAAGCTGCAAAAATCGGGACATATCAGATATTTCAGGAAACTTACCACCGTGAAACCTATTCGAGGGTGCACATAGGTGGCAAAAAGCGCGACTATGCATGGCGTGTCAGTTCGTTGCACCGGGCTATGGAAGCCGGAATTGACGATGTGGGCATTGGTGTTTTATTCGGACTGTTCGACTACCGGTTCGAAATCCTGTCGATGATGCAACATATACGGGAACTGGAGCGTGCATTTGGTGTCGGCCCGCACACCATTAGCGTCCCCCGGCTGGAACCGGCAACCGGTTCTGAGCTTGCTTCGCACCCGCCTTTTGCTGTTTCCGATATTGATTTCCGCAAAATTGTGGCCATTCTTCGGTTGGCAGTTCCGTATACCGGCATCATTATGTCGACCCGTGAAACGGCACAGATGCGCCGGGACACATTTGCATTGGGCGTTTCACAAATTTCGGCGGGCAGCCGTACCAATCCGGGAGGTTACGAAGAGGGGGCCACAGATGAAACATCCGGACAGTTCAGTCTGGGCGACCACCGTCCGCTTGACGAAGTGATCCGCGATGTGGCTTCGATGGGCTACGTGCCTTCGTTTTGTACCGGCTGCTACCGGCTGGGGCGCACCGGAGCCGATTTTATGGATATGGCCAAACCTGGCGATATAAAAGCTCATTGTAACCCGAACGCTGTCTCTACCTTCATGGAATACCTGATGGATTATGCCTCTCCGGAAACCCGGGCCATCGGTGAAAAACTGATCGAAGAAACCATTGCTTCCATGGAAGGTGTTGCGCGGCAGCGTGCAACCAAATTAGTTGAGAAAGTAAGGCAGGGGAAACACGATGTATATTGCTGAAAATAAGATGCGCACAGAAGTTGATCTTTTGGGGAAACGATCGATACCGGCAGATAAATTGTACGGTATCCATACACAACGGGCAATCGAAAATTTTCCGTTGAGCGGGCAATCGATTCATCCTGAAATGATACAAGCATACGGAGCCGTGAAACTGGCGTGTATTGATGTAAACCGTTCGCTTGGTTTTTTCTCCGACCAAAGGAAAGCCGGTGCTATCCGACAAGCTTGCATTGAACTTTCGGAAGGCTTGCTGAACAGCCACATTGTGGTAGATGCCCTGCAGGGAGGAGCCGGCACTTCGACCAACATGAATATAAATGAGGTAATTGCCAACCGCGCCCTGGAACTTTCAGGAAAAGAACGCGGAGATTACGGCTACATTTCTCCGACCGACGATGTAAACCTGCACCAATCGACCAATGATACCTACCCAACTGCCCTGAAAGTAGCGGCAATCCGTATGCTGCGGAAACTGGAACAAGGTGTGTTGTCTTTACAGGAAAGTTTTCAGCAAAAAGAAAAAGAATTTGCGCATGTTGTGAAAATTGGCCGCACTCAATTACAGGATGCCGTGCTGACAACTCTCGGGCGTGAAATGGGTGCATACAGTGAAGCTTTTAACCGTGACCGCTGGCGCATTTATAAATGCGAAGAACGGTTGCGGGTTGTGAACCTGGGTGGTACGGCCATCGGGACTGGTCTTGGCGCTCCCAGGCAATTTATCTTTCGGGTAGTTGATCATCTGCGCGAAATGACCAACATTAACCTGGCCCGAAGCGAGAACCTGATAGATGGCACTCAAAATCTGGATGTTTTTGTTGAAGTGTCAGGAATATTGAAAGCCTGTGCCTGCTCGCTTTTCAAAATAAGTAATGATTTACGCATCCTGTCAAGTGGGCCGGATGCAGGATTGGGAGAAATTTCACTGCCGCCCCGTCAGGCCGGTTCTTCCATTATGCCGGGGAAAATAAATCCCGTAATACCGGAAGCGGTTGCACAGGCTGCCATTAAAGTAATGGGGAACGACGGGATAATTGCTCAGGCCTGTTCGTCCGGTAATCTGGAACTGAACCAGTTCATGCCGCTTGTTGCACATACTTTGCTTGAAAGCCTGCAGTTGCTCACGGGCTCCTGCGAAATTTTCAGGGAACTTTGTGTGGACGGGCTAAAAGCAAACGAAGCGGTTTGTTCTAAACAGGTGGAAAACAGTACGGCAGTTGTGACGGCTCTGATTCCGGATATCGGTTATAAAAAGGCTACCGAAATAGTGAAGGTTGCCGCTGAACGGAATATCAGCATAAAAAAAGCAGCCTTGCAGCTCCAGTATATCAGCGAAGCCCGGTTTGCCGAATTAATTACCCCTGAGGCAGTTTGCCGTTTGGGAAATAAATAAATGATTGATATTGTCCTGCCCCTTTCAGGTATTTTCCTGGCATTGCCTGCTTGTTTAATAAAAGATATGCCTATCTTTTTTTGTAAATGTTTGTTAATGCTGTTTTTATTTATATTTGTTCTTGATAACTTGCGTCTGTTTAATAATTAAATCAGGAAAATCATGAAAAAATTAGCATTTGTTTTAGTTGTAGTATTCGCAATGGGAATCACAGCCGCAAGCGCAGCAACTGTTATATCGCCAAAAGCAGAAGTTGTAAAAACCATGGACAACGAGAAAAAAGAAAAAGCTGCTAAAAGCGACGCAAAAAGCGGTGACAAAAAATCATGCGAATCGAAAAAATGTTGCAGCGAAAAGAAAGCTTGCAGCGATAAAAAATAGCTCATGTATGCAGCGTCAAAAAGCCGGGAACCCCGGCTTTTTTTATTTACCAGTGACCCGCTTACAAATATTAACAAATTTCATAGCCAATATCGAATACTCTTTAATATTTTTATCTGGGATTAACAACTAAAACAAGAAATCATGAAAAAACTACTTTTGATTATCGCCCTTTTCGTAACCGTTGCAATAACTGCATCTGCCATTACCGGTCCGTCTGCCGACGGAAAGAGAAAAGAAAAAAAAGAAAATACTACAGCCTCTGAAAAGAAGGCTACTGTAAAAGAAGATGGCGCATGCTGCAAAACGAAGGAATGTCCTTCGAAAGAAAAAAAGGCATGTTGTGATAAAAAGAAATAATGATCGTTTCTGATCGTTTTAAAAGGCCGGAACTTCCGGTCTTTTTTTTTCAGAATATTTGATTATACCCGGCTGATTTGTACTTTCGGGTAAATATAAGGAGCCAATATAATGAAAGCGCCAAAATCATTCCGTCTGCACATCGGTCTTTTCGGAAGAAGGAATGTGGGGAAATCTTCGATACTGAATGCGCTGACCCAACAGGAAGTATCGATTGTTTCGGAGATTGCCGGAACCACTACCGACCCGGTCGAGAAACCGATGGAGTTGTTGCCGCTCGGTCCCGTGCTGTTTATCGATACAGCCGGAATTGACGATGTGGGAGCGCTGGGAGAAAAGCGAATCCGTAAAACAATGGCTGTTTTCGACCGTACCGATCTGGGAATTATTGTGTCAAACGGTAAAGAATGGGGCGATTTTGAAGAGAAAATACTTTGGGAGCTAAAAGATCGGGACATTCCGGCTATTATTGTTCTTAACAAATTAGATATTTATTCGTCGCAGTCTTGCCTGTTGGACAGTTTCTCGGGAGAAAAGATACCTGTAGTTGAAACTTCGGCGGTTACCGGTGAAGGAATTTTGATGCTGCGACAGGCAATCCTGAAAACTGTACCCGACGATTTTATCAACCGCCCGGCTATTTTGTCTGATTTGGTAGGTCCCGGAGAACTGGCTATTTTGGTTGTTCCGATTGATAAGGAGGCTCCTAAGGGACGCCTTATTCTACCACAGGTACAGAGCATCCGCGATTTGTTGGACGGAGATTCGTTTTGTATGGTTACCAAGGAACGTGAGCTCCGCGAAGCGTTCTCACGGCTGAACAAACCACCAAAACTGGTGGTTACCGACAGCCAGGCTTTTCTAAAAGTGGCTGCCGATACGCCACCAGAAATTCCACTGACCAGTTTTTCCATCCTTTTTGCCCGGCATCAGGGCGACCTGGAAGAAATGGTGAGGGGCGCTATGGCTATCGATCAGTTAAAAACCGGTGATAAAGTGTTGATTGCCGAGGCCTGTTCACACCATCCTATCGGCGAAGACATCGGTACCGTAAAAATCCCGCGCTGGCTTACCCAGTACGTGGGCGGAAAATTGCAAATAGACAACCTGCGCGGCCATGATTTTCCTGACAATATTGCGGAGTATAAACTGATCATTCATTGCGGGGCTTGTATGTGGAACCGGCGCGAAATGCTGAGCCGTATCATGAAAGCCCGGCAGGTTGGAGTCCCAATCACTAATTACGGATTGACCATTGCGTATTCGCTGGGTATTTTTGAACGGGCGCTGCAACCGTTTCCTGCGGTACTGGAAATCTTCAGAAACCAAATTAATCACCAATAAAAATCTTATGAAACAGCTCATTTCTATTCTGTCGCTGATCATTCTTTTTCAGTTTCAGACGTTTGCACAGGGGTTTGTCGAAACAAAACCCGAGAACGCAGGTGTCTCGTCGGAAAAGTTGCAATTGGTCGATGATCTTTCAAATCAATACGTCAATGAGGGCAAAATACCCGGTGGGGTAATTTTGGTCGCGCGAAAAGGAAAAATTGTATACTATAAAAACTTTGGCTACCGCAATATTGCGAAAAGCGAAAAAACCCGGAAAGATGATATTTTCAGGATCGCATCGATGAGCAAAGCAATAACAACCGTAGGCATTATGCAACTTTTCGAGCGCGGATTAATTGGTCTCGACGAGCCGGTTCACAAGTATATTCCCGCGTTCAAACAAACGAAAGTGCTTGAACATTTCAATGCCTCCGATTCGAGTTACACCACTGTGCCAACCAAATCGCCTATTACCATCCGCCAGTTGTTTACCCATACTTCCGGCATACCCTATTCCGATTACAAAGGAAATAACCTGAATGTGATTTTTCAGAAATTCGGGCTGACACAGGTCGGACTTTCTCATAGCAGCTTCACCACTGAAGAATTTATCAACCAACTGGCAAAAGTGCCACTTGCTTTTCAGCCCGGCGAACGCTATCAGTACGGACTGAACATGGATGTTCTGGGCCGCGTAATTGAAGTGGTTTCAGGTATGAAACTGAGCGATTATTTCCGCAAAAACATTTTCAACCCGCTGGGTATGAACGATACATGGTTTTATCTTCCGAAAGAAAAACAAAACCGTTTGTACCCGGTATTTTCGCATACCGATGATGGACTGGTACAGGCTACTGGAAGCGGGATGATTCAATTACTCGATTACCCCAAAAGAGACGACAACAACCACTATGCCGGAGGAGGTGGTTTGTCGTCGACGGCAATGGATTATGCCCGTTTCATTCAGGCTTTGCTTAATAATGGGGAGCTGGATGGCAAACGCATCCTGTCGCGCAAAACCATCGAGCTAATGACTGCCGACCAAATGGTTGCTTTGAACAAAGAAGGAAAGGGATACAGCCAAATTCCCGGAAACACATATTGTCTTGGTTTTAGCCTGGTAACAGAACAAGCAAGAGGAATGAATTCAAAATCGGTAGGAACCTACGAATGGGGAGGTTATTTCAGTACCAAATTTTTTATCGACCCACAGGAAGAACTGATTTTTGTCGGGATGACCCAGGTTGTCGCTAATCGTCATAGTTATTTCTGGGACCGGATTACGGCCCTTGTATACAGCGCTATTGCTGATTAACACATTGAAAAACAGTTTCCGTCCGGCAAAACTTTCATACCTTTGAATAAAAACCAAAGGATGAAAGAGGCTCTGTTTTACATTTCGCAGCATGATATGGTACATTGTCAGCTTTGTCCGAAGGCTTGTAAAATAAGCCCGGGAAAAGCCGGGAACTGTATGGTCCGTGAAAACCACGACGGAAAACTTTTTACCGCCGTTTATAACCGGGTCTCATCCATCCATATTGACCCTATCGAAAAGAAGCCCCTTTTCCATTTTCATCCGGGAAAACAAATTCTGTCGATTGGAGGAATCGGGTGTAATTTTCATTGCAGTTTTTGTCAAAACTATGCCATCTCGCAATGCAAACCTGCCGATTACTATTGGTTGAAAGATATGACGATTGGGCAGATTATAGAACAGGCTTCCCGCATCGAAAACAACATCGGAATTGCCTATACTTACAACGAACCGTTTATGTTTTACGAGTTTATGCTCGACATCAGTCGCGAAGTCCGGCTGCATAATATGAAAAATGTAGTGGTCTCGAATGGTTTTGTAAATGAAGCTCCGTTACAAGAAATCCTCCCATACATTGATGCCTTTAATATTGACATGAAAGCTTTTAGTGAGTTGTTTTATCGCAAACAGGTGAAAGGCCGTCTGGCACCGGTGCTCAAAACAATGGAAACTATTGCAGCAAGCGGGGCCCATCTTGAAATCACGTTTTTAGTTATTCCCGGGTTAAACGACAATCTTAACGAGTTCGAGGCAATGCTTTTCTGGATTTCTGAGCATCTTGGGAACAATGTGCCGTTACACCTTTCCCGCTATTTCCCTCAATATAAAATGACAAACGAAGCGACGCCCGAAGACATGCTCATCCGGTTTTACCGGCTGGCACGGGAGCGCATCAATCATGTGTTCCTCGGCAATGTATATACTCTCGACAAAGCCAATACTTTTTGTCCGTGTTGCGGATACGAAATAATCAGCAGGAGCAGGTATCAAACAAAAATATGCGGACTTGATGAGTCGGGCGCCTGCCTGAATTGTGGGGAAAAAGCAACAGGCATTATCCTCTGAACAGAAGTTGTCACCGGTTCAGTTTTTCTCCACATTTTTTACAGAAAAGTGCATCGTCTTCGTGATCCCGGTTTTGGCAGTTTGAACAAACCTGTGTATTTGTTTTTACCGAAGGTTTGATCATTTCGGCAGTGACAATCCCTGTAGGTACGGCAATGATGGCATAACCGGCAATCATTAACATACTGGCCAGTAGTTGCCCCAGCGGAGTGGCAGGCGAGATGTCGCCATAACCAACCGTGGTGAGGGTAACAATCGACCAGTAAATGCTGGTCGGGATGCTCCTGAATCCATTTTCAGGACCTTCGATCAGGTACATTAGTGTTCCCACTACAACGACAATATTCAAAATGAAACCCACATGACAAAAAAAAGACCCCCAAGAGAATGAAAATTGGGAGCGGTGCGAACGATACCATTTCAAAAGAGGATTTGTAATTTAGTTATGGCATAAGCCAAATAACTAAAAGACA
>JAVEYG010000065.1:0-13861 GCA_034003625.1 Prolixibacteraceae bacterium | reverse complement strand
GACGATTGGACGATTGGACGATTTGGGGATTTGGGGATTTACCCGTCGTACTGCCAAATCAAATCGAAAATGCGCAATGCCGAATCGCGTAATGGTATTGTCCAACTGTCCAACTGCCCAACTGTCCAACTGCCTACTGTCTCGCTATTGTTTCTTATCTTTGCTTAAAACAACACGGTGACCGATACAGCGCCATACCGCCTCTTTGATGTGCCGGCCGGGTATTTCGATGCCATGATCCGCGACATCGGCTTGGCCCGGAAATATGTCTACTTCGAGATCTATAAATACTATAACGACGCCATCGGCGGCCGGTTCCGCGAAGCGCTTGCACAGGCGGCCGCAAGAGGCGTGGAGGTCAAACTGCTGATCGATTCCTGGGGCGCAAACGTTTCGGATGATTACTTCCGCGAACTCACCGACCTCCGGGGAGAGGTGCGGTTCTTCCGGAAAATAAGGATCGTCATCGACTTCTTTACCAAAAACCACCGCCGCAACCATCGTAAACTGCTGATCATCGACGACTACATAAGCTGGATCGGATCAGGCAACGTGACGGAATACAGCCTCGAATGGAGAGAGCTGATGCTCAGGATGGAAGGCGATATCGCCACATCCTTCAAAAAAGTGTTTAACCTCGACTTCAAAATCTATAACCGCTATTTCTTCGAGAAAAACTCCTACATCCGCCTGATCCGCCACGGCCAATACCTGATCGTCCGCGATGTCCCTTCCATCACCAAGAAAAGGATCAATAAGAAATTTATCCAGATGATCCGCCATGCCGATACCAGCGTTGAAATCGAAACTCCCTACTTCCTCCCCGGATATTTCCTCCGTAAAGCGCTCCTGGATGCTTGCAAACGGGGCGTCGAGGTCACTGTCGTGGTGCCGCGCCATTCCGACGTGATGCTTATCGATATACTCCGCAACCGCTATATCGGGCCGCTGCACCAGGGCGGACTGAAATTCAGGTACTACATGCCCGGTAATCTCCACGCCAAGGCCATCCTGGTCGACCGCCAGCTCTTCGCCATCGGCTCGCCCAATTTCGACTACCGCTCGTTCCGCTATATGCACGAGATCATCCTCATCGGACGCGAACACTCAATTATCGATCAGCTCGGCAGCCATATCGATGAAACAATGAACCATACCGAGCCGTTCGACCACGAAAAATGGCTCGACCGGCCGAAATTGCAACAGTTTATCGAATGGCTCCTGCTGCCGTTCCGCCATTTTTTCTGATTCGCTTTTTTTCCTCCCCCGAAAACCCTAACTTTGCTGCAATAATTAAAAATTAAGAATTAAAAATTAAGAATTTCTATGATGACTTCTAAATTAGCGATGGAGCTTGAGGATAAGTACGGCGCGCATAACTATCATCCGCTGCCGGTGGTGCTTTCAAAAGGTGAAGGTGTATTTGTCTGGGATGTGGAAGGGAAAAAATATTTCGATTTCCTGTCAGCCTATTCGGCCGTCAACCAGGGCCACTGCCACCCGCGGATCGTCCAGACGATGATCGATCAGGCTAAAACGCTGACGCTGACTTCCCGTGCTTTTTATAACGATGCGCTGGGTGTTTATGAGAAATATGTGACCGAATATTTCGGCTACGATAAGGTTTTGCCAATGAACACAGGTGCGGAAGGGGTGGAGACGGCCCTCAAACTTTGCCGCAAATGGGCTTACGAGAAGAAAGGCATCGCGGAGCATGAGGCAAAGATCATCATCTGCGAAGGCAACTTCCATGGAAGGACCATCACGGTGATCTCCATGTCGACCGATCCCGACGCCCGCGGAGGCTTTGGCCCCTACACCCCGGGATTTATCACTATTCCTTACAACGACCTCGATGCCCTGGCCAAAGCGCTGGAACAGCCGAATGTCGCCGGTTTCCTGGTAGAGCCGATACAGGGCGAGGCAGGGGTTTATGTGCCGGATGAAGGGTATATCTCCAAAGCCGCCGCTCATTGCAAAGCAAAGAATGTTTTGTTCATCGCCGATGAGGTACAGACGGGGATCGCCCGGACCGGCAAACTGCTGGCATGCGACCACGAGAACGTCCGCCCCGATATGGTGATCCTGGGCAAAGCGCTCTCCGGGGGCGTTTACCCGGTTTCCGCCGTTCTGGCCGACGATGTGATCATGATGTGCATCAAGCCGGGCCAGCATGGATCCACCTTTGGCGGTAATCCGGTGGCCGCACGCGTTGCCATTACAGCCCTGGATGTGATCCGGGATGAAAAGCTGGCTGATAATTCCGCAAGGCTGGGGGCGATCTTCCGCGAAGAGCTTAAGGCTATCAAATCAGACATGATCGAACTGGTCAGGGGAAAAGGACTGCTCAATGCCATCGTGGTCAGGCCGAAAAACGGCAAAACCGCCTGGGATGTCTGCGTGAAAATGGCTGAAAACGGACTGCTGGCCAAACCGACACACGAACACATCATCCGGTTTGCACCGCCACTGGTTATTACCGAAGAACAGGTTCACGAAGCCGTCGAGATTATCCGGAAATCGATCCTTTCCTTTTAAATCTGAATGTTCTGCAGCTCTATTACCGACGGCTTCAGTCGTCGGACAACCAATAAAAAGCAAAAGGCCACGCGGGCGCGTGACCTGTTTGCCGATTATTAACCAAACCAAAAGAGTTGTTTGAAGAGAGCCAAACAACTGTACCTATGAAAGTTCTTTTTCAGACGACAAAGATACTGTACAATTTTTATTTAGACTTAATCAACCCTACAAAGATATTAACAAAAATATCCGGTGTCAAGATAATTTTTGTTAAAAATTTCTTAAATCAGAGCTCAACGATTAATTTCAGATTTAAGAGTCTGGGCGTCAGATAATTGGGAACAGCGTACTGGCGGTTGTTGATATCCTTTACCCAGATATAGGAAACCGTATTGCTTATCTGGAAAAGGTTGAAAACTTCAAAGCTCAGCCATGCCTTGTCGATGTAACGCAGAGGATTGTTCTCCTTGAATTTTGTTTTTTCTCCTACCAGCAGCTTGGAAAATCCGATGTCAACCCTCCGGTAAGGGGGATAGCGACGGGTATGCTTGTAAAGCGGGCTGTCGGGAGGGC
Organism: Prolixibacteraceae bacterium; assembly: GCA_034003625.1. Taxonomy (GTDB): domain Bacteria; phylum Bacteroidota; class Bacteroidia; order Bacteroidales; family Prolixibacteraceae; genus GWE2-42-39. The sequence continues at coordinate 10,768 of JAVEYG010000065.1, read as the reverse complement.
CGAAGGGGAGGCCGGTACCGAATATCAATGTCAGATGAGCCTTCATGGATGGGATGATCGGCAGGTAATCCTGGAAAAAGATGGCAAAGCTGACCCGCTGATCCGACGGGCGTGGTATATAGCCCGGTTCAAACCGGGCGCTGTCGGCTACCACCTGGTCGGCCGTATAGCCACGAATGATCTTTTCTCCGGCGGCATTGTAGTATTCATAGTAATAGTCGCCGATAATATCCTGTTCGGTCTTCAGGAACGACAGGCTCATCCACGACTCGGTACCTTCGATGAATTCCCCGTTGATCTTGAAATCGACCCCGGTGGCATAACCCCTGGCGCTGTTTTCAGACAGGTACCTTATCCTGACGTTATCCACCACGTAGGGGATCAGGTCGTCGAGATATTTGTAATACGCTTCTCCGGTGAATTTGAACGGACGCTTCCAGGCCAGGAAATTAATATCGACGCCGGCTACGAAGTGGATCGATTTCTGCGCCCGGATATCGGGATTAAGCTCGCCTTCCAGGTTCCGCAGCTCCTTGTAGAATGGCGGCTGGTAATAATATCCGGTTGAAAAACGGAAGACCACGTCGCGTTTCCATTGCGGTTTATAGGCGACGCTGGCCCGCGGGCTGAAAAGGAACTGGCCGTTATAATCCCAGTAATGGAACCTGACTCCTGCCGTTACATTCAGGTCACGCCCGTCGCCAAGCAGGTCCCAGGTATTCTGGGCGTAGCCCATCAGCCTGTTCGTTGAAAGGGTGATATCGGTCTTTACCGACCGGTCGATGACCAGAGGTGCTTTCGGATCGGTGATCCCGCCGATAATGACGGGAGGGTTCGGCAATGAATACCCTGCCGAATCGATCAGTTCCCACTCCGCCAGTTTGTCGCTCACCTCTTCGTGCTGGTATTTGATCCCCCATCCGGCGATGTTTTTCCCCCAGAGGTAGTTGCCTTTGTATTCCGCACTGATCACCCCGGCATCCAGGTAGTTCCGGGCATGGTCCATAAATGTGCCGACTCCCTGTACCTCCGTCACATTGCCGAATTCCTCATCGCCGAAGGCATTCTCCAGTTTGCCGATCCAGTACTGACCGCGGATGTCGAAAGTCTCGCTTTCCCTCGTGTCGAATCCCGAAACGATGAACTTCATCATTAACCGCGAACTGGGCCGGTAATCGACCGATGCCGCGCCGAGGTACATCCTGTAAAGGTCCACTTCCTGTCCGTCGAAGTAGATCGTAAGGCGATAGGCCTCCTGGATCGTACCGAAATTGGTCTGGCGGCTTTCGGGGACCAGAAGGTAGGAATTGCGTGAATAATAGCCCAGTACGGACAGCTGCAGGGTTTCTGTCATATCGTATGTCACTACGCCCTGCACATCGATAAAGTTGGGCTTGTAGCTTCCTTTCGTCTCCAGGCCGCGGAAAACGTACTGGTTTGTTTTATACCGGGCGCCTGTCAGAAAGGTGAGGCGGCGGCTTTTATTGACCCCTTCGATATGCCCTTCGGCGCCCAGCAGGCTGACCTGGGCCGATCCGGCGAACTTCTCCGGTTTGCGGTAAGTGATATCCAGAACCGACGACATCTTGTCGCCATACTTGGCCTCCCAGCCTCCTGCCGAGAATACAATTCCCGAGACCAGCGTGGAGTTGACAAAACTGAGGCCTTCCTGCTGTCCCGAACGGATCAGGAAAGGCCGGTAGATTTCAATTCCATTGACGTACACCAGGTTTTCATCGAAATTTCCGCCCCTGACCGAATATTGTGAACTGAGTTCATTGGTAGAGCTGACGCCCGGCAGGGTTTTCAGCATGGTCTCGATTCCCCCGCTCATGGTCGGGATCAGCCTGGCTTCCTTGGGATTGAGGCGGACATAGTTATAGCTTCTCACCTGGTCATCCTTAATCTCCACATCCTTCAGCTCCCTGAACTCGATGGTCAGAACAACATTCAGCTCACGTTTTTCATTGGGCTGGAGGGTCACCTGGAATCTCCTGGACTTATACCCGATATAAGAGAAGTCGACCGTCAGTTCACTCCCGGCGGGGATGATGAGCGTATAGTTGCCATTCCTGTCGGTGGCGGCCCCGGTGGTGCTTCCTACTACTGCCACGTTGGCCAGCTCGATCGGTTTATTGTCCTGGTCGCGGACATTTCCGGATAGGATGGCATTTTGCTGGGCAACCAGGGGTTGGAAACCCATTATTGCGATGAGCAGAACGACGATATTCCTGGTGAGTTGCATCCCGGTCATTCCCATTTACCTGTCTTTCCGTTTGAATTTCCCATCCTGCCAGGCCTGGAAGAACTGGGCCCAGGCAAAAGGATTCAACAGGCTGATTGGCTGAGTCTGCCCGGCATAGTATAGTTTGCTGACTGTCTGATCGATATAGTTCCGGTAGTTCATACTGCCGTCCATCGGGATAGCTTCTGACCGGACATAGAGCTCATAGCGGTCGAGGTTCTTCCGGGCTATTTCCAGGTCATCATCCGGAATATCGAGCTTGAGAAAAGCTTCTTTGAACTGCTCTTTGGTTGGCCAGGGATAAATGACGGTTTCAGATAAATAAATCGTATCGGCCGTCATGATCTTGAACATGGTATAGCGGTTATTATGGATAGTGTCGGGGATGACGAACGAGCTTTTCTTGAACCCGACGGAGGAAAAGGTAATCGTATCGCCCTTATTGGCCACAAAGGAGAAATAGCCGTAATAATCGCTGATGGTTCCGAAGCCTGTGTTTTTATCGATGATATGCGTAAACGGAACCGGTTTGAGGCTGTCGCCGGTGACCACGGCGCCTGAAAACTGGACCAGCCCTTTGTAATACTCTTCCCTTTCGGTGTCGACGGGCTGTGTAAAAGCCACAAAAGGCATGATCAACAGCAGGTGGAGGGCAAGGTAACGGCTCAGTTTCATCCGGCAAAGTAATTATCGATAATGCAAAGCAGCAAATTTAATGTTAAAATGAAACGGTCAGGAGGCGGTTTTATTTTGTGACGCGCATTATCGCACGGTATGACAATAAAAAAGAGGCTGCCGGAATGCTCTGACAGCCTCTTCTTCAAAAAAAATATTTTTACTTATCGGTAAAGCCTTTTTCTCTTGCTTCTTTCAGACACGCGGTGATACCTTTTTTATTAATAGTCCGGATAGCTTCGGTGGACACTTTCAGGGTAATCCATTTATCTTCTTCCGGGATATAAAAGCGTTTGGTCTGCAGGTTGGGCAGGAACCGGCGTAATGTTTTAATATTGGAATGAGAGATATTATGACCTTTAATAGGTTTTTTTCCGGTTATTTCGCATACACGTGCCATGATACTGAATGTTTTTCGGTTATTTTTAAAAAACGGAGTGCAAAGGACGGAATATTTTTTGAAATAAACAAATGTTTTTTAAATCATGATGAGACTCCATCTCATTTTAGTGAGATGGCATCTCATTTCGCAGTAGTAAACTTAAACCATTTCTAAATTGCATTTTTGCAAAATAATTTTGTGAATCTTTTCACAACACCAAAATTATTTTGACTAATATTGCTCCGCTTTTGAGAATTTTAACAACCAAATATTCTAAAGATTATGTCAAACAACTATGAAAACCTGGTGAATGAATTCATGGCAAAGATCATTGCCAAAAACCCGGGTGAAAAGGAATTCCATCAAGCAGTAAGGGAAGTGACCGAGTCGCTTATCCCGTTCATTGAAGAAAACCCCAAGTACAAGACGGCCAAGATCCTGGAACGGATGGCCGAGCCCGAGCGGGTCATTTTATTCCGCGTACCCTGGGTTGACGACAAAGGTGAAATTCAGATCAACAAAGGTTACCGTATCGAGATGAACAGCGCTATCGGCCCCTACAAAGGCGGCCTCCGCTTCCATCCCACCGTTAACCTCGGTATTCTCAAGTTCCTTGCTTTCGAACAGGTATTGAAGAACAGCCTTACGACGCTCCCCATGGGCGGCGGCAAGGGCGGTTCCGACTTCGATCCCAAAGGCAAATCAGACAATGAAGTGATGCGTTTCTGCCAGAGCTTCATGACCGAGCTGGCCCGCCATATCGGTGCTGATACCGATGTCCCGGCTGGCGATATCGGCGTGGGAGGCCGTGAAATCGGTTTCATGTTCGGCCAGTACAAGAGGCTGAGAAATGAATTTACCGGAGTTCTTACCGGGAAAGGACTGGAGTGGGGCGGCAGCCTTATCCGTCCGGAAGCAACCGGATACGGCCAGGTTTACTTTGCTGAGGAAATGCTCAAAACCCGCGGCGATTCATTGAAAGGCAAGATTTGCTGTGTTTCCGGATCGGGAAATGTGGCACAATATGCTACCGAAAAAGCTACTATGCTCGGCGCCAAGGTCGTTACCCTTTCCGATTCCAACGGATTTATTCACGACCCGGACGGCATCACCCCGGAAAAACTGCAGTTCGCCATGTATCTCAAGAATGTGAAACGCGGACGCATCCAGGAATATGCCCAGAAATACGGCTGTGCTTATTATGAAGGCAAACGCCCGTGGATGATCAAGTGCGACGTTGCTTTACCATCAGCTACCCAGAACGAGGTCGACGGCAATGACGCCAAAACGCTTATGGCCAACGGATGCTTCGTGGTTTCGGAAGGCGCGAACATGCCCTCCACCCCGGAAGCTATCGAAGTGTTCCTGAATGCAAAAATCCTCTACGGTCCCGGCAAAGCAGCCAATGCAGGCGGCGTAGCCACCTCGGGCCTCGAAATGAGCCAGAACTCCATGCGTTTGTCATGGTCGCGTGAAGAGGTAGACAACAAGCTTCACAACATCATGATCAATATTCATGCTAACTGCGTGAAATGGGGCAAAGGCGACGACGGCTATATCGATTATGTAAAGGGTGCGAATATCGGCGGATTCGTTAAAGTGGCCGATGCAATGATCGCCCAGGGAATCGTATAATATTGGTAATTATCCGAACCAACTATTCGGGGGGCTTGCCGTTTGGCAGGTCCCTTTTTTTTATTATTTCCCGGTCAGGAAATCCAGGGTGCGCGTCACTTTATCGAACACAAAATACTGAATAAGGACGAAATCCTCCTCCTCATTGACCAGCGCATAGGCCCGGTCCAGGTCCACCGGCTCCATCATCGCCCCATCTTCCGAATAATATGGCGCAAAACTTTTCTTGTTGAAAATCTTGATACGGTTCACCCGGCCATCGGTATCGGTCAGCGAAATAATGGTTTTTGGCGTGCTGGCCGAAACCGAATCGATAAACTCCTTTTCGATCAGGTGAGCCAGCAACGATTCAAACCTGATATCTTCAAATGAGGTCAGAAAATGCAATGTCCGGAGAGTATCATAAGCTACATTCCGGTTATCAGCCAGGGATACCAGGCTTACATTCTGATTGTCAAGCACATCAACCTCAAAGGATTGTTCCGGTTTTAGCGGATATTCGACCCTGACCGACCTAATCCGGTTAATTGGTGTTTTGAATACGGTAAAATCCCTCCAATCGGCCCTGATCGTACTGTACCTCGAAGAAACGAAACCCCTGAATCCGGGAATATGGACGATAAACGGGTCATCAGCGCCTTCCATCAGCATATAGGTCCCCTGGTTGTCCTGTGTTACATCCCCGACATAATAAACTTTTGTCAGTTTCTCGCGGGGAAAGAGGTTGATCCGGTTAAACAGGCTGATGGACGGTTTTACCTGGTAGACCTCCACTTTTTTAGCCAGTACGGCCATACGCTTGATCACATTGTCGCGGGCAGCCAGCGGTACGGGCGATCTGACCGATAGGTCCTTCAGAGTCTTCAGAAAAGCGCTGATCTTAGCCTGCTGGACCTGAAACTTTCCATCGACTATCCAGCTTCCGTCAGGTTGGCGTTCCAGCAGAAGCTCATTATTGCTTTTATCGGCCATGAAAATTTTTGTGACCGATGCTGTGTCCTGTACCGAAAAGTCGCTTACACGCCGGTTTAAAGTTGATGTTGACGTTGAGAAGAAGAGTATGGCTGCTATTATTATCAGGATCAGGGTGATGATCAGGATGATCCGGTTCTTTTTCATGTATTTTCAGGTTAAATGATGATGATTAGATGCCCGTATATTTTCTTTTCCGGAGATAATAACGCATGATTCCGAAAATAATAACGAAAATAACGGGGAGAATGACATTGAAAGCCTGCCAGAAAATTTCATTTTTAGTTACACGCGGCATATCAAGCTGCCGCAGTTTCACTTCCCGGCTCCGGATGGAGATGAGGCCCGATTCGTCGATCAGGTAATCGAGGGCGTTCAGGATAAAGTCTTTGTTTCCAAACGACTGACGTGTGTACTGATCATAGCCCAGCGGTAAAGGGTAGCCCTGGGAGAAATGCAACTGGTTGCGGATGATATCTCCGTCGGCAACAACGATCATTTTCGTCGGCTCACTTTTGGGGATGAACCCGATGTCGCGGCTGGTTGAGATTTCGGGGGGTATCCTGTTCTCGAAATCAGACCGGAATTCCCCTTCCAGCAGCACGGCCACCGGCTGTTGCGGCCCTTTATAAGCTCTTTCATCGGGCTCCTGTTCCAAAACTGCCAGGGTGATCAGGGCTGGGGCATTGACAGTCCGGGAATATGGAGATGAGCGGAGCAGGATGGTTTTTTTCACCCCGGCCACCTTGATGGTATCGATGCTGCTGATGAATTCCGTTTTGATGGCATTGAGGTTCCTGACGATAGGATGGTTCTCCGATGGAGTGATAACCGGGAAGTAGTACCACGGGAAGAAGTCGATCTGGGGCTGGTTTCCTACCTGCCCTGTGCGGAGCGGGATCGAGAGCGCGTTGAGGTCCATGATCAGGTTGGCATTCAGCCTGACGCCGTAGCGGAAGAGCATATCATCGAGATTCAGGTCGAGCCCGATGCCCAGGGTTTCGGTGGCCCGCTGCAGGCTGTCCATCGAAGCAAAAACGGGATCGATCAGCCACAGCACTTTCCCTCCGCGCATGATGAACTGGTCGATGATGAATTTGTCTTTTTCTGAAAATGCCGAATCGGGTTTGGCGATTATGATGGCATCGAATTTATTGATGATCCGGGTTTTATCGCTGCTGACGCTGTCGCGTTTGGTCAGGCTGTTCAACTGTCCGCCGATGGAAACGACGCTGACTGAATATTGCTTCGACAAGGCCTGTCCGATGTCGTATATTTCGCGGTTATCCAGTTCTCCATGGCCTCGGACAAAGGCAACGGAGGGTTTCATGATAACGGTGAGTTCGCGGATTGCGCTGGCAAGCCTGAATTCAAGGGCCTGAACCGAATTGTTGAGCACATCTTCCGGATCGACGCCGATCTGCGAATTCAGCAGTTCCACCGGGAGTTCATTGGATTTATAGGTTACGATGGCCCCGGGGAAGATGATCTGTTGTTCCAGCCCTTCTTTAGTATTGACTTTCAGATCGGTAGGCTGAAGCCCTTTCTCGGTCAGGAGCTGATAAGTGTCGTTTCGCTCCTGTTCGTTATCACTGGCCGAGGGGTTGACAAATTCGTACTGAATATTTTTGTTATAGGCCCGGAACTCATCCAGCATCTCTTTGGTGGCATTTCTCAGCCTTTTAAATCCGGCAGGAAATTCCCCTTCCAGGTAAACCTGGAAATAGACAATATCGTCTATCTCTTTGAGCAGTTTTTTGGTGACAGGAGAAAGGGAATAGCGTTTCTCGGAGGTCAGGTCGAAACGGGTAAACCAGTAAGAGCCGATAATATTGGCAAGGATGATGATCAGCAATCCCAGCCCGAGCTGTATCAGGCTGTTCCGCATCAGGTTATTCTGTTTATTGTTCACCATGGTTACCACTTCCTCCTTTCGATAGAAAAGCGGGATAAAAGGATAAACAGGGCGATCACCCCCAGGAAATAGATCATATCGCGGGTATCGAGCACGCCGCGGCTCATCGATTTGTAATGTTCATTGATGCCCAATGATTTAATAAAGAGATCGGCTTTTCCGAAGAGGTCGAAGGAGTGTATCAGATCGAAGCCGATATATAGAAATCCGCAAAGAAAGACAGCGAGGATGAATGAAACGATCTGGTTATCGGTGAGGGTAGAGGCGAACATTCCGACCGCTACGAAAGAGGCACCCAGGAAAAGGAGGCCGATGTAGGAACCCCACATGCCGCCGACGTCGAGGTTTCCTTTGGGAAGCCCGAGCTGGTAAACCGAGAAAAAATAAATGAGGGTCGGTAAAAGGGAGAAAATGACCAGCACAAGCCCCGATAAGAATTTCGCCATTACGATCTCCAGTTCTGTCAACGGTTTGGTCAGGATCATCTCGATGGTTCCGGTCCGTTTCTCTTCGGCGAACAGCCGCATGGTAATGGCGGGGATCAGGAAGAGGAAAACGAACGGACCAATCATGAAAAGGCCGTCAAGGTTGGCGAAACCGAAATCAAGTATGTTGAAATCACCCTCGAATACCCACAGGAACAGGCCGTTGATCAGCAGGAATACCGTGATCACGATGTATCCCGTCAGCGAACCGAGAAATGAGCTAATCTCCTTTTTGAGTAATGTCAGCATTGTGTGTTAGTTCCAGTGTTCCAGTGTTCCAGAGTTCCAGTGTTCCAGAGTTCCAGTGTTCCAGAGTTCCAGAGTTCCAGAGTTCCAGTGTTCCAGGTTTCGGGTTTCGGGTTTCAAATTTTCAAATTTTCCAGTTTCCAATTTTCAATTTTTAAACTCCACCCTGACCGGGTCGTTGATGTCGAGGCCCAGGAGGCTGGAGGCATTTCCCTGGTTTATAGCTATTTCCAGGTGGCCGGTTGAACCGAACAGGGCGACGATCTCACCGATCGGCGCTTCCTGGTACGAATGCTTTATCCCTTTGATGATCTCTCCGCGGAATTCAATGATGAAATTCCTTCCCCGGCCCGTTTTCTCAACCAGCTCTTTTGTAATGTTGGTAATGACATTTTCATAACGGTTGACGTAGATCACCACACCTCTTATGACATCACCCGAGACTACGGGATGGAAATGCAGTTGTTCGCGCCATTCGCCGAGCGGCTCACCCAATTGTTCGACCGGTTTTCCGGAGGCCAGGTGGACGGCGGCTTCGATAAATCGGTCGCGGGCCGGTTTTTCCTTAATGCCATTAGAGGCCTGAACCGAAAGCCGGATGATCTTTTCCGGTTGCTTGTCGAAGATCAGGGAAAAGATACCGTTGTCGGCGGCGATGAAATACTGTCCGTCGTATTGTACGGCCAGGTGAGGGGTTTTATTGTTCATTTCGGTCAGGACCGACAGCACATGCACGGTTCCTTTCGGAAAATGGGGGTAGCTGTTTCTGACAATAAAAGAGGCCTGCTTAAGATTGAACGGGCTGATTTCGTGGGATATATCGACAATGCTGGCTTCCGGCAACAACGTCATCAGTTTCCCTTTCATGGCAGCAAGGAAGTAATCCCTTTGTCCCCAGTCACTTGTCAGCGTTATGATCGGCATCATGAAACAGCAGTTAATAATCCGGCCTTGCCAGTGAGTTGATTGATTGATATTTCGGCCAAAATTACAGAAAACTTCACAGATGAAGCGCAATTTTTAATACTTTTGAACTTCTGCTCCGCTTAGTTGTTATTCCATTATGAGTGAACGGGTTATCTCCATTGAAGCATACAGTCCGCTAGAGGTTTACGGCGTTAATGACCGGAATCTGGATCTTATCAAGAAACAGTTTCCCGCGCTTCGGATCGTTGCCCGCGGCGAAGTGATGAAGGTTTTTGGCGAAGAAGAGGAACTGAGCGAGTTCGAACGGAAATTCGGCCTGCTTTTACTCAGTTACGATAAGTTTGGACGGATCACGGAGAACGATATCCTGCAGGTGATGCAGGGCAATGAGGACGACACCGGCGGCCTGATCCGGGGCCAGCAGCCCGATGATGTGCTGGTGCACGGGCGCGACGGGCGGATTGTCCGTGCCCTGACCATCAACCAGCAGCGGATGGTATCAAGCAGCGACGCCAACGACCTGGTGATCGCCATTGGCCCGGCGGGAACGGGCAAAACCTATACTGCCGTTGCGCTGGCAGTCAGGGCGCTGAAAAACAAGGAGGTGAAACGGATCATCCTGACCCGTCCCGCGGTGGAAGCCGGCGAAAACCTCGGCTTTCTGCCGGGCGACCTGAAAGACAAGCTCGATCCTTACCTCCAGCCACTGTACGACGCTTTGCGCGATATGCTGCCGACCCAGAAACTGCTGACCTATATCGAAGACGGGACGATCGAAGTGGCTCCGCTGGCCTTCATGCGCGGCCGGACGCTCGATCATGCTTTCGCTATCCTCGACGAAGCGCAGAATACCACTTCGAGCCAGCTCAAGATGTTTCTCACCCGCATGGGAAAATCATCCAAATTTATCGTCACCGGCGACATTACGCAGATCGACCTGCCCCGCAACCAGGAGTCGGGGCTGGTGCACGCCGTAAAAATCCTGAGAGATATTCCCGGGATGGATATCATTTATCTCGACCAGCGCGATATTATCCGGCACAGGCTGGTGGTGAAGATCATTGAAGCTTATGCCAAAGAAAGAAAAAACCCTTAAATCAGTATACTTATGCTAAACAATGTAGTTGTCAGAACCGATTTCAATCTGCCCGGCCAGAAAAGCGTTTATCACGGTAAGGTCAGGGATGTTTATAATATAAATGATGAGTTGATGGTGATGGTGGTCACCGACCGGATCTCGGCCTTCGATGTCGTACTCCCCAAAGGCATTCCTTACAAAGGCCAGG
>JAVEYG010000029.1:0-60027 GCA_034003625.1 Prolixibacteraceae bacterium | reverse complement strand
TTTTGTTTGCACAATAAAAATAACCTTTTTAAACTAGCTTTCCTCATATATAAACATCTTTAAACCCCTGATATGACTGGATTGTAGAGCTTGGTCAATCCAATTTTCGGGAGATGGTCAATTATAATTAAGAATCACATTTTCGCCATTTATTTCATATTTCAGCGGGGTCACAAATTTCATCAGCTCCAGCATTTCCCGGAGGCTTTCGGTTTTAATGGTCAGGGTATACCGTAAATCTTTCACCTTCTCTATTTTTTCAACCTGAATTTTCACCCCGTACCAGCGTTCCATCCTGACAACCATGTCTTGCAGCCTTTCATTGTTTATTCTCAACAGGTTATCTTTCCAACTCAAATAAAGGTCCGGATTCACTTCATTAAGGCTGCATTTTTTATTTTCGTTCAGAAAAAAACGTTGACCGGGCATCAATTTCACTTCGTCGTTCCGGTCGGTAATAATGGAAACCGAACCTTCTTTCAGCACCGTTTCGCTTTCGCCCGAATCGCCGTACGCCCGCACATTGAACTGCGTGCCGTATACTTTCACAGTGTAATCGCGGGTTTCGACCAGGAAAGGGTCCTTTTTGTCTTTCGCGACATCGAAAAACGCTTCGCCTGTTAAACGTACTTTCCTCCTGTTTTTACCATCAGAAGAATACGAAAGTATGGAACCGGAATTTAACCATACGCTGGTCCCGTCGGCCAGGATGACATTGCTCTTTTGCCCGTTCGGAACAATGTATTGAACGGTTTGATCCTGCTGCCCGGGCAATTGCCGGAAATATAAAAAAGCAGAAACCAGAAACAGGGGGATGATCAGCACAGCGGCTACACGCCCCATCCAGTAGGCAAAATTTCCGATATTCCTTTTCTTTACCGATTTATTTTCCAGATATTCTTTCAGTTTTAGGAGAGAACCCTGGTATTCACTCCGGCTTATTTCTCTTTCTTCAAACGATAAGGCATCCACAATTTGATACGCGATGTCAATCACTTTATTTTTTTCAGGATATTGTTTTCTGAATTCGTTCCAAAACAAATTCCCGGCGTTATCAGGTTTCATCACCCAAAGCCTGAACCCGGCATCCTGAACAAAGTCGTCAACTTTGAAATCCTGGTATTTTGAGAAGTTTTCCATTTTAATTTAGTGTGCTTTTTACCGGTAATGGAAAAACAGATAAAAACATACTACCCTAAAATCATGCTGTAAAACACATAAAAAGAATGGAAGAATAATTACTGGCCACTAAAAGTTTTCTGATCCTGCAAACTGTGACTGTAAACTGAATACTTGATTGCTGATTACTGAGCTTACCAAAACATGGAATCTGAGATTTTATACAGGAAGGCTCAATACGAAGAGAATGATTTGTTTATCGATTCTGTTTTTTTCAAGGTCTTCTTTCAAAGACTGGATGGCCCGTCCCATCAGGTTTCTTACGGTTTGTATTTTCACACCGAACAGTTCGGCAATTTTTTGGTACGACAGGTCGTTGTAGAACCGCAGATAAATGATTTCCTGTTGTTTTTTTGATAGTTTACCAACCGAAGCAATCACCCTTTTTCGCACGGTTTCTTCCATCTCCCGCTTTATTAGCTGATTTTCAATCGATTCGACCAGTGTAAAGCCAGCAATATCCGGATGGTCATTTTTTTGCTTCGGGTTTGCGGCAAGTTGCTTTAGAAGTTTATTCCGCAAGGCCTTTAAAAGATAAAAGCGGATGTTGTCGGTTGCAGAAAGTTTTTCGCCCGAGTCGATCAGTTCAATAAACAATTCCTGAATGAGGTCTTTCACGGTGTCATCGTCGGATGTAAACTTTAATCCATAATGAAAAAGCGAAGAATAATTTTCTTCATAAATAATTTCAAGTGCATCACGGTTTCCTTCCCTGAAACTATTCCATACGATCTGATCTTTCACAACCTGGGCCACACTCTTCCAAATTTATTATCAAAGATGAGATAAAAATCGAAAGGGACAAAACCATATTTTACAATTATGTGAATTGTCCCGGTTCTTGCGGGAGACCGCTGATTATATATTTTGCACCGTTTTGTAGCAGTTGCATCAACTGAATACGGTCAGCACCAATTTTCGTTTTCCGCCGGAATTGCGAAATTCGCAAAAATATATGCCCTGCCAGGTTCCCAGGTTCAGGCGATGGTTGGAAATCGGAATGGTCAGGCTGGCACCAATTAACGACGATTTCAGATGGGCCGGCATGTCGTCGCTGCCTTCGTAGTTATGGACAAAATCCGTATCATCCTCAGGAACTATTTTGTTGATAAATGTCTCGAAATCGCGACGAACGGTCGGGTCGGCATTTTCATTGACCGTAATCCCTGCCGAAGTGTGTTTCACCAAAATATTCAGCAGGCCTTTTTCCGGCAATTCCGGCAATTGTGGTTCAATCAGCCGGGTGATCAGGTGGTATCCCCTTCTGAATTCAGGCAGTATGATTTCTTTTTGCCAGATCATTTTCGTTTCATAAAATCGTCAAACGCATTATATGTGTTCCCGTATTTTTGTTGTTCGCGCAGATCATGCTGTTGCTGTTGCCATTGAACTGCAAGGTCTTTCAATGTTTCATCGGCATGCTTAAAAAACATTTTGTATGATTGGCAGAACCGCGGGTTCCGGTTGTCGCGCGGATCTTTGATGCGGTCTTTGGTACATCCGCCATGGCAATGCTGCAACCACGTACATTGTTTACAATCGCGTGGTATCTGAGCTTTTGCCAGGCCAAAAGCCTCCTGTTTTTTCGAGTTCAGCATGTTGATGATCCGGTCGTGCATGATGTTGCCAAGTTTCCATTTGGGTTCCACAAAAAAGTCGCAACTGTACACATTCCCGTTGTGCTCAATGACCACATATACCCCGCATTCCTTCATCATGGTACACTCGGGCGCCTGTAAGCCCACATACGAATGAAATACCGACTCAAAGTGCCGGATGCTGGTAACAGGCTGTCCGTTCTGAAAATCAGCCATCCACAAATCAAACAGTTTATTCAGGAAATTTCCGTAATCGGTTGCCGAAACAGAGAAAGGCGCTGCTTTTGAAGGATCATCCTTATCAGTCTCCACCACCGGTATAAACTGCATGAACGTGTATCCTAACCCCTTGTAATAATTGTATAACTCTTCCGGATATTTCACCGAATGAGAAGTGACACAGCACATGGCATTGGCTGCAACTCCCTCGTCGAGCAACATTTTAGCCACATCTTCCACTTTGCGGTGAGTCTTGTGACCTCCCCTGTCTAAACGGTAATGATCGTGAATATCAGCAGGACCGTCAAGCGACAGGCCCACTAACCAATCGTATTTTTTCAGGAAAGCCGCCCATTCGCGGTCAAGCAACAATCCGTTTGTCTGAAGGCCGTTCCCTACTGTCTGGTTATGGCCGTATTTCATTTCCAATTCGATTGCCCGTTTGTAGAAATCGAGGCCCATGAGGGTTGGTTCGCCCCCCTGCCAGGCCAGCGACACACTGCGCCCCGATTGCTGCATCACCTGCCGGATCAATTCTTCCTGTATTTCAGGCGACATGCGGTGAACCGGCGATGCTTGGAAAAGGCCTGCTTTTTCAAGATAAAAACAATATTTACAGTTCAGGTTACAATCAGGGCCTGTCGGTTTGATCAATACTGAATTTAGTGGCTTGAATCCTTTCATCTTTTCAATTTTTACTAAATTCACAAACTTATAAAAATTTGCCGGCGAAGCATTCCTGTATTTGTAAAAGTTTCCTAATGCCCCTGCCCCACCGTAGAACAGCTTACACAAAAGGTTGCAGCTTGCTTTTTTTTTACTCAGACCAAGTCTCCCTATTGAATGCCTGTTCACAAAACTTTTCAGGCATGCGCCAGGGAAAAACCAATATTTTCATAGCTTTGTAACGCGTTAAACAAACTATGAAAAATTTGCTCAGCCATTTCGGTATATCACTTCTCAAACTGGTTGCATTTTTGCCGTTTGGTTTCTTCTACCGGGTATCCGATCTTATTTTCCTGATGGTTTGGTATGTGGCCGGCTACCGTAAAAAGGTAGTTTCTGAAAACCTGAGAAAATCTTTTCCTGAAAAGACGGAAGGGGAAAGGCGAAAAATAGCAAAAAAATACTATCGCCACTTTAGCGATTTACTAATCGAATCGGCAAAAGGGCACCGGGTCCCACTTGAAGAGATACGGAAAAAAGTGGTTTTCAAAAACCCGGAAATCCTCGCCAGACTTTACCGGCAGGGGAAGGATGTCATCCTTATTTCGGGCCATTACGGGAACTGGGAAATGCTGTTCGATATTGTTTCCTGTTCGCCCCACCAGTATAATGTTTTATACAAGCCACTGAACAATGCGGTTTTCGATCAATATATCCGAAAAACACGCTCAGTATCAGGAATAAAGTTATTGCCAATGGACGACGCTTACCGGGTGATTGCCCAGGCAAAAAAGCAGGGAATACGGACTGTTACCTATTTTATTGCCGACCAGGCTCCCCTTGAAACGAAATACTGGACCATTTTTCTGAACCAGGAAACCCCTGTTTATCTGGGACCTGAAAAAATTGCGCGAAAACTCGGAATGGCCGTAGTGTTCATGGACATCATGAAACCCCGGAGAGGGCGTTACGAAGTGATTTACACCAAAATATGCGACGACGCTTCTACCATAGGGGAGCATGAAATCACCAATGCTCACGTGAGGCTGCTTGAAAAAACCATTCGCGAAAAACCCGAACATTGGCTTTGGTCGCACCGCCGGTGGAAACGTATCCGCCCTGAAGGCGTGGAACTGGTATAAGTACCGCGTTACCTGCGTAACCAGTCATTTTAGTTATTCTCATCCCATCTTCGTACTGATCAGCCGGATAAATTCTTCCCGTGTGGCCACCCGTTCAAAAGCCCCGGTAAAATCGGATGTGGTGGAAACCGAATGTTGCTTTTCGACCCCGCGCATCTGCATACACAAGTGCTGCGCCTCAATAACTACCGCCACCCCCAACGGGTTCAGCGTTTTCTGGATGCAATCCTTTATCTGGGTCGTAAGCCGTTCCTGTACCTGTAAACGCCGTGCATACGCATCCACCACGCGTGCAATTTTACTAAGCCCGGTGATGTATCCGTTGGGGATATACCCCACATGCGCCTTGCCGATAAATGGCAACATATGGTGCTCACACATCGAATAGATTTCGATATCCTTCACAATCACCATTTGCCTGTAATCTTCACGGAACATGGCCGAACGTAAAATTTCTTCGGGATCCTGTTCATACCCCTGCATCATAAACTGCATGGCTTTCGCTACCCGTTCGGGAGTCTTCAGCAGACCCTCGCGCGTGGGGTCTTCACCAATCAACTCAAGGATATAACGATAATGCTGACCGAGTGCCTCGGTTTTCTTTTCGTCGTACTGCTCTACTTTCCGGTAGCCGCTGTTCTCGCTGTTCAATGAATATTTCAGGCTCATGATAAAAAAATGCTTTGCGAACGATTTCAGGATAATTAAAATTCAAAGAATACAAAGGTAAAAAGTTCAGAACAAAAATCGGTGTCTTATGACGTATTGCCCCCGAAACCTTCAAACAAATATCGTACACGTTTGCATTTCATCGGTATTTAACGGTTTATTACGGTATGGGTTTCTTTGATTTTATTATTTTTGTCCCGCAAAACGAGAAGGCTTTCTGTCCGTGTCGAAGAACCGGGAAAAGTGCGGATTTCGTGACCGGCGTTCTTTTTTATTCATTCTGAGAAGTATATTTCAATTCTTTTGGAACAGGTATTTTTTAACAATGAAAACAGATCAAAAAAAAATTATTTTTTTGATCTGTCCAGACAATAAAAAACCCTGCTCGAAGTTAAATAGAATGAAAACAAAAGAGCAATGTCGGATATGTCGGTACGATAAATTTGAAGAGCATGATTGTAGTTACCGGGGCCGCCGGCTTTATTGGAAGTTATATAGTAGGAAAATTAAACCGGGAAGGGTTTAAAGACATTGTTTTAGTCGATAAATTCAACGATCCGCTGAAAGACCAAAACTACCAGAATAAAACACACCGTGCATTAGTCGATCGCGACAACTTCTTCACCTGGCTGGCAAAGCACCATCCATCCGTTCAGATCATCATCCACATGGGGGCCCGTACCGATACCATCGGGCAGGAACCTGAGGTGTACCACCAACTCAACTTAGAATACTCACAAAAAATATGGAAAGCTTGTATCGAGCACGGTTTACCGCTAATTTATGCTTCTTCGGCATCTACTTATGGCGACGGTTCGAAAGGCTTTAACGACGACCACCACCTGGTTCCCCTGTTTGAACCTTTGAACCTGTACGCCCGGTCGAAGCACGATTTCGACAAATGGGCACTCGGACAAACCGTCCAACCCTATTTCTGGGCCGGATTAAAATTTTTCAATGTATTCGGCCCCAACGAATATCACAAGGGACGGATGGCTTCAGTTATTTTACAGGCGTTTCAGAAAATCGGTGAAACCGGTGAAATGCGTTTGTTCCGCTCGCACCGGTCCGATATTGCCGACGGCGAACAGGCACGCGACTTTATTTATGTAGAGGATGTGGCCCGCGTGGTCCGTTTCTTTATGGATAACCGCGCATGTTCAGGCATTTACAACGTAGGTACCGGTCGGGCCCGCACATATCTTGATCTTGCCAAAGCCGTTTTCCGGTCGATGGGGCTAACCGAAAACATCGGATTTACAGATACACCTGACGACCTGCGTGGCAAATACCAGTATTATACCTGCGCCAATATCGAAAAACTACGATCGGCGGGGTACGGGTACAATTTTTTCTCTCTTGAAGACGGAATTGACGAGTATGTGAACCGGTATATGAAAAAGTTGGCCTGCTATTAAAAATACGGAAATAAAGGGACCCATCAGGCGGTTTGGGTGCAGGCATCCAAATAATTCTCCCGTTCGGCATTATTATCCGCTCAGTAATCCCGGGAATAAGTGAATTGCCCGCAAATAATTAATAGATGAAGCCGTTTGTAAGCAAAATGGACAAAACCCGTTCTCTTATGTAAATCAGAAAACGGGTTTTGTATTATTTAGCTACCAAAGGATCAGCGTTTACTGACTGAAAAAGGCTGAGTACCGACCACCAGCCCCTGGGGCCCGAAAATCTCGGCACGCACATACGATGAGATATCCGGGCAGTCGTTCAATTTCAAAGATGCTCCCCTTTGTATAATTTTACCGCCTGAAATCCAACGAACGGAATCCTGTCCCGTAACCCGAATGTCAATACGCCCTTTTTTGGGGAAAACCTGTACTGATTGAACAACAGGCATTTGAAGATTTTTATGTCCCTGAGGAGAATGCACATAGAACGAACGTCCTTCTTCCATTCCCTTGCGGACCCATTCTTCACTCAATTCAGGCAAAATAAATATGTTCCAGCTATAGCCCAGCTTTGCTTCCCCGTGCATATCATCATTTGAATATGCCCATACGGGGCGGGCGGGCAATAAAGCAACCAGTACGGAATCCCATAACTGGCGGTCGTTGGGATAACGGTCGACCTGATTGTAAATTTCCATCCCCACTAAGTGATTGTATTTTTTATAAAAATCAATGTACCATTGTGCATTGTGTTTGTAACGCCCGGGATGATTGATGATAACCAGTCCGTTTTTTGCAGCAGTCGCAATAAATGTTGAATCTTCCTGTTTGGTAGGACGGTTATAATCGTTGAAAAGACTTCCTACATGATGAGGCGACGACACCTCGTTCCCCTGTATAGCAATCATTCCCAAAACCTTAGGATCCCGGTTTTCATACACGAGGTTTTCTGCGCTGACTTTTCCTTCTTTCAACCGTTCTTTTGATTTCGTGCTGGCTTCCATAGATGCAAAGCTGGTCCAGGGAAAAGTTACTTCATTGTGATCGGTAAGTGCCAGGATGTTGTAACCCAACTGATGGTATTTATCCACCACATACTGAGGAGCATGACTTCCGTCGCTCCGGGTTGTATGGGTATGCAAATTGGCTTTGTACTGGCCGTCATTCTCCCATTTTACTTGTCTGTAAGGGTTACTGATTTCCCAACGGTCGCTGCATGCAACAAATACAAAAATGAGAACAGGAATTATAAGCTGAACTGTTCGGGGGATAATTCTGAATAGTTTAAACGATAATGGAGAATTTTTTCTCATGATACAAGATTTTACTGATTGTGTGTTTTGTGTTTAATGAATTTGTGCTTTCTGATCCGATCTGTAAATTTTCACTTTCTTATCGGAATTTGCAAATATTCCGGTATAAACATCCACCACAGAGAGGCTATCCGTTTGAATTATCTGGTGAATTGTTCCTCCGGAAACCGTGTAATTTCCCTTTTGCATCACAAAACGGATTCTACAGAGGGGAAGACCATCATCGAACGAGTTCGTTATAAAATCATCAATACAACATGAACACTGCAACTGAGAGGCTCTTTTCGCGAAAAAATATTTTACCACTTTAAAGCAGGTTGCTTTCGGAAATAAAAAATCTACGATGTATACACCAGGACATGCCCGTCGAACAGAAGATAGTTCAGTTGTACCGGATATTCTTCCCGCGTATGTAAAACTGCATGGATGGTATTGATACTTTCCGGTTTAATTTTTTGAATCCGTATCTGTTTCCTGAAATCAACTCCTTCCTTCCCTGCCCATTTATATACAGCTTCCTTGACTCCCCAGAATACGGCTCTGAGCAAAGGATTTTCCCTGACCTGTTCCAATTCTTCTTCTGACAGATATTTTTTTTCAACTACAGAAAACTTCCGGTTGAGGCTTTCCACATCAAGCCCGACTTTCCTGCTTTTATGAAGATAAACGGCCACGTAAGCTGCCGAATGGCTGATGCTGATATACTTAAATTCAGGATGCACAAATTGTGGTACACCCATGGGGCTGTACAAAATTGAAAAATCCGGGCCGATCAAACCGGCGGTCAGCAAACGTACACCAAACCATTCCCTTTTTCGGCGATCGTGCTGAAAACTGCCGGGAACGGGCAATTCCTGAAATATTTCCAAATATTTTTTTTCCAACTCCCACGGCTCTTCGGTCATTTTGTACAAGCCGATAATTCCGTTCTCAGGATATATTATCTCGGTTAAAGGCATTTCAGTTTCTCCAACGTGTTGTTTCGATCAGCCTGATCACGTCTGGCTTTAGAAAATGAATAACCGGACGAATTGAATCAATATTGGGAAGTTCCCTGATGTACAACGCCCCGCGTAAAAAATTGCGGGTACTGTCGGTCAGATGAAATTGCATAGGGGAAGCCGCATTGCCCTCAATGTAATAAATTGTACCGTACACCTTGTTTTTCCGGTCGATATAAACCTGTTCATTAATGGCATCGGCTTTTATGGTATGCTTGTATACAAATTTCCGCGAGTTTTCGAGATGCTCGGACAGGTTGCCCTTTATCGCGGCATAACTTATATGCAACTCGGCTTTGTTGGCCGGAGTGACAATATTGATCCAGCCGGGCTCCGAAAACCGCCCGGAATCGGGAACTGCTTTCGAATACGCTGCAACATCGAACCGATAGGGCAATTCCATATCAAGCAGACGGTATGATTTTTCAGGGAAGGTTATCCTGAAATAGCCATGGGGTTTGGGAGTATATTCTTTTGTACAGGAAAGAAGAATTTCCGTCAACAATATAGATATGACAATCGTTTTTTTCAGTTTCATTTATTCTTTCCCAACCTCTACTTTAACTTGTTTTATACGCCGGTGGTCGACCGCTTCAATAGAGAAAACGAAATTTTTGCAATTTATTTTATCGGAGCGCCTGGGAAATTCGCCTCTTAGTTCGAGAATCAGCCCGGCCAGGGTATCTGCTTCGCCTTTTACATCACCAAAGACATCGTCCGGACAACCGACAATTTTATAAAAATCATTCAACAGGACTTTCCCATCGAACAAATATTTATTGTCGGAAAGCCGGGTAAAGAAATTTTCTTCATCGTCGAACTCATCCGCAATGTCGCCTACTATTTCTTCCAGAATATCTTCAAGGGTCACGATACCCGAAGTGCCTCCGTATTCGTCGACCACAATGGCCATGTGTACCTTATTTTTCTGAAAGTTCTCCAACAGATCGTCAATCTTTTTATTTTCAGGCACATAAAATGGAGGCCTGATAATGCTTTGCCATTTGAAATTATTGCCTTTGTGAATATGGGGCAACAGGTCTTTAATATATAAAATTCCCCTGATGTGATCGAAAGTACCAGAATACACCGGAATCCGGGAATACCCCGAATCGTTGATCAATGCGACCACTTCCTCAAAATTTTCTTTTATGTCAAGGGCGACTACGTCTACCCTCGGGTGCATGATCTCGACTACGCTTTTATTTCCAAATTTGACAATACCTTCCAGTATTTCCTTATCTTCAGAAATTTCATGGTCAGCCGTCATTTCAAGAGCCTGCGACAACTCGTCGACCGAAATATTCTGTTTATACTTTTGCATCCTGCGGTTCACAAACGAAGTTGAATAAATAAGAAGAAAATTCAACGGGCGACATATTTTCTCAAGCACTGCCAGCGGAACAGACATGAATACAGCCATTTTCAGCGCTATCCGGGTTGCATAAACTTTGGGGATTATTTCTCCAAACATCAAAATAAAGAATGTGATTACCACTACCTGAACAAAAAATCCAAGTGCCGGAGCATGTGAAAAATCGACAAGGTTTGAGCTTATATAACTTGAAAGAATAACGATCCCTACATTTACAAAGTTATTGGCCACTAAGATAGTGGCCAATAACTTTTCGGGATGTTCCAGATTTTTTAATACCAATATGTTTCGCCTGTTTCTGTTTTTTTCGAGATGGGCGCGATCAGACGGGCCAAGTGAAAAATAAGCAATTTCTGATCCGGAAATCAACGCGGAAAAAAACAACAGTAAAAGCACAATCAAAATACTAAATGCCATGCCGGAAGAAAAGGGATAAAACTGTATGTCCCATAATAAATGCCCGGCCAGGGGCAAAGGGTCTGTTTCCAAGGATTAAGAATTTTAGTTACTAAAATGGCAAATCGTCTTCTTCAGGTTGTGAAAAATCGGGTTCGCTTACTTTCTCATACGGTTCATTCGCCGACGGGACCTGTGAAGAAACACCATTGTTGTCGTCACGTTTTCCAAGAAGCTGCATCACATCGGCATAAATTTCAGTGGTATATCGCTTATTCCCGTCCTTATCATCCCAGGTCCGGGTACGCAAACGGCCTTCAATATATAATTGACGGCCTTTAGTTACATATTTTTCAGCTATTTCAGCCAAACCTCTCCAAACAACAATATTATGCCATTCGGTAGTACTGACTTTCTCCCCGTTCTTTGCCAGATAGGTTTCGGTTGTGGCAAGAGGAAAATTTGCAACGGCTACACCTTTATCAAGATGCCTTACTTCGGGGTCTTTTCCGACATTCCCTACTAAGATTACTTTATTTACTGACATATTATTAAAATTTTTAAAATTAACAGTACTAAACTTACAAAAATTATTCAAATATATTATTTACAACGAGTGTTTTTTTATAAACAAATAACCTCATTGAAAAAACAATACATATACCGGGATCATCAGGCTAAACAATTTACTATTGTTAATAAAACTTTCCACCAACTTGGGGACAGCAAAGTTAAAAATATCTTTTTTTTCGACCTTAATCAAACCGGAACTTATTTTTTTCTCTTTCTCAACCTGCAAAATAAAAAACCGATAAATTATTTTTTGATGGCTCAGCAGGTGTTTTTTCCAGTCCGTAACCCGTTCAAGTTTCATTTCCAGGAAACCAGACAGTAACGACGACACTTCTTTCCCCCCGATTATTTCTTTTGCCGATATTTCATTTTTCGTCTCAACCAATGGAAATTCAAACAGGTTTTTCCAGATATCTTTTTCTTTTCTTCTTTTTAAAAAAACCGAACTGCCCGAGAAAATCACGAAGTAATTGAAATACCGGTTCCTGGCAACCGATTTCCTGTTTCTCACCGGGAAATAGCCGACCAGCTTATTGCTGTGTGCAAAACAACCTGTCTGCAACGGGCATAGCAAACATGCAGGCTTAACCGGAACACACTGCAGGGCGCCAAACTCCATCATAGCCTGATTGTGCAATGCCGGATTGCCGGGCGGTACAAGTTCGCCGGCCAGCTTACGAAAGAGTTTCTTTCCGGCCCCGGTATCGATCGGCTCCGAAATACCAAAATACCGCGCCAGCAACCGAAAAACATTTCCATCAACAACGGCATGGGGAAGATGAAAAGCAAAAGAAGCAATGGCTGCCGCGGTATATTCGCCAACCCCTTTCAGTGCATGTATGCTTTCGTATGCAGAAGGGAAAATCCCGTTCAATTCCTTGTCGATATATTTTGCTGCAGCATGCAGGTTTCTCGCCCGTGAATAATACCCCAATCCCTGCCATAATTTAAGGACTTCATCTTCAGGGGCTGTAGCCAGATCGGAAACAGTCGGAAATTTTTCGACAAAACGCAGATAGTATGTCAATCCCTGGGCTACCCTGGTTTGTTGCAAAATAATTTCCGACAACCATATTTTGTACGGATCGCCGGTTTCCCTCCACGGCAAATCGCGCCTGTTAGCGGCATACCATGTATAAATCTCAGTATTAAAATCCCCCATTTCTATATCCCTTATTCAAAATATTTTAGAATTGTAAAAATAAATTTAATCCGTTTGTTCGTATTTATTGAATAATTTTTATTTTTGCACACCGATTCATTTGAATTAATTTGTTGAAAACTAAATATTTTAAGAAATGACTAAAGCAGATATTGTAAACGAAGTAAGTAAGAACACCGGTATTGAAAAAGTTACCGTGCAGAAAGCGGTTGAAGCCTTCATGGAAACCGTAAAAGATTCTTTAACTGATGGTAAGAATGTTTACCTTCGTGGTTTTGGCAGCTTTATCGTAAAAAAGAGAGCTGAAAAAACAGCACGTAATATTTCCAAAAACACCACAATTATTATTCCCGAGCACAATATTCCGTCATTCAAACCTGCGAAAACATTTGTGTCTCAAGTAAAAGATAAAGTAAAATAAATAAGTTATGCCAAGCGGAAAAAAAAGAAAAAGACACAAGATGGCTACGCATAAGCGTAAAAAAAGACTAAGAAAAAACAGACATAAAAAGAAAAAATAGTCTTTTCTTTTAAAGCATGAGCTTTTAAAGACATTTTTAGATTAAACCTAAAGTGCTTTTGTGCTTTAGGTTTAATCTGTTTATATGTCTGTACATTTTTAAACTTTCTAAAATTTCATTTAACATTGTGAGTAGTGATTTAATTATTAATGTCTCTCCCTCAGAAGTCGTGATCGCGTTACAGGAAAACAAGCGATTGGTTGAACTAACCAGGGAAAAGAGCGGGGCAAAATTTGCAGTCGGGGATATCTATCTCGGACGTGTAAAAAAAATAATGCCCAGTTTAAATGCTGCCTTCATCGATGTTGGATACGAAAAAGATGCGTTTTTGCATTACCTCGACATGGGGCCCCAGTTCTCTACTTTGAGTAGATTCATGAAGCTTGCCTCGTCGAGAAAGAACAAGATTTCTTCCCTCTCGAAAATTCAGTCCTTACCCGATATTGATAAAGATGGTAAGATCACTGAGATTCTGAAGACCGGCCAAAACATTCTGGTACAAATTGCCAAGGAGCCTATTTCCACAAAGGGGCCGCGTTTAACTTCCGAGCTTTCAATCGCAGGCCGTAACATGGTACTGATGCCTTTCAGCGAGAAAGTCAGTATTTCGCAGAAAATAAGTTCTGTGGAAGAAAAGAACAGGCTGAAAAAATTAATCCAAAGCATCCGTCCTAAAAAATACGGAGTTATTGTGCGAACTGCAGCCGAAGGTAAACGCGTGGCCGAGTTGGACCAGGAATTGAAAAGGCTGGTGGCAAAATTTGAGTCAATGTTTACAACATTGCCAAATGCACATGCCCCTTCCCTGATGGTCGGGGAATTAGGGCGTACTACTTCTATCCTTCGGGATATTTACCATCCCGACTTCAACAGCATTATCGTTAACGATCCTGCTGTTTTTGATGAAATTACAGAATACATTGGATCGATCGCCCCGGAAAAGAAGAGAATCGCAAAACTCTACAAAGGTGGACAACCGATTTTTGACTACTATGGGGTAGAGAAACAAATTAAGGCATCTTTTGGTAAGACCGTATCCTTCAAGAATGGAGCTTACCTGATTATTGAACACACCGAGGCATTTCACGTGATCGACGTCAACAGCGGAAACCGCTCAAAGGCAGGCGTCGATCAGGAAACCAATGCGTTGGAAGTGAATTTGGCTGCTGCCGAAGAAATTGCCCGCCAACTGAGGTTGAGAGACATGGGCGGAATTATCGTTATTGATTTTATCGATATGCACGTCGTTGAAAACCGGCACAAGGTTTACGAACGCATGCGGGAAGCAATGGCAGCCGATCGCACCAAACACAATATTTTGCCACTCAGCAAATTCTGTTTGATGCAAATTACCCGCCAGCGTGTCAGGCCCGAAGAGCACATCGACACGACTGAGGTTTGCCCGGTATGCAAAGGGACCGGAAAAGTTACGCCCTCCGTCCTTTTCACCGACGAACTGGAAAACAAGGTCGCATACATATTCAAGGAATTGAATAAAAAGAAGCTGACCATTAAAGTACATCCTTATCTGGCCGCTTACCTTACCAAAGGGATATGGTCGGTCAGGCGACAATGGGCGTTCAAATATTTTAAACGTATTGAAATTGAAAGTGTAAATTCGTATTATTTCATGGAATATCACTTTCTTGACGAGAATCTGGAAGAAATCATCTTGTAATTTCAACATGAAATCCCGGTTTGCCACCGGGATTTTTTATTTTCAGTCCGGTTAATTGAATTAGTTGCAACTTGAAAAACACATAAAATTTTATCAGCTCCGCTCAGGAAACAGGGAATATCAACGCATCAGGAATATGCAGAACAGTTGCGGCAGGTTCAGGGCCAGGAGAGAGGGGTAGCAATAAACGGAAAATAAAAACCCCCGGAACCTCTGTCCGGGGGAAAAAAACCAAAAATCAACTAACCTTTAAATCGTCTGGCTACCTCATCCCAGTTGATCACATTCCAGAAAGCGTCAACATAATCAGGGCGCCTGTTTTGATAATTCAGATAATAGGCGTGTTCCCACACATCTATACCAAGAACCGGCGTACCCTTTACCTCTGCGACATCCATGAGCGGATTGTCCTGATTGGGAGTGGATGAAACCACCAGACTATCACCCTGCCTCACCAGCCACGCCCAGCCCGAACCAAATCGTGTGAGCGCGGCTTTGGTAAATGCGTCTTTAAAATTTTGTACCGACCCGAAAGAGCCGTTTATAGCGTCGAGGAGTCCACCTTCCGGATTTTTTGCCCCTCCCGGAGCCATCACTTCCCAATACAGGTTGTGATTATAAAAACCCCCGCCATTGTTGCGTACAGCAACTGAATGGCCCGATACTCCTGCTAAAATTTCTTCTATTGTTCTTCCATCAAGCGCCGTTCCCTGAACAGCTGTATTCAAATTGGCCGTGTAAGCCGCATGGTGCTTCCCGTAATGGATTTCCATCGTCCGGGCATCAATGTATGGCTCTAAGGCGTTGTATGCGTATGATAATTTTGGTAATTCAAATGACATGATATTTAAATTTTACTGATTAAAGGATTTTTTTATCTTTTTCTACAAAACTACAATACGATCTATGTTTCCTCCAAATATAAAACCATCTTTTTTTAATTGTTTTTATCTATCTATAATAGAAATTCTCAATACAAAAACAATTAATCGTTGAATATCAACGAAATCTAAACTGTAACGGGACATTTCTATAACTTATTCCCGTATTCTTGCTTTATTTGCGAAAAATTTCAGTTTGTGAACCGTAAAATACTTCGTCTTGCCATTCCAAATATTGTTGCCAATGTGAGCATTCCTCTTTTAGGGATGGTCGATTTATCGCTAATGGGCCATCTCGGTTCGGAAATTTACATTGGGGCGGTTGCTTTGGGGACGGTCATTTTCAATTTCATATACTGGGGGTTCAGTTTTCTGCGAATGAGTACCAGCGGGTTCACTGCACAGGCATACGGGAAAGAAGACCATGAAGAAGAAACGGCATTATTTTACCGTTCGCTCATTGTTTCCATCCTGACCGGGCTTCTGATCATCATCTTACAGAAACCGGTCGTATGGCTGAGTTTTCTTTTCATTAACGGCAGCAATGAGGTGGAAACCCTGGCCCGGTCGTATTTCAGCATTCGCATATGGGCGGCGCCTGCCACACTGGGACTATACGCCATCAGCGGATGGCTACTGGGCATGCAAAATGCCAGATACCCAATGATTATCGCCATCCTGGTAAATGTTTTCAATATTGCCATGAGCATTTTCTTCATAAAGGTTTTTCACATGAAATCGGAAGGTGTTGCCTTGGGAACACTATGCGCCCAATACATAGGGATCATTAGCGCAATCGTATTGATGATGAAAAGATACAGGCACCTGCCCGGCAGGTTTAATTGGAAACACATTGCCGACATTCAGAAGCTATCGGCATTTTTCAGAGTGAATACAGATATTTTTATCCGAACATTTTGTGTAATCATCGTTTTTGCATTTTTCACATCGAAATCGGCAAGTGCCAACGATTCAATACTGGCCGTCAATTCCATGTTACTGCAGTTCCTGCTTTTGTTCTCATTTTTCATCGACGGATTTGCGTTTGCAGGCGAAGCCCTGATAGGAAAATATATTGGCCGCAATGACCTGCAGGCGCTGAAAAAAGTCATCCGCCTGCTTTTGGCCTGGGGGGCCGGGTTAGCCCTTTTCTATTCGGTTATATACTTTTTCGGAAGCGGGATCATCCTTCACATACTTACCAACAGCCATGAATTGATCAGCCAATCGGCCCCTTATCTTTTGTGGGTGGTTTTAATTCCGTTTGCCAGTTTCGCTACTTTTATATGGGATGGCATTTATATTGGGGCCACCGCATCGAAAGCCATGCGCAATACCATGCTGGCAGCCACTTTTTTAGTTTTTACGCCGACATATTTCTTTCTGAATAAAACGATCGGGAACCACTCTCTTTGGCTGGCTATGTCACTGTTTATGCTGAGCCGCGGCGTATTTCAGACGATTATCTATAAAAAAACATTGCTACACGGTAAATACAATCATATTTTTTATGATCGGACGCAAAAACCTGTACTAAAAAAAACTCATGATAACAATATAAAAATCTGATATACAATTAAATATTCAAATAACAGGAGGCATAACATTCTTATTTGAAATTCGTCGTGTAGCAGTGGTTTTTCTTTTTTTCCGGCAATCAGTAAAAATTCTGCCTGACTTTTTATTTTTTATTTGTATTTTTCCCCTGTCAGTGATCGTTTCGGAGGGACGAACAAAATAGGTTTCATGTTTCTCTGTTTCTTTTGTAAAGAACACGAAAAACTAATCCGGTGAACTGTTCAGGTTGTTCATAAACATGGCGGCAATGTCAACGTATAAGATTTTTTCGGTTTTACTTGCTTTGTTCCTTCTGGTTCAAACGTCCGGTTTTCTGAAGGCTCAGGACGATGATATTTATTTTGAAAGCCTTTCGCCGGAACTCGGATTGTCGCAAATCACCGTCGCCTGTATATACCAGGATACAAAAGGGTTGATGTGGTTCGGAACGGAAGACGGCCTCAACC
The DNA here is from genome assembly GCA_034003625.1 of Prolixibacteraceae bacterium. Taxonomy (GTDB): domain Bacteria; phylum Bacteroidota; class Bacteroidia; order Bacteroidales; family Prolixibacteraceae; genus GWE2-42-39. The sequence goes on along the minus strand of JAVEYG010000029.1, from coordinate 42,221 downwards.
GGTTTGACGGTTATCGTTTTGAAGTCTTCAAAACTTCCCAGGGAGATGAAAAAACCATCAGCAACAATATTATCAACGGGATCACAGAAGACCCCGCCGGATTTATCTGGGTTGCGACGGAAAGAGGGTTGAACCGTTATTGCCACGACACCGGCGAGTTCCTTCGTTTTTACAAATCAACCGACAAAAAAGGGATCAGCCACGATAAAGTTTCCTTTATTCACCGCGATAAAAAAGGCAATCTATGGATCGGAACAGAACAGGGAATTGATTTTCTGAACAACGACAGCCTGACATTCACAAAAAACACATTCAACAATTTTCTTTTCAACAACCGGATTATCTCGATCAGGGACGACAGTTACGGGAACCTCTGGATTGGGACACTGAAAGGATTGGTAAAATACACGCCGGAAAACGGCAACTATCAAATTTTCAGGCATCAGTCCGGTATTGCCTCCAGTTTATCCGATAATCATGTCCGTTCTATTTTTGAGGATTCCAATAAAACCCTGTGGATTGCAACCCGGAACGGGCTCAATGTATACGACCCCCGGAATAAAAATTTCCTTCATTTCGGGAAAACAATTTACCCTGACAGAAAGCTGAGCAACAATGCGGTGCGCTGCATGACCGAAGATTCTGAAAAGAACCTGCTTATCGGTACCAATGAAGGGCTGAACATTTTCAATATCGAAACCAAAGAACTAAAAAAATACAATCAGAAGAAAATGATCAGGGGAAACCTGAACCATTTTTTTGTTTATTCCCTGTTTATCGACCATGCCGAAACGGTCTGGATCGGCACTTATTCCGGAGGAATTAATTATTACAACCGTTTTACCCAGCAATTCCGGTATTTTAATCCCGGCAACAACTTTGTTTTCGGCAACATTGGCCCCGTAGCCGAACAAAACAATGAGTTCTGGATAGCTACCGGCGGCGGCGGGCTCCTTAACTACGACAGGCATTTCAATTACAAAGGTCAATTTTTATTGGACCAAGGCCAGAAATCGTATGTTTCCAATGTCGTACGGTCGATATACAGCGACAACGGAGGTAAAATTTATATTGGCACGGAAGAAAACCAATTGCTTTGTTTCGACCCGGCATCAAAAAAAATTACGAACCGGGCAAATGGGTTTATGGGGATTATCACTAAATTTTATAAAAGCAGCGACGAAAAAATATGGCTGTGCGTAAACGACACCACAGGACTGCGTATTTTCAACCCCCAAACGTTTAAAACTGAACAAGCCCAATACCGGAACAATGCCGGAAATACAATGATATTGCCCTACGCAACCAGCATCGTGGAAGATTCGCCGGGAAGCTACTGGGTGGGGACCCGGTATACAGGGATCTATCTTTACAATACAAAACGAAATTCTGTTACAAGACGGTTCACAAGCGGAAATAATGCCACCTCCTTACAATCGAATTACATCACCGACATCCACATTGATACACAAAACAATATTTGGGTAGGCACAAACGGAGGGGGGTTGAGCCTGTTTGACCGGCAAACCGAAACCTTTAAAACCTATACAGAAGCCGACGGGCTGCAGAACATGAACATTTACGGTATACTGGAAGATGCCGCCGGGTTCTTATGGATTTCAACACTTTCAGGAATTTCACGATTCGACCCTGTCCGGAACGAATTTAAAAATTACACCAAAAGCAATGGGTTTCCCTTGTACGAAATGAACGAACAAGCTTTTACCATGCTAAGCGACGGGCGCATTACCGCAGGAGGAAATAACGGGTTCACGGTATTCGACCCACTCCGTATCAGGTCAAACGAATTTGTCCCTCCTGTGCACATCACCAGTTTTCGCCTGCTCCGTTCGGAAAAAACCGGAAGCAAACCGGTCATCGAGAAAAAATACATCCACGACAATGATGAAATACGGTTGAAACACAACCAGTCCAGTTTTATCATTGAATACACTGCGCTCAACTACATTTTCCCTGAAAAAAACCAGTATGCCTATCAACTTGAAGGCTTCGACCCCGACTGGAACTATGTTGACAAACAACGAATTGCAATTTACACGAACCTCAATTCCGGGAAATATGTTTTCCGTGTAAAAGCATCGAATAACGACGGGGTATGGAACGAAGCAGGCAAGGCTTTTTCAATTAAAGTGTCGCCTCCCCCGTGGAGGTCGTGGTGGGCTTATATTCTTTATTTCTTATCGCTGACCGGCATTTTCATTTTGCTGCTGCATTATTTACGGCTGGAAAACCGAATAAAAATCAAGCAATTTGAGCAGGACAATATGGAAAAAACGCACCAGGTGCGCATCCGAATGTTCACCAACTTTTCGCACGAATTGCGTACGCCGCTGACCCTGATCATGGGACCGCTCGAAGATTTGCTCAATCGACAGGACCTTCCCGATTTTGTGAGAGGTTCACTGCACCTGATTCAAAAAAATACGCACCGTCTGCTGTTACTGGTCAACCAGTTGATGGATTTCCGAAAACAGGAATCGGGGAACATGAAATTAAAAGCTGCCGAAGGACGCTTCAATAAATTCATCACCGAAATCTCAATGGCTTTTAACGAGCTGGCTTTCCGTCAAAAAATCGACTACTCGACACAAGGCAACCAGCAAGATATTCGTTTGTGGTTCGACCGTTTTCAATTAGAAAAAGTATTTTTCAACCTGCTTTCCAATGCCTTCAAGAACACGCCGCAAAACGGGAAAATCACCCTTACCATTGTCCGGCGCGAAAAAGCCGAACTGAAAGATATGGTTCCTGAAAAACGAGATGCTTTGCTGAACATTAAAACAGGTGCATTTATTGAAACGGCTATCCGGAATACCGGGAAAGGGATCCCGTTCAAAGACCTGGATAAAATTTTTGACCCGTTTTACCAGGTTGCCGAAGACGGGCAGTCGTCGGCAGGCACAGGCATCGGGCTGAGCCTGGTAAAAGGGATTGTAGAACTTCATCATGGAATTGTATTTGTTGAAAGTTTACCCGGCGAAGGGGCCTGTTTCCGTGTTTTTCTCCCGGAAGGCAACCAACATCTTTCCCCCGACGAAATTATAACCGACTACATCGGCAGCGAACATATCGATCACTACCTCTTGCCCGACAGCCCGGATGCAGACGAACTTCCCGAACCGCCCGGAGACCGTCCGAAGAAATATACGATCCTCGTTATCGACGACAATGCCGACATCCGGCGTTACATCAAATCGCAGCTTCAGAACACCTACAATATATTGGAAGCATCGAACGGGAAAGAAGGGGTGGAAAAAGCTGCCCGCCAAATTCCCGATCTGGTCATCAGCGACATTATGATGCCCGAAATTGACGGGCTGCAACTCTGCCTGAAACTGAAAAACGATGTTCACACCAGCCATATCCCGATTATACTGCTCACTGCCCGCACCACCTATCAGCAGGTAAAAGAAGGCTTCGACGTGGGCGCCGACGATTATATCACCAAGCCCTTCAATTCGAATATGCTGCGTATAAAAATAAACAGTGTGATCAGTAACCGGGAACGCTTGCGGCAATCGTTCGGGAAAAAGCTCCCGTTTGAACTGCCCGCGTCCGAAACAAACTCAACAGATGAGCTTTTCCTGAAAAAAATATACCAGATTATTGAAAAAAACATCTCCAACCCCGACTTTGATATCGAACATTTCAGCGACGAAATCGGGATGAGCAGGGCCAGCCTGTACCGAAAAATAAAATCGCTCACCAATTGCTCTCCCAACGAATTCATCAAAAACTATCGTTTGCAGGTAGCCCTGAAATACCTGCGCGAAACCGATTTGCCGATTTCAGAAATATCATACAAAACAGGGTTTAACACCCCTGCTTATTTTACTAATTGCTTCAAAAAGGCACACAAAGTCTCTCCCAGCGAATACCTTCAAAATATGAACACACCGGGAAAGCGGAAACACAACGAATAGGTTCTTTCAGCCCTTTCACACACCTTCCATGCCATTAAAATAAACCAGATTGTCATTCCGAAGTAAAGAGGAATCTCATGATCGGAGCTATTTTCAGCAGATGCTTCACTGCGTTTAGCACGACAAAACAATGTGGATATGACACGGATCAAAACCATCATTTTTTGTCCAAAGACAGTAGCCTGAAACAAAATTGAAACAATCTGATTCATTTTTATAAGCCCTGAAACAATTCTGCCCCCTTTATGAATGAAAACAAAAAGTCTTCGTGCCCAGAGATGTATAATTTCATATTGTGAATTTTTATGCATTATGACCCGAAGATTTTTACAATCTGTATTCTCTACCTATCGCAGGCGAATGTTCGCCTATTTCCTTTTGTTTATGATCATGGGATTTTCAATTCTGATAATAATCCTCGGCGCATTTTCCTGAACGAAACAAAACTAACTAATTTCAAATCTATGTTTATGAAACGAAACAATCTGAATTATTTTAGGCGTTTTAAGATTATCCCCCATCTGTGGATAATTTTATTGATCTCAACGTTTAATCTATCTTCGTTTCATGCTTTTGGAGAAATCCGGGGCATGGAACCAGGGAATGGAATGAAGGTCGTAACTGGCAAGGTACTCTCACCCGATGGTTCGCCTTTGTCAGAAGTAACTGTTACAGCCGGACAAACGCAAAGTTCGGCAATAACCGATGAGAACGGACAATTTGCCGTGGCTCTTGACCCGGAAACCCCTTCCCTCACTTTCTCAAAAGAAGGGTATCAGGCACAACAGGTGGCAACCACCGGTAGCGACAACCCCGTTATCACACTGAAACCGGTTAAATATGTTGATCTGCTATTTTCCCGGCAACCACAGCAACATGTAACCGAAGCCGTATCTTCCATTTCGGGAGAAGAAGTTGAAAACCTGCCGGGAGTGAACCGCAACAATGTGCTGGGAGGCCGTTTTACCGGTCTCATTGTGCAGCAAAACAACGGGGAACCCGGATTGGAAGGCAGTTCGCTGTACATCCGCGGATTGAGGACGCTCGGCGGGGCAAGGCAAACTCCGTACATCCTGGTTGATGGGTACTGGAGAAACGATGCCAATTACATCAATCCGCACGACATTGAAAGCATCACCGTACTGAAAGATGCTGCTTCTACGGCTATGTACGGGCTTCGCGGAAGCAACGGGGTAGTGCTGATCACCACCAAAAGAGGGAAAGACGAAGACATTAAAGTAAGCCTTGATGCCAAATACGGGCTTCAAACACCAACGCGCATCCCCAAGTACCTCGATTCGTATAATTATGCCTATTTATACAACGAAGCACAGCGTAACGGAGGGAGCACCGACGACAAATACGACGCCACAGCGCTCGACGCATACAGGACCGGTACCGACCCGTATAATTATCCAAATATTGACTGGGGAAAAGAATTTCTGAAAAAATATTCGACCCAGCAAGATTACAACCTGAGCATACGGGGCGGAAACAAAGCCGTACGATATTATGCCTCTGCCGGTTATGTTGCCAATACAGGGTTGTATAACGTTGACAAAAATGCCAATACGTACAACACCAATGCCGATTTTGAACTTTTCCGGTTACGCTCGAATATCGATGTACAGGTAACCAAAGAACTCCAGGTTTCTATGGAAATCGGGGTACGGCAGGATAAACGGAATTATCCCGGGCTGAGAAGTAACAGCGCCAGCCGCATTTTCAATGTGCTGTACCAACTTCCTCCCAATATCTTTCCAATATTCAGGGAAGACGGATCGTTGGCCGGGAACAGCCAGTATACCAACAACCCTTACGGGTTACTCAATTACAGCGGCTACTCCATTTATAACGTACGGAATACCGATGCTGCTTTCAAAGTAAAATACGATATGGGCAAATTAGTAAAAGGACTTTCGGCCAGAGGTGCCGTTTCGTTCGACAGCTATTTTGAACAAACCATTAACCGGAACAAAGGATTTGTGGTCTATTATAAAAATGAGTTAGGCGAATTTGTTGAGATGGGGGTAAAAGATCCGGCAACGCAACAAAACGGAAGCTCGGTAGGCGATAATCAGCGTATTTTCGATATGCAATTTGGTTTCGATTACGACCGAAATTTCGGGAAGCACAGTGTTTCAGGAACCTTATTTGCAGAACAAACATCGTATGCCGGTGACGGATCGGTTATGCCACACTATTATCAGGGTATCATGGGACGCGCCAGTTATGTGTACAACAACCGTTACATCGGACAAGTCAGCTTTGGTTATCAGGGAAGCGAACAAATTTCAGACGACAACCGCTATGTGTTGTTCCCTGCCTTATCCGCCGGATGGATCATATCGGAAGAATCGTTCATGGATAATAACGATTGGGTCAATTTCCTGAAAATACGGGCCTCGCACGGTTTAACAGGAAACGACAGCAACATCGGGTATTTCCAAAAATTATCATTCTTTGAAAAATCAGGAAGTTATCTGATTGGCGACAACCTGGCTTCGTTTGGAGGTTACCGCGAAGGCGCCCTGGGAGTACCGGGAATTACCTGCGAAAAAACCCGCAAAACCGATATCGGCATCGACGGTACATTCTTTAATAACCATTTCAACTTGTCAGCCGACCTTTTCTTTGAAAAAACCACCGGGATCATCCTCGACCTGAATACCATACCCCGCATGCTGGGAACAGCAAACATCCCCACAGGGAATGCCGGTATTGTTGAAAACAAAGGGTTTGAACTTTCGATGGGATACAACAACACAGTGGGCGATTTCAGCTACGGGGTGTCGGGAAACTTCTCCTTTGCACGAAATAAAATCATTGATATGCAGGAACAGGAATTCCCATTTGCATTTAACTACCGGACCGGACATCCCATTGGTTCTCAATTTGGCCTGCAGTCGATCGGCTTTTTCAACGATGAGTCACAAATAAGCAGCAGCCCGGTACAAACATACGGCCCAGTCCGTCCCGGCGACCTGAAATACAGGGATCTCACCAACGACAATAAAATCGACATCGACGACATTTCGATGATCGGTAAAAGCTGGTTGCCCGAAATGGTGTACGGAGCCACCATCAACCTGGCTTACAAAGGTTTCGACTTCAACGCATTGATCCAGGGAGTGGAAAATGTGGATAAAAAACTTTCCGGTTCGGTTTACTGGGAATTTTATCCAAACGGATTGGGGAAAGTAATGGAACACCATCTTGACCGTTGGGCTTACTACCCCGAACTGGGAATCGACACCCGCGCCACAGCTACTTATCCGAGGCTGAACATCGAAGGTGACAATACCAACAACAAAGCGCCCAATTCTGACTTCTGGCTGAAAGATGCTTCTTACCTGCGCCTGAAATCAGTGGAATTAGGATATACCCTTCCGGTTAACATAGTAAAATACCTGCACCTTTCCAACTTAAGGATATACGCCAGCGGGTACAATTTGCTCACTTCTGATAAAATTAAAGTGATCGATCCCGAATCGCCGGGCGACGGGATTGCCTATCCGATCCAACGAATTGTAAACATCGGTATTACAGCTCAGTTCTAACCTTCAAAAATTACAACAATGAAAAATAGAATATATCTGACACTTATTTTGACGGCATTGCTTGCAGGAGCATGTGAAAACCCGTTGGATGTGACACCCTACGATAAATACGGGGCTGAGTTTGTTTTCGGGGAACCGAAAAAAGCCGAAGAATACGTTATGCGTACGTACAATATTTTTCCGTATGGCAGTGCCGATCAGGGATATAACCGGCTGGAATCGGGAAAATCGATGATCGCCTGTGCTTCCGACGAAGCCATGCCCAACCTTCCGGGGTCCAATGTCGACATCCTGACCAACGGTTCATGGTCGCCTTCCTCTTCGAATCCCGACAATATGTGGGACCACTATTATCAATACATCCGTGCAGCCAACATCGGGCTCGACAACCTGAACATGCTCCCCGAAAGCCAGGCCACATTGCGCGACCAGCTATACGGTGAATTAATTTTCATCCGGGCTTATGCCCATTCCGAGCTGATAAAAAGATACGGGGGCATCCCGATCATCGACCGCACATTGACACTGGAAGACGACTTGAATATCCCGCGCAATACATTTGAAGAATGTGTCGATTTTGTAGCCAGTCAATGCGATCTGGCCATGCCTTATCTGCTTTCTCCCGATGAAGCATCAGGGGGGCAACTGGGACGCATTTCGTCAGGGGCCGCACTGGCATTAAAAGCCCGCATGTTGTTGTACGCCGCCAGCGATCTTTACAACGGCCCTGCCTACGATGGATCGAACAGCAAGCTGATCGGTTACGGAAACTATTCAAAAACACGCTGGGAAGCCGCAGCCGAAGCCGCAGCCGAAGTAATCAGCCTGGGGTACTATTCCCTCTATAAACCCAATGCCATTGCCGATTCGCAAAACGATGCAACAGCCAGGACCAATGGCGAAAAAAACTATGCCGACCTGTTTTATACACTGGCGGGCAACAAGGAACTGGTGCTGATCCGCACAGTTGCCCAAAGCAACGGGGTGGAAAAGAAAAATGTGCCGGTAGGTTACACCAACGGGGATGGTACCACCAACCCGTCGCAGCAAATGATCGATGCGTATGGGATGTTGAATGGCAAAAGCATCACCGATCCCACTTCAGGATACAATCCGGAAGCTCCTTATGTAAACCGTGACCCGCGTTTTAATATCAGTATTTTTTACAACGAAAAAGCCTGGACCGGCAACCCAAGTCGCACAAAAGTTGAAACATTTGTCGACGGGCTCGATAACAAAACAGACCAGACAAATGCAACAAAAACCGGGTATTACCTTTCTAAATTTATGAAAAGCGGAATTGTGATTTCCGGTTCCGAAACCAAAACCAATCACTGTTTCCCGCATATCCGATATGCCGAGGTGCTGCTGAATTATGCCGAAGCAATGAACGAAGCCTACGGCCCGGATGTCGACCCGAAAGGATTTGGAAAAACAGCGCGTGCCGCCGTTGAAGAAGTACGTGCACGGGTACTCCGCCCGAAAGACGCTGCCCTTTCATCGGTGCCAGCCGGCGATGTGGCCGCCATGCGCGAAGCAATACGCAACGAACGCCGTGTGGAACTGGCTTTTGAAGACCACCGGCACATTGATGTACGCCGATGGAAAATTGCGCCACAAACCATTGGACAAAACCTGAACGGGATGCGGATCACAAAAACAGGCTCTACTTATACCTACGAAATTGTGCCCAATGTGGCTGTCAGGATATTTGAGCCCAAAATGTACCTGTACCCAATCCCTCAGAGCGAAATGAACAAGAACAAGGCGCTTATTCAAAATCCACTGTGGTAAAATACTGGCTTATAAAATCGAAACTATGAAAAGAATATTAATATTTATCCTTTCCGTAATATGGGCAGCACAGGTTTTTGCCCAGGTTACCAGAGTAACCGGAACCATCACCGATGAAAACGGAATGCCGCTACCAGGTGTCAACATTATTGAAAAATCGACTACCAACGGCGTCATTACCGATGCAAACGGGAATTATTCCATCGGACTTCGTACATCCAACGCGACCATAGTTGTTTCCTTCATTGGTTACACACAGCAGGAAGTACCTGTAAAGTCGGGTACGGTGAACATACAACTTAAACCCGACGTTGTCTCGCTCGACGATGTAGTGGTGGTTGGTTACGGCACCCAGAAAAAGGCAAGCGTCGTTGGCGCTATTTCAACTGCTTCTTCGGAAGATCTCAAACAAATGGGGACGCCCAACCTGAGTAATGCCCTGGCAGGGCGTGTATCGGGGGTCGTAACCATGGTGGGAAGCGGACGCCCGGGAGGCGACGATGCAGAAATCTACATCCGCGGTGTGTCAACCCTTAACTCCGATAACTCAAAACCATTGATCTTAGTTGACGGGGTTGAACGCGATTATACCCAGCTTGACCCGGAAGACATCGAATCGTTTTCTGTATTAAAAGATGCCTCGGCCACAGCCGTGTACGGGGTACGCGGGGCCAACGGGGTGCTACTGATCAGCACCAAACGTGGCGTAGTAGGCAAAGCTGCCGTTACTGTCAGTTTCCAGACAACCCTTCAGCAACCTACCCGACTGATGAAATACCTCAACTCGTACGATGCAGCCATGCTGCGAAACGAAGCGCTTGCCAATGACGGCTTGCCAGCCCGTTTTACAGAAGAAGACCTTGAACATTTCCGTACACACGATTCACCTTACACACATCCCGATAATGATTACATGAAGGACTTTCTCCGGAAAACAACCCCGATGCACAACCTGAACGTGAATGTCAGGGGCGGAAACAACCGGCTGAAGTATTATATCTCAACCAACGGATTGTTTCAGGACGGTCTCTACAAACAGTTTGACGATGCAAAATACCCTTCTAATGCTCATTTCAAACGTTTGAACATCCGGTCGAACCTCGACTTTGAAGCCACCAAAACAACTACAATCAGCCTCGACCTGAACACACGGGTGGAAGAACAACAAAATATTTCGCTTGGCGATATTTCATCAACTACCCTTTTTGGCGAAATGAACACCACACCGCCGTATTACTACGCCTACCGTTTACCCAACGGCTCGTACGGAAGTAATATCGACGGGCAACGTGAAAACCTGATGGCCGTATTGAACGACTATGGTTACAACCGGATGCTCGACAATATCCTGGAGGGCACCTTCAAAATAAACCAAAAACTCGATTTTATTACCGAAGGGCTTTCGTTCAGGGGAATGGTCAGTTTTAACAGCTATTTCAGTTCGGGCACAAAAGTCGGGTACCGTCCGCCAAAATACTTGTACAACCCCGCCGACGACAGCTACACCGAAGTAATTGCCGAAACCGCTCCCTGGATCGATAAACTGGCAGGCAACGGGCACAGCAAACGGATCAATATGGAATACTCGCTGAACTATGCACGCACTTTCAGGGACCACGCTGTTTCGGGAATGTTGCTTTACACCATGACCCAATCGAACAGCAATGCCGATGTCCCGAAAGGTTTTCTCGGCTATGTGGGCCGCACAACGTATGCTTACAAACAACGGTACCTGGCCGAATTTAATTTCGGGTACAACGGTTCCGACCAGTTTGAAAAGTCACACCGGTACGGTTTCTTCCCTTCTTTCTCCCTGGGCTGGGTAGCCTCCGATGAAAACTTTATAAAAAACAATGTCCCCGCTATTTCCTTCCTGAAAATCAGGGGATCGTACGGTGAAGTTGGGAACGACAAGATCGGGTCCGACCGTTTCCTGTACCTGCAAACTTACAATACCAGTGGCAGCTACTATTTTGGCGTCGACAACTCATGGGGCGGACAAAGTGCCCTGTACGAAGGGGCGCTTGGAAACGACCGGGTAACCTGGGAAATAGGCAAAAAATCGAATGCCGGGTTCGACATGAAACTGTTCAACAACAAATTCTTTCTGAATGTCGACCTTTTCCGCGAAATGCGTGTCAACATTTTCACATCGCGCAATACCCGTCCGCTCATTTTAGGGGTCGACCTCCCCAAGGAAAATGTCGGGAAAGTGGAAAACAAAGGGTTTGAAATAGAAACCGGAATTGAAAGCAAAATAGGCCAGGTCGGTTATTACCTTCGCGGAATGGCTTCTTTTGCGAAAAACACCGTTGTTTTTCAGGACGAAGTCGACCCCCGGTTTGAATACCTGAGACGGACTGGCAAACCAGTGGGACAGAATTTCGGGTTGAAAGTCCTGGATTTCTACTCACCTGACGACTTTGAACAAGATGGCAATGGCAACCTGATTTTACAGGAAAACGGCAAACCGATCCTTCGCCCCGATTTACCTCAACCTACCTACGGGGCCGTTCAGTTAGGCGATTTTAAATACTGGGACCGCAACGAAGACGGCGTGATCGACTCGTTCGACGAAGGCCCGATCGGCAACTCCCGTATACCCAAAGTGGTTTACAGTTTGTCGTATGGCCTAAAGTTCAAAGGGTTCGACTTTAACATGATGTGGCAGGGAGCTGCCGGAAACCACAAATTTTTGTCGGGTACCGGGGCCTGGGAACAAATCAGGGAAGCAGGACGTTACATGGAAGTTCACCGGGAAAGATGGACCCTTGAAAGGTACCTGGACAATGAAAAGATAGAGTACCCCCGCTTGTCGAGTGCCGAGAACAAACACAACCACCGCAGCAACTCATTTTATCAGAAAAAAGGCGATTACATCCGTCTGAAAAACTTTGAGCTTGGCTACAATGTCCCGAAAAATACACTCCAGAAAATCGGGGTATCGCGACTGCGTATTTTTGTAAGTGGCACCAACCTGCTCACTTTCGACCACATCAAAGTCATGGACCCCGAGTCGAACAGTGGCAGCGGAACCTCCTACCCACAGATGAAACTATGGAACATGGGATTTAACCTTCAATTCTGATCGTTAACACATTAATACTATTACAATGAAAAGATTATATCATATATTGATCATACTGTTCGCTGTGTTCATGGCAGGATGCCATGAGGATGGGAGCGATCTTCTTGACAAACAAGAGACCAATGACATTTACGAAGAAATGGTATTCACCGAACCTCAATATGCCGTATGGTTTCTGAACGGCATTTACAAGGAAATGAATGCCCCTTACTTCCGGTTTGGAACAGCAGGGTTCCTCGGTAACGCAGTCGACGAGGGACAACCCAAAGCCAACTGGGACCAGGCACACAACATGGCAATTGGTTCATGGGGCCCGGCAACCATTCCATTCTCTGTAAACGTGTGGGATAAGAACTATTCCGCCATCCGTGCAGCCAATCGTTTTCTGGCCAATGTTGACCTGATCCCTGATTCCGACGAACCGGTCGTGAACGAACAAATCCGTCAACGGATGAAAGGCGAAGCTACTTTTCTGCGTGCTTTCTTTTATTCCGACCTTCTGAAATACTATGCAGGGGTACCGATTGTTACCGAAGTGCTTGACCAAAATCAGGATGAAGAACTTTTCAAGCCCCGTGAAACTTACGACGGATGTGTCGATTTTATCTGTTCCGAACTGGAAAATGCGCTTCCTTTGCTGCCCCATGCCGATGAACTGACTGCATCGGAATTTGGCCGCATCACCAAAGGCGCTGCCCTCGCGCTAATATGCAAAATCAGGCTTTACGCGGCAAGCCCCTTGTTCAACGACCCGGCTAATCCGGCAAACTGCGAATTCAGGGGAGAATACAGTGCCAACAAATGGAATATTGCCGCAGAGGCGGCCAAACGCTTCCTCTCCGAAACCAAAGGGTTGTATGGTTTGCACACCTCTACAGCCCCTACAACTTATGGCAACTATGAAGATTTCTTTATCCGCAGGTCCAGTCCCGAAGTTATTCTTTCCTATCAGCAAAGGCCGTCGAACAGCGGTACGGTAAACCTGGAAAGGGTCTGTCTTCCCGGACAATTCTTCAACTACGGGAACGGCGTGATCAACAACCTTCCCCTGTTGAATGCCGTGGCCGACTATGAAGTGGTAAAAGTAGATGCTTCAGGAAATATCACCGCATCATACGAACTGGGGATCGAAAAAGTAGTGGAACTTTACGCCAGCGGTCAAACCGACCCTGTTTCGGGCTGGGACCCGCAAAAACCGTATGAAAACCGCGACCCGAGGTTCTACCAGTCGATCTTCTTTAACCAGTCGCCATGGCCGGCCCGTTCCGGAATAATCTACCAGATTTGGCAAAAAGACCCGGATTCTTCAATATCAGCCGACGGCGGCCAATATCTTACGGGGTGGTACAATACAGGATTTTATAATCGCAAATTTCTGGATGCTTATGCGAATTTAAAAGCCTGGGGTACCAACCTGAATGTCAACCACAACTACCCGATTATCCGTTATGCCGAGATTTTGCTCAACTATGCAGAAGCCGTGAACGAAGCGTTTGGCTCTCCGGATGCTATCCCTCCGGGTTACCCAATGTCGGCGCGGGATGCCGTCAACCTGATCCGCGAACGGGCAGCCTTTCCCGGCTATACCAAATTCGTTCCCCCGGGAATGCCGGTAAAAGCCAAAGGAAAGTCGATGCCCCCTCTTCCGGCAGGACTGAGCAAAGACCAGATGAGGGAAAAAATCAGGCACGAACGCAGGATTGAATTCTTTTATGAAGAACAACGCTACTTTGATGTCCGTCGCTGGAAAATCGGAAAACAGACTGAGAAAATATATGCACAGCGTATATACAAACAAGACAACGGCAGCTATCGCTACGATGCTGAGTTACTGGAAATCAGGCTCTGGGACGACAAATACAGCCTTTTCCCGATGTGGGAAACCGAATTGCTGAAAAATAAAGACCTGACCCAGAACCCGGGATGGGGAAAATTTTAAAAGTTAAAACCCGACATCAAAAATAAAATAATCAGGAAAAAGTTGCCGGTATCCGAATCCGGCAACTTCTCCTGATTTTAAGAATAAGCTGTCAGGTACCGGGCATTGTCGGACAATTACGAGCTATCTTTCTGAAAAATGAAGCAGATATTAAATTTATTGCCCTTTTTACTGGCTCTTTTTATTTCGTTACAGGGACCTGCGCAAACCGAAATGCCAGAAAACATGACACTGGGACAGGTGGAACAGGCCATGCAGGCATATCCACCCTGTTTTGAACATGGCGAGCAACGTCTGAAAATCATGGAATCGCTGGACAAAATTATCAATTTCAGTGTTTCTGATTGTGGATTTGCCAATCAACCGGAATACGCAGGACACTTAAAAGAAATAGTAAAATTTTATCGGAATTCGGTTGATAAAGGCTTAGATGCCTTAGAAAACACAAACGTAAACGAGGGCGTCCACGTATTTAAATTTTATTCGTCCTCCGTTGTTTTAAAGAGTTCAGAAGGCGTAGTTGCCATCGATTTTGCACAAGGCCCGGTAGGCAACGACTACAAACAGGGATCCGTATCCAATGAAGGCGAACCTGAAACATCCGATTTTTTTAATACTGGTTTTTACTTCACCCGCGAGCAACGCGACAGGCTGGCACGCATAGTCGATGTGTATATTATTACCCACCCGCACCAGGACCATGCTGACTATTCGCTGGCAATGCGCCTTATAAAAGCCGACAAACCGGTTATCGGGCCTGAACAATTAAAACTCAAATGGGAAGATTTAAGTTCGGGAATTATTGTCCCCGACTTTGAAACTATGCAAAAATTTGGTCCCTGCGAAATTTTCACACAATCGGGAAAACAATATTCCGAAGCCAAAACAGCGGCTGACGGGATCAAATATGCCGTTCCGACACGTTATCTGTCGCGCGATGTAGAATCGATACGATATTTGGTGAAACTTGGAGGGATTACTTTTTTACAAGGGGCCGAAACGCACACCGAAGGGTACGAATGGCTCGAAAAGGCTTCCTCGCTGGGCTGGTCGGTTGACGTGCTCTTAACAGCAGGCGCCCATCAGGGCTACCGCTCGGTAATGAAATTCCTGCACGGCAAGCAGGTAAATTATTTCAGCCTCCCTATCCACGAATACGAAATAACACATCCCGGTGGAGGACAACGATTGGCCTCACGGCTGAAAGGCGATAACCGCAAGGCATTCGATCAGAAAAAGCTCATGCCCCTTATGTGGGGCGAGAATTTTCTTTTAACCCATCAACTTATACAACCATAATAAGAAAAACCAGGATGCAATCCCGTATCAAAAACAATTTTTTTCAGAACAACAGCTTACATATATGATTATGAAAATAAAAATGGTACATATCGGAAGCATTATTTTACTATGTTCCCTGTTTGCCCTGTGTTGTAACAAGAGCCCGGTCACCCCTGATCTACAGGAAACTGGCAACCTGAAAACACCGGCAACAGAAGGCACCGTCTGGGCAGCTTCTTCAGCTCCGTTTATCGGCGAAACCCTTGGAGGGGTTGAATCGTGGCAACGCCTGAACAACCGGTTGAAAGCAGCCAACGGCGGCTTTGGCATGATGGGGAGAAGAAGTTACGACAAAGGGATTCCTGCTACGTTTGCGGCTTCAGCAATGGCCGAAGATGTAGGAAACTGCCCGGTGTCAATTGGTTCATTTAAACCCGACTGGACTGAAACCGTGAATGGCAGCAACAACGAAGCCATTAAAAAATTTATTCAGTCAATCCCCGACGACCGGGTCGTTTACCTTGTCTTCTATCATGAACCGGAAGACAATGTGAATTCCCGAAATACCTCCGATGTACTTCTTCAGGCTTTTGCCCGGTTTGTAAATATGGTACTCACATCAGGAAAAACAAATATCCATCCGTGTTTTGTGCTGATGACCTGGACTTTCAAACCTCAATCGGGAAGAAATCCAGAGGATTTTAACATGGGCAAATATTTGAAACCGGAGCAATTAAGCAAAGTAGTGGCCGGATTAGATGGTTATGCCGATGACCCTTCGGTAAGCGCACAACAGATTTTTGAAGCCAATGTCAACCGGATGAAAACATGGGGATTCACCCGTTTCGGCATTTTTGAGACCGGGGCGCACGCGTCCCCCACAGATGCTTCTGCCCGGAGCAAATGGGTTGAAGGCTTAGGGCAATGGGTAAAAAGTCGCAACGACATTGAACTTGTTTCGTGGTTCAACAATGGCAACGGGCAACACGCCGGGCCTACCGGATGGTACTTAGGAAACTGGTACAAAAACGGTACAACATATAGCTGGGACGATGCCGATGGCACCATTGCCGCTTTTGCCCAACTGCTTAAACAAAACTAACTTCCAAATGACCATGAGCCGATTGCTTTTCAAAAATATACTGACCATCCTGTTCCTGATTATTTTCTTTCAGGGATTTGCCTGCTGCGAAACAGACGATCAGCCTGACGACCCGGCAGAAGCTGAAAAGAAACCATCCATAAAAAAGCTGAACTACTATTTCGGTGACCTGCACCAGCACACCACCCTTTCCGATGGCGATTTAGACATTGAAGAAGCAATCAAATACATCAAAGAAAAAAAAGTACTCGATTTTGTTGCTATTTCCGATCATTCACAATATTTCGATTTTCCTGATGAATGGGGAAAAAGCCAAAATTGGAAGAAAGTACAGGAAACTACAGCTAAATACAACGAGGATGGCGTATTCATCGCCCTTCCGTCTTTTGAATGGTCAAAAAACTCGGAAACCGGCACCGGAGGAAAAGGCCACATTAACGTTTACAACACCTCGTGGTGGGCAACTGCCAACCAGGAAGTCATGTCGCTCGAAAACTTCTACCAGAAATTAGTTGGTTCGCCAGGCGCCTTGGCTATGTTTAACCATCCGTCGAAAACCAACTTCAAAAATTTCGGCTTTTACAATACTTCTATTGACGAACGGATGGTATTATTTGAAATTGCTACGCGCAGCGGGCGCCCTACATTCGTTCCACGGTTTGAAAACTACGTGTACGCATTAGACAAAGGTTGGCGCCTGGCGCCCGCCGACAACACCGACACCCACAAAGGATTCTGGTGGGCCGAAAACTGTTTTGGCCGGACGGCAGTCATCGCCACCGAACTTTCACGCGAAGCAATTTACGAAGCGTTGCGCAACCGCCAGGCTTATGCCACCTACGACAAAAACCTGAAAATCAATTTTGCGGCCAATGGTGAAATAATGGGGGCTATTCTGAAAAAACCAAAAAAACTGAATATACTGATCGAAATAGAAGACCCCGACAGTCAGGACAAAATCAACCGTATTGATATTATTACTGAAGGAGGGCTTGTTGCCCATTCAAAAGAATTCAGTTCCAATATCGTAAAATGGGAACTTGAGGCCGATCCGGCAAAACGATATTATTTTTTACGAATTGTACAGGCCGATAATGACCTGGCCTTCTCCTCTCCTATCTGGACAGGACAATAAGTAACCTGAGTATAAAAACATAAAAACAGATACAGATGAAGACAAACCAACTTACAAAGATCCATTTCGCCCTTCTCCTTGCATCCCTGTTCTTTTCAGGAATGCTGACAGGGCAAAACAACCCGTTGTTCCCTGAATATCATATTTATTCGGGCAATACGCACTCCCATACTATTTTTACCTATTCGCACGGCGCCCAGTGGGACCATGTTCCCGGCGCTACAAAGTTTATGATGGTCGATTCGCTGGGGGTAAGCCGGGTGCTGAACTCCACCCTCAAAGAAAACTGGCAGGAACATCAAGGGCCGCCATCGGCACATTACGAACTGGCCAAAGCCAGCGGGTACGATTTCTATGCCGTAACAGACCACTCGCAGGAAGCCGATTTTCACCCTACCAGCCCAAACAGCGTGGCATGGGTCGAAATAAAGCGGGCAGCTGAGGCGGCCACCGACCATCAGTTTGTGGCCCTGAGAGGCTTTGAATACTCCGAAAACAACGGTCCCGGCGGAAACGGGCATATTAATGTATACAATACTTCCGTTTATCTCAATGCCCTTGAAAAAGGGAACGACCTGCCTTCGTTTTACCAATGGCTGGCCACTGTCCCGGCTGATGGCAACGGCCCGGTGGTGGCTTGTTTCAACCACCCGGGAGCAGAACAATACAACAACTGGGACTACCGCACCCCCGAAGCAACCGAAATCATTACTCTTTTGGAAATGATTAACTCAAACAACCGGGTACATTACCCGGCTTTCATCAGGGCTCTCGAGAAAGGGTGGAAAGTTGCGCCGGTATGCGGTAACGACAATCACTGGATTGGTGCCATTGCCAAACATACCTCGCGTACTTTCGTGCTGGCAACCGAAAAAACAAAAGCCGCCATTCTCGACGCGATGAAAAACCGGCGTACCTATGCTTCGCTCGACAATAATATCCAGTGCCGCTACACCGTCAACGGGAAAATGATGGGTGCAACCTTAAATGGCGAAAAGACTTTTCAATTCAATATTTCGGTCAGCGACCCCGATACCGGCAGACCGGAAAACAAAATCACCAAAATTGAGATTGTAAAAGACAACGGTGAAACAGCTCTAACGTATGAAGTGCCCGATCCCGCCCATAACGTACGATGGGAACCAACCATCGCCGATGCGGCCAATAAATACTTTTTTGTCAGGATATGGAATGCCGGAGGCGGCGATGCCCCCCGGGCTGACCCCAACCGACCGGTCGCCTGGCTCGCCCCGGTATGGACTGGCAGGTAATCATCTCTTTACCGAAAAGATTAATTCAACATATAAAAATGAGACTAAAGCCTTTATGTAGAAACTACTTGCGATATGCCCCGGGGGTGGCTATCCTGATTTTATGGGCTTTAGGTTCGTCCTCTCAGACCAGAAAGATTACAATCGATGCCTCGAAAACATTTCAAAAGATTGAAAGTTTTACCGCCTCCGATGCGTGGAGCGGCAATTTCGCCGGTAAATACTGGGCTGAAAAACAAAAAGGACAAATAGCCGAATGGCTGTTTAGCCGGCAATACGATGCGACAGGGAACCCGGCAGGAATAGGCCTCTCTATGTGGAGGGTCAACCTGGGCGCCGGAACGCTGGAGCAGGACAGCGCCGATATCATGCCATTTCAAAGAAGGGCTGAATCATTTTTGTCGAAAGATGGGCAATCGTATGACTGGGATAAATGTGCCGGACAGCAATACTTTATGCAGAAAGCTGTCGAATACGGCTGTAATAACTTTTTGCTGTTTTCGAACTCGCCTCTTGTTCACTATACAAAAAACGGGAAAGGCTGGTCAGCTTCAGTAAAAGAAGCAAATATAAAACCAGATGGTTACAGCAACTATGCTTCTTATATGGCTAAGGTGGCAAAGCATTTTACAACCGGGAAAGGCTGGCACATTGCTTACATCAGCCCCATCAACGAGCCGCAGGTAAAGTGGAATGACCCCCGTCAGGAAGGTTCTTCATGGAAAAGTTCTGAGATGAAGAAACTGTATAGTGAACTGGACAAAGCGCTCTCAGCTGCCGGTTTGGAAAATGTACAAATATTGGCCGGCGAATCGGCAGATTTAAAATACTTATACGGCACCTCCCCGGCTTTAACGGAACGATTTTCAGATGGTGATGCGCCAGACAGGCAGGTCAAAACATTTTTCGACCCTCAAAGCCCCAACTATATTGGCAATCTCCGGCACATCCCTTCGGTTATAGCCGGACATGATTATGGCAGCGATAAAACCAATGACGCAATAAAGGAAACCAGGGAAAAGGTGAAAGCAGAAGCAACAAAATACGCTGTTCACTTTCATCAATCAGAATGGTGTATGTTGCCCGGCTTAAAACTCCCCATTGACGGTTTTACTCCCGATTGGGAACCCGCCAATTATGCAGGGATGCAGCCTGCCCTGTTGCTCGGACGGTTGGTGTACAGCAATTTTGTTCACGCCGGAGCTACTTCCTGGGGCTACTGGAAAGGAATGGAAGTGAACGGCAACCATGCCTTGATTTCATTATTCCCGACCGATGGCGACTTGATGAAAGGGGGCATTGTTCGTACGAATAAATTGCTATGGGCCCTGGGCAATTACAGCTTTTTTATCAGGCCAGGCTATATCCGGATCGGTCTCCTGGGAGCTGACGACCTGGACACGCTGACTGCTTCCGCATACATGGCGCCGGACAAATCGCGCATGGTGGCCGTTTATGTAAATTCTTCTTTCGAAATGATCCCTGTCTGCATTTCGTTCCCTCAGCACATCGGAAATGAAATAAAAAAAGTGTCGGTTTACAAAACCGACGAACGCTCTGATCTGGCCAAAATGTATGTACCGGAAAAGTTCTTGCCGGAAACGGGCTATGCAATACCTCCCCGGTCGCTAATAACAATGGTTTTTGATTTCTAACAATGCTTTATTATGAATTTAAAAAAATACAACATGAGAAACAATTGGTTCATTAAAACAGGAATAACCATCTTATTGCTGATGGCAACTATCCCGTCGCTTCATGCGCAATACGACCACTCGGCAGCCGAAAAAGCAGGCTGGCGGCTGGCTTCACAGGCCTATACCTTCCGCAGTTTCACCTTTGCCGAAACACTCGACAAACTCAATGAAGCCAATATCAAATACGTGGAAATGTACCCCGCACAACAAATTGGCGGAGGAATTGCCGGGACAACAAAATACGACATGGACAAAGAAACCCGTGGCAAAATAAAAGACCTCCTGAAACAGAAAAACATCCAATTGGTGGACTACGGCGTTATTAACACCTCCGACACTGCCGAATGGAGAAAAATCTTTGAATTTGCCAAAGATATGGGAATTGAAACCATCCTGTCGGAACCTAAACCCGAACTTCTTCCGATGATCGACCGCCTGGCCAACCAGTACGGGATTAATGTTGCGTTGCACAACCACCCGGTGCCTTCGTATTACTGGCACCCTTCTGTTGTGCTGAGCGCCCTGAGGGGCCGAAGCCCGCGTATTGGCGCGGCTGCCGATTTCGGGCATTGGGTGCGTTCCGGCCTTGACCCGGTAGAATGCGTGAAAATGCTCGAAGGAAAAATCATCAGCACCCACACCAAAGACCTGAATATTTTCGGCACACGCGCCGCCCACGATGTTCCGTGGGGAACCGGCATCTGCAACCTCTCGGGCATACTGCACGAACTAAAAAAACAAGGGTTTAAAGGCGTGTTTTCCGTTGAGTACGAATACAACTGGGACCATTCGCTTCCCGAAGTGAAAGAAAGCGCCCGGTATTTCTACTATGCCACCTCGTGGTTGTTCAAACCTGAAAAATAAACGGTAAAACTTTTTCTGAATACAGACAACAAGAAAAGCTATAGAATGGAAAACCATCAGAAAATACAGATACGGACATTGCAAATCTCCATGTTTTGGAAAGTTTTTTCCTCGTTTGTTTGTCTCCTGTTTCTTACAACCAGCTTTCAGCTTTTGGCCGAAGAACCTCCTTACAGATGGGAAAATCTCAAAATCGGTGGCGGCGGATATGTGACAGGCATTGCCATCCATCCGTCCAACAAAGACATCATGTACATCCGTACCGACGTAGGGGGCGCTTATCGCTGGAATGCTACAGAAAAAAAATGGGAGCAAATGCTCGGCTGGATCGATCCTGAAAATGCCAACCTGATCGGGGTCGACGGGATCGCCCTCGACTATAATAATCCCGATCGCGTGTATCTTGCCCTCGGCCAACGTATCGAGGAGGAAGGCGGTATTTTCCGCTCCGACGACCGGGGCCAGACATGGGCAAAACTACTTGACATGCCCTGTGAAGGGAATGGGCGCGTGGCCCGCTGGATCGGGGAATGTATCGCCGTTGACCCGACAAACAGTGCCATCATTTATTTCGGGACGCGGCGAAACGGCTTGTGGCGCAGCAACGACGACGGCAAAACCTGGTCGGAAATAACCAGTGTCCCTCACGGCTACACGGGCATCAATCCTTCGGGGGTGCGGAGCATCGTGTTCGACCCGTCTGGGAAAATAGATGGACGGTCGGCAACCATCTATGCCGGCGTTCCCCGGAGCGGTATTTATTTCAGTACCGATGGCGGAAAATCTTTTGCCCCGATGACTGGTTCGCCCAATGACCCTGCCCGTATGCAGGTGGTTGATGGAGAACTCTTCGTAACCCACAGCAGGGGCGTTTCATTTTTTTCTGATGAAAAATGGAATGACATCTCCCCGTCGCCAAACAAAAATTACGTCGGGCTGGCCGTTGATGGAACCGATAACCAAAAAATTATTGTGGCACAACGGTACAGAACATTTTTCAACGCCATTTTCCGGACAAAAGACAAAGGTCTGACCTGGGAAGAAATCAACACCAACGAATTTCCTTCCAACTTACATATCAGCATCCCTACCTGGCCGCAAGACCGGTTTTCGTCGGCAACTGCAGGCATGGCGCTTGCGCCCGGCACTTCGGGCGAGTTATTTTATACCGACTGGTTTGGCGTGTGGCAAAGTCCCGACATTTGGGCAAAAACAACCGATTGGCACACCCTTGTCGACGGGCACGAGGAAACGGTTGTGCTCACCCTCGTTTCGCCGCCAGCTGGTCCGCTCCTGTATTCAGGAGTGGCCGATGTGTCGGGCTACATCCACGAAAACACCGACCGGTACACCGATAAAAAAATTTACCCGCTGAAAGAGTGTTTCAATATTTCGGTTTGCGAAAGCCAACCATCGCACCTGGCCCTGCTGGGCGCCAAAGGCTGGGGCGGCGAACAAACCACCTTCGTTACATCCACCGATTACGGAAAAACATGGACAAAACGCACTCTTCCTGAAAAAGAGATTTTAGGGCGTATTGCTGTTTCTTCAACCAACCCGGATAATATGGTTTATGTGGGTGGAAGCGGAAAAGTGTATTATTCGCACAACAGGGGCGACAGTTGGGCTGCCGGGCAAAATGCGCCCGACAAGGTGATTGAGTTGGTCAATATCTGGAAAAGGGACAAAATCATGGCGCCCGACCCGGTTGACGGTAGCTTTTACATTTACAAAGAAGGCTTTCTGTTTGCCTCTGCCGATGGTGTTTCGTGGCAAGCAACAAACAAAACACCCATTCCCTGTCCAGCAGGAAAATCCATAAATATTGGATGTGTCCCCGGTCGTTCGGGCGAAATATGGATATGCCTCGACAGCGACGGATTATGGAAATCGACCGATGCCGGGGCAAATTTTGAACGCCTGTCCGGCTTCGACAGGGCCAGGTTGACCTGCTGGGGCGCCCCGGCGCCCGGATCATTGATCCCCACAAGCTATTGCTACGGAATATACAAAGGCAAATGGGGCATGTACCGCTCAACCGACCTGGGCCAAAGCTGGCTCCGGATAAACGACGACAGCCAGCAATTTCCCGCCGGGGTAATGGCTATTGACGCCGATAAAAATATATTCGGAAGAATCTATTCCGGAAGCGGCGGATATGGCATAACATACGGAGAACCAACAAAATAAACTGATTAAAAACGAATAAAGATGACAACAAAACTGATTAACAAATTACAGCGCATTTTATTTCTGATTATCCTGGGGCAATTTTTATTTCTGCCTTACACGGATGCATCGGTACGCGGCAAAGAACACAGCTATTACATTGATGCCCGCACGCCGCAGGGCTTGCAGGAGTTGTTCCGTTACAACGGGAAAAGCCTGCCTTTTGTCAGCTCACACCGGGGCGGCCCTGAAATAAATATGCCGGAGAATTGTGTTGCCACGTTTGAAAACACATTGAAACACACCTGGTCCATCATGGAAATCGACCCGCGCTACACCAAAGACAGCGTAATGATCGTACACCACGACCCCACCCTCCAACGCACCACCACCGGCAAAGGGCGGGTAATCGATTTTACCTTCGACGAATTGAAAGACCTGCGGCTGAAAGACATGAAAGGAAATGCCACCCATTACCCGATCCCGACTTTTGAAGAAATCCTGAAATGGGGAAAAGGAAAAACAGTTTTTGTACTCGACGACAAAGGGGTTTCGATTCAAAACAGGGTAAAAATGGTTGAGAAACACAATGCCGAATCCTATTGTATCGTCATGGCCTACTCATACAATGATGCAAAAATCTGCTATCGGATGAATCCAAACATCATGATGCAGATTTTCATTGCCACTCCCGAAAAATTCGCCGAATTCGAACAAACCGGCATTCCGTGGAGAAATGTGGTGGTGTTTGTCGGGCACAAAAAACCAGCTAATATGGAGGTTATTAAAATGATCCACGACAAAGGGGCGCGCTGCATCATGGGCACTTCGCGCAACCTTGACCGGGAGTTTATCGAAGGACGGGTTTCGCGCATTGAAGAATTAAAAGATGGCTACAACGCGTTATTGAGCGAAAGGATCGACCTTCTCGAAACCGATATCCCGGTGCCGGTCAGTAAAGTCTTCAACCCGGAAAGACTGGTTGACCCTTCCATTAAAAAATATTTCAGGAAAAAATAAAACGGAACAGAATGAACAAAAAGAAAATAATCTACCCGGCCATTACAGCCATAGCGCTGGCAGGGGCAATCAGCCCGTCGGCAGCCCAGAAAAACAAACAACCCAATATCATCTATATTCTTGCCGATGACATGGGGTATGGCGATGTGGGTTGCTATGGGCAGAAATACATCAAGACACCAAATATCGACCGGTTGGCTGCCGAGGGGATCCGCTTCACGCAGCACTATACCAGCGCCCCGGTGTGTGCCCCGGCCCGCTGCTGCCTGATGACAGGTAAACATTCAGGCCATGCTTTTGTAAGAAATAACCATGAGTTGAAAGACAGTTCCGATTTTAAAACCGGACAACTACCCATTCCCGACAAAACCGAAACCATTGCCGAAATGCTTAAAAAGCATGGGTACACCACCGCAATCATTGGCAAGTGGGGATTAGGGAGCATCGCATCGGAAGGGGCGCCCAACAAACAGGGCTTCGACTTTTTTTACGGATATGCCGACCAGGTACACGCCCATAACCACTACCCCACTTTCTTGTGGCGAAACGACAAGCAGGAATTTCTGCCTGGAAATATTGAATCGGTCCATCCCAAAGTTGACAGGGACAAAGAAACCGGTATTGATGAATACAAAAAATACATGGGCCCGCATTATTCGCTCGACCTGATGACCGATGAAGCAGTCCGTTTTATCGGAGAAAATAAGAAAAACCCATTCTTCCTGTACCTGGCTTATGTGGTACCGCACAAAGCGCTCCAGGTTCCCGACGAAAGCCTGAAAATGTATGAAGGCGTATTCGACGAGCAGCCTTACGACGGAAAACGCGGGTACACTCCCCATCCAAAACCCCTGTCGGCTTATGCCGCCATGATTACGCGGATGGACCAGAAAATCGGGACGATACTTGATGAGCTGAAAAAACAGGGATTAGACGAAAACACCATCGTCATGTTCACCAGCGACAACGGGCCAGCCGGAGGCGGTGGTCTCGATATTCGCTTCTTTAACAGTTCGGGCGGCTTGCGCGGAATGAAGGGACAAGTGTATGAAGGAGGCATCCGCGAACCGTTTGTGGCACGCTGGCCCGGGAAAATTGCCCCCGGAACGGTCACCGGTCATATTTCGGCCCATTACGATCTGATGGCTACCCTGGCCGAACTAAACGGGCAGAAATTGAATGATACCGATGGTATTTCATTCCTGCCCACACTGCTTGGAAATTCAGAAAAACAACAGCGACACGAATACCTCTATTGGGAATTTTCGAGCGGGGGCGGCCAATACGCTGTCCGGATAGGAAATTGGAAAGGGGTGTATTCCGGCGGCTTCGGAAGAAATTCGCCAAAAAGCTGGAAAGTATATGACCTTTCGACCGACGAAAGCGAAAGTAACGACCTTGCAGCACAACATCCTGAATTAGTTGAAAAATTTGAGCAAATAGCAAAACAGCGGATACCCTCGCATATTAAAGAATGGAATTTTTAAGACCCAAACAACAACTATTATATTGAAATGACCATGAAAATGAAAAAGGTTTTTATTGGCAGTATGTTGATCCTTTTTTCATGGGCCCTTCATGCACAGGAGGAAGGCCAGGCCCTTCCTTCCTGGCAGGAAGGAGAAATGGAAATCCATCACATTTACACAGGCCGGGGCGAGGCTGTTTTTTGCATATTACCCGACGGAACAACCCTGCTGATTGATGCAGGCGACAGCGGCCCGCACAGAGACCCGCGCACCACCAAGGCTTCGCCCGACGACAGCCGGCAACCCGGCGAATGGATTGCCCGGTACATCACAAAACGGATGGATTTCAAACCGGAGAAAAAAATCGACTACGCTTTTCTGACCCATTTTCATGGCGACCATATGGGCGGGGTTTTCAGAAATTCGCCCAAAACGACAAAAGGCGGCAACTATTATTTGAGCGGCCTCACCGAAGTTTACGAACACATCTCCTTTTCAAAAATGGTCGACCGCGACTGGCCAGGCTATCAATATCCCAAACCGCAGACAGGAAGAGGTTTTGAAAACTATCGCAGTTTCATCGATTGGAACACCAAAAATAGCGGGATGAAAATGGAACGTTTCGTTGCGGGAAGCAACAGCCAGTTCGTGCTGGTCAATCATCCGGAAAAATACAAGGGAATTTTTGAAGTGCGCAATATCGTTTCATCAGGCGAAGTGTGGACCGGAGAAGAAGATCAAACCAACAAGTTTTTTCCTGAAGTTTTTCCGCAAGGGCAATCGATTGACGAAAATAAATGCAGCGCCGGAATACGTATTTCGTATGGCGATTTTGATTATTTCAACGGGGGCGACCTGAGCGGGCGCCTGCCATTGGGTAGCGAAAGCTGGCGCGACATCGAAACGCCGGTGGGGAAAGCGCTCGGCCCGGTTGAGGTGTGCGAAGCCAACCACCATGCCTGGATTGACGCCATGAGCGAGAACTTTCTGAGCAACGTAAAACCACAAATCATTGTATTACAGGTGTGGCATGTGACCCATCTCAATTTGTCGGTCATGCAAAGCATGGCAAATAAAAAGCTCAACCCAAACCTAAAACATATCATTCCCACACAGGTTCCCGAATTATCGAGAGCTTATCTGGGCGACGACCAGTTACAAAAAATTACCGGCAACGGAGGCCATGCGGTAATTAAAGTAGCCCCCGAAGGGAAACAATATTCAGTGATTTTGCTCGCCACCGAAGATGAATCGTTCCGGGTAAAATCGACCTATGGCCCTTTCCCATGTATAAAAACCGAATAAACCCAATCAACGAAATCCTATATGAAAAAATTTGCATCCATAGTTTATTTGCCTTTGCTGGCTATGCTTCTGTCGTCCTCGTTTGTGGCGCAATGCGGAAAAGAAGAAGTCCCGGGGAAAGAAGATGAAAAAGAACCGGTTATAGAAAGTGAATATGCCATCTCTCCCGACAAAAGCAAAACAAACCCGGTGAGCGCCAAATTAATGGGTTTCAACCTGATTTATCCGCACGAGAAAAATGCGATATGGCAGGATGGCAAAATTGCCGGTTACCTGAAAGATATAAATGTAGCTTTTCTGCGTTATCCGGGAGGTACCGTCTGCTCGTACTATCATTGGAATGCCCTCACCGGCGAAGGCTGGAAAGACGGCTGGGACACGGCAAACCCAGTTCCGCAAAAATCATCGTCCGAATTTATGGACATTGACGAGTACATGGCACTGGTAAAAACAACCGGGGCCACCCCGTTGGTGGGTATCAACATGAGTTCGGGCTGGCGATGGAACAGGCAGGAAGATGGGATCAAGGAGGCGCTTGCCCTGATGCAGTATTGCAAAGACAAAAATTTCGATGTGGAATACTGGTACCTCGACAACGAACCGTACCAGCACGACAGCAATGGCGGCTCCAAGACGCCGGAAGAATATGCCGCACTGATCAATACGTATGTGCCGGCCATGAAAGCATTCAGCCCGAACATCAAAATCGTGGCCAACTGGAATGCCGGCTTCAAAAACAAACGTACAGAATATGAAAAACTGATCCGAGCTGCAGGCTCCAACATCGACATCATTGATGCGCACTGGTACTGGAGTTGGAGCGACACTTCGTGGGAAAAGTGGTTCGAGAAAACGCCCCTGCAACAATGGACCGGGTTTACCTACGAAAGCGACATTCAGTATTTCAGGCAAATGGTGGCCGAATTAGGCTTTCCCGACATCAAGCTGGCCAGCTTCGAGTGGAACACGGGCCCAACCAAAGTAGGGACTACACTGACTGCCAGCCGGGCCGCTTTTGTCCATGCCGAAATGATGATGCAATACATCAGCGGAGGGCTTGACTATGCTGTTTTCTGGCCGATCCACTGGCCCGACGAAGCCTCGAAAGTCCGGAGTTTTGTAAATACTTCAACCAACGCGGCTAATCCGAATTACCTCCTGTTTAAATTTCTGGGGAAAATGCAGGGCGGCAATTACATCGGGGCACAAATGGTAAAAAGCAAAGAGAAGATGGTTTCTATCGCTGTTCAAAACCAGAAAACAATACGGATTTGCGTACTGAACAAGAACGATAAAGATGTGGTTACCGACATTGGATTGAATCAGTTTCCCGGCATGAAATTCAAAGAAGCACAGGTTTACACCGTGAACAACGACGGAAGTAATCATTCGCTGAATAAAATCAGTTTGCTGAAATCGGATAAGGCCGAAGTTGCCAAATTCCTCTCAAAAGGTATTTCGCTGACCATGCTGACATTTGAAGAACAATGACAACAAACTGAATAGGAGTGTGAATTTTTCAAAAAACCGGAAAATAACCGGAACTGAAAATTTTATCCGGAGCCTGTGTTTCTATAAGAACAGGTTCCGGATATTTTTTTGACATACTCTCTTTTGTTACAATACTGCTTTTATCCAAGCCTCAGCCATTAACTGGCAACCGGCAATTGAGGGATGGACCCCGTCGTGGCTCCAGTAATGGGCAGGGGCCACAGTAATCGCCTTATTAAAAATTTCCTGATACGGGATGAAAATGGCGTCTATTTCTTCTGCGATTCGCCTGGCTGCGGCCCTGTACCTGTTAAACTCGGGAAACCATGACTCGTCAACGGCGGAACACCCCATCAATGCAAAAGGTTCTCCGATAATCAGTTGCGTATCAGGCATCAGGCTTTTGGTATTTTTCAGGAGCCCGTGAAAATCATTTTCATACGTTGCTGCTGTTCCTGTATAATTATGGGTGATAGTATGCCAGAAATCGTTCACTCCGACCAAAATACTCAGGATATTCGGGCGGATCAGCAGACAATCGGGCTGCCAACGGTCCGACAACTGATATACTTTATTTCCGCTGATCCCTTTGTTATAGATCCCCAGGTTCTGCCCGGGAAATTCATACAACAGGCGGGCTGCCAGCAGAAACACATACCCGTTTCCAAGAGCGCTGTGGGCATTAGGAGTATTTATGCTCCGGTCGCGTCCTGCGTCGGTAATCGAATCTCCCTGGAAAAGAACAATATCGTTTCCTTTAAACAACGGGGCTTTCCTTTTCTTTTTATCAATTTGCATTGCAGCATCCACAATGGCCGGGATGCTGGATGCAGCAAGCGTGGAAACTGCTGCTTTCTTCAAAAACGAACGACGGTTAAAACTCATTTTTTCAAACTATTAGGTTTAAAATAAATTCAGCTCTTTGCGGTACATCGGCATACGGCAGTTCGATCAATGAATACCCCAGTTCTTCGTACACATTCACAATTACATAGTGCAATTCATAAGACTTTTCAAAAGGCTCGGTGCGTTCAGTATCATTTTTATAAATTTCCTTCCATGGAGGGGTTATAAAAACTTTCTCGTTATACCGGCATTCATTGGCATATCGGGCCAGAATTTCCGGGGTATCAAACCCCTTAAATCTTGTAAAAGCAATCTGGTCTGGGATTGCACGGTCAGCAAATGCAATTTCATTATTGCCGACCGACTGGTAAAATTCGAGCCTTCGTTTTAAAACTTCATTCTGAAATAACCGAATATTTTTCTCAGGTAAAATATCCCCGTCAATTTTTCGCTGTTCACGGATAATTTCCCGGGCAGACTCTTCCCCTGTTTTATATCCCAGTTTCTTTAAATAATCAGTCAGGGCAGATTTTCCAAATCCCGGACCGCCGGTTATTACATAAATCGGATTTCCTTTTTTCACCTCTTCGCAAAAAACTTGCATAAAAGTAGTGATAATCGCCCACAAAAAAGAAAATCAAGTTCCACATTCCTTTCCAGGGCAACCACAATGACCTGCAAACCACTGACGAACTGCATGTTGAAAGTTCAGAAATTATTCTGCACATACCACCTGCTTTTCGGGTAAGCGGATAAAAACCAACTATCAGCCTTAACTGGTTAATCCCCTTACTCCTTCCCCTATAATATTACAAATGCCGCCTTTCGGAAAAGACGACATTTGAATAATGCATGTATGGTTGATTATTTTTTAGAGGCTGTTTCCAAAATCGGCCCTGAATTTGGCGACCAATTTGGCCGGCCAGTCGGAAGTTGGTTTCAGCCGCCCGTTGAAAAATCGCAAAACGGCAGGTTCTTCAGTAAATTCCAGTCCACCCACCAATTCACGGTTTTTATACAGCCAGTTCACACGGTCGACCACATACATGGTTTGCGAAAGTGTAAACACGCGGCGCGGGAAAGCCAAACGCAGTAATTCGACATCGGCCAGTACATCGTTTCCTTCGGAGTCGCGCACACTCGAAATGGTTCCGCGTTCCATCCCCCGGATTCCCGAAATGATGTATAATGCTGCTGCAAGTGCCCCCGCCGGATATTCACTTTGCGGAATATGTGGCAGAAAACCCATGGCATCGATATGGCATCCCAAAGCTCCGGGAGGCGTCACAACCGGAATACCCAGTTTATCCATTTCAGTAACAGCATATTCGATAAACATTGGCGATTGAGAAATAACAGTTTCATCGGTTGTTTCATACAAACCCACAGCCATCGCTTCAATTTCCCGGACCGAAATACCACCGTAGGTTGTGAAACCTTCGTACAAAACCACTAAGTCGCGCATTTTCATGTACAGATCTTCGCTGTTCGTGCAGATACCGCCGCCACGGGTCGAACTCACTTTGCGACTGGAGAAATAAACAACATCCGACAGGTTGCACATGGTCAGCAGTATTTCGCTGATTTCGATATTCTTATATTCTTCTTCGCGCTTTTTAATGAAATAGGCATTCTCTCCTATCAGACTGGCATCAAGGACCAGCATGATTCCGTGCTTATCAGCCACTTTTCTTACTTCACGCATATTCTGTATCGAGAAAGGCTGACCGCCAATCAGGTTGGTCGATGCTTCCATACGGATAAATGCAACGCGATCTTTTCCGTATTTTTCAATTACCTGCTCTAACTTACAAATATCAATATTTCCTTTGAACGGAACATCGCTTTTTATTTTCAATGCTTCGTCGGTATAAATTTCAAGTACATCGCCCCCGTTTAGCTCCATGTGGGCTTTTGTGGTAGTAAAATGATAATTCATGGGAACGGCATCACCTTTTTTGATGAAAGCCTGCGAAATAATATTTTCGGCAGCACGCCCCTGATGTACAGGAAGTACCCAGTACTTGCCAAATACATCGCGAACGGCTTGTTCCATCCGGTAAAAACTTTGCGAACCGGCATACGCATCATCGGCATGCAGCATCGATGAAA
Source organism: Prolixibacteraceae bacterium (assembly GCA_034003625.1). GTDB lineage: Bacteria > Bacteroidota > Bacteroidia > Bacteroidales > Prolixibacteraceae > GWE2-42-39. The sequence goes on along the minus strand of JAVEYG010000029.1, from coordinate 10,134 downwards.
TCTGGTTATCACTCATGGCATTGGTGCCACTGTCAGTCAACATATCCAGAAAAATATCTTTCGTGCTGAGTTGAAATGTATTGTATCCGCCTTTTTCCATGGCAGACAATCTTTCTTCAATTGGTTTCAGGTGCAATTTCTGAACCATCCTTACTTTATGCAACTCAACCGGAATTTTCTGGCCATTCGAGAATTTAATCTCAGTAGAACATGATTTTGTCATCTTTGTGAAGTTTGATTTTTTATGTGGTTTATTAATCTTTTTTTCGTTATCAAAAATAGGTTCATTTTTTTATTCTGCAATTAATTAAAAGAATTGATTAATAATTTGAAATCATTCTACTTAAACAGCTTACGATTTTATCGTTGTTTCTCAAAACAGGAATAAGGTAGCCAGGAAAAACAGGACGAGTAGGGAACATATCGCTCGTGCCCAATCGGTCAGAAGATTTTTCATTCGGCAAAAAGTACCTCTTATCGGATAGAAAGATCATAATTCATTGATAATCTGGCAATATATGATGTCTCTTTTATTTCGTTTTCAGGATAATGTTCTATAATATAGTTTTTCCGTGTACGAACACGACAAATTTTGATTAGTTTTGGAGCGGTAAAGAAATGAAGTCGCAAACTTAAACAGAACAGTCATCGAACCTAAAAAACGCATACGGATAAAAGATATTGCCAGCAAGGCCAATGTATCTATCGGCACTGTCGACAGGGTACTACACGACCGTGGAGAAGTCAATCCTGCTACAAAGGAGAAAATCCTGAAAATATTGGAGGACATGGATTATCATCCCAATATCCTGGCCAGCACGCTGGCATCGAAAAAGATTGTTTCTTTTGCAATCCTCTTTCCTAACCCCCAATCGGAAGAGTCGTACTGGAACAAACCAATGGAAGGGGTACGAAAGGCATTCAATGAGTTGCAACAGTTTGGAATCAAGATTTCAGTTTTCCGTTTCAGCCAGACCGAAGCATCGTCTTTTGTACACGAGGCCCGGAAAATATTAGACGGTAAGTTCGACGGAGTGGTGCTTGCCCCTTTCTTTTCCAGGGAAGCAAAAAATTTTATTCGTGAACTAAGCCTGAGGAACATTCCCTTTGTTTTTATCGATTCAAACCTGAAGGAATGTGAAAAACTTAGTTATGTAGGGCAAAACTCCTATCAGAGCGGGGCGTTATCGGCCCGGCTGCTCGATTTTTCCATTCCCGGTCCTGCTTCAATCCTGATCCTTCATTTTGCAAAAGAAATGGACAATCAGAACCACCTGATGCAGCGGGAAAAAGGGTTTTACGAATATTTTGAACAAAACGACCCGGAGAAGCAAAACACGCTGATCACCCTCGAAATTGAAAACCCAACAGACAAAATCTTTTTTAGTACAATCGACCGTTTATTTTCTGAAAACCAAAATATTATGGGCATTTTCGTCACCAATTCACAAGTTTACCGTATTGCCGAATATTTGGAAGCGAGGAACCGAGCAGATATCCGGCTGATCGGGCACGACCTGATCCGTGAAAATGCAGAATACCTGAAAAAGGGGATTGTCGATTTTTTGATTTGTCAACGTCCTGAAGAACAAGGATATCAGGCAGTCAACGCCTTATTTGAACATGTTATCATGAAAAAACAGGTAAAAAATGAAAATTTCACATCCATCGATATTGTAACAAAGGAAAACCTGGATTACTATAAATAACCAAAAACAAGAAAAATATGAAACCTGTCAGTTTTAATGATTTATCAGGAAAAGTTTGCGTCATCACCGGTGGAGCTGGTGTATTGGGCGTTGAAATGGTGAAAGCGCTGGCTTCGGTGGGCACCAAAGTAGCGATTGCCGATATTAACAAGGAAACAGCCGATAGAGTAGCGGCTGAAATATCGAAAGAATATAATGCCACCATCATTGGTGTGGAAGCCAACGTACTGGACAAAGCTTCGCTTCAAAAGGCGAAAGCCGAAATCAACGAAAAACTGGGTCCCATCGAAATCCTGATCAACGGCGCCGGTGGTAACCACCCAACTGCAACCACCAAAGTGGAGCAAATGGACGAAAACAGCATCGACAAACTGGAAGATACGTTTTACGGATTGGAAATGGATGGCTTCGACAAAGTATTTGCCTTGAATTTCAAAGGAACATTGCTTCCTTCCATGGTTTTCACGCTCGACATGCTGAAAGCTAAAAAAGGTGTGGTACTGAATATTTCATCCATGAACTCGTACAAACCACTGACCAAAATTCCGGCTTATTCCGCAGCAAAAGCGTCGATCAATAATTTCACGCAATGGCTGGCAGTACACCTTGCCCAAACAGGCATCCGTGTAAATGCAATAGCTCCTGGCTTTTTCATTACCAATCAAAACCGTTTCTTGGTTCTGGATGAGAAAACAGGCGGTTTCTCTCCCCGCGGCCAAAAAATTGTGAACAATACACCGATGAGCAAATTTGGCGAACCGGAAGATTTAAAGGGTGCAACCCTTTTCCTTCTTTCTGATATTTCCAACTTCATTACCGGTATAATCATCCCGGTAGACGGAGGTTACAGCGCATTCGGAGGAGTGTAAAAGAAGCCCCCCCTAACCCCTCTGAAGGAGAGGAATAAGAAAACAAAGTTCTGAAGTTATTGTGATAAAAAGAAAATATTGTGAACATGCACTTCCAAAAGTCTCCCCTTTGGGGAGATTTAGAGGGGCTTTAAAATTTAAACTATGGAATTAAAACAAAATTGTAAATATGCCCTGATGGTTCCTACCAGTATGGGCGTTCGTATTACCCCGGTAAACGGACAGCCGGTACACAGCAGCAACCTGTACGAAATGCAGGCCACCAGCGCCGAAACCAACGTGGCAAGTATTTCGTCGTATCTCGGGTTGCCGGTAAAAGTGTTGACCACTTTTGTAAAAGACAGCCCGATAGCTCAATTCATTAAAAGTAACCTGAAAAGCCGCCACATGGACTACGAAGGGCCGGAAGTTCCGCAGGGCGACCCATGGGGATACCGTCATCAGTTTAATATTGCCGACAGTGGTTTCGGCTCGCGCGGACCCCGCGTGCAAAACGACCGTGCCGGCGAAGTAGGTCGTACCCTGAACGTAAAAGATTTCGACCTCGACCGTATTTTTGGTCAGGAAGGCGTGCAGATTGTCCATCTTTCAGGGTTGATTGGCGCATTGTCTCAGGACACCAGCACCTTCTGCCTTGAAATCGCACGGGCTGCGAAAAAATACGGCACCCGCATTTCTTTCGACCTGAACTACCGTGCCTCGTTCTGGAAAGGCCGTGAATCCGAACTCCGCGCCAACTTCACCGAAATTGCCTCGGTAGCCGATATTTTAATTGGGAATGAAGAAGACTTTCAGCTTTGCCTGGGCATTGAAGGCCCCGAAGCCGGAGGTAAAGGCATTGAAGCCGAAATTGATGGTTTCAAAGGGATGATTTCCCGCGTAAAAGAAGCATTTCCGAACGCATCGGTGTTTGCAACCACCTTACGTCAGGTAATCAGTGCCAACGAACATTTGTGGGGCGCCATCATGCTCGAAAGAAACGACTGGCAGGTGATCGAACCGCGCAAAATCAACATACTCGACCGCATTGGCGGCGGCGACGGTTTTGTAGGCGGGTTGCTTTACGGTATCCTGAAAGGCTGGGAACCTGAAAAATGGCCGCAATTTGGCTGGGCAACAGGGGCGCTGGCCACTACTTTCCTGACCGACTATGCCCAACCTGCCGATGAAGACATGGTTTGGAGCATCTGGAAAGGAAATGCACGTGTAAAACGATAATAAACAACTTTATGAGACTAAACACAAAGATAAGGATATGGAAAGCTTTTTCGCGAAAAGGCATTCTGTGCATTTCCGTGTCTTTGATGCTGTCTGTGTCCTGTTCCAGGGAACCGGCACAAACGCTGAATGGAATAAAAATCGCCATTATGGCGGATGTCCATTTTGAAAATGTTTACGCAACTTTTTCAGAAGGAAATTTTACCGGAATTGAAAACCCTGTCAACGGGAAATACGCGACTATCCGAACGATGGATTCCCAGCTTCATTCAACCCGGCTATTCAATGAAAACTACTTTGCATTTTTAGCCGCACTGGATGATGCCGTCAGTCGCGATGCAAAGTTTATCCTGTTGCCCGGAGATTTAAGTGATGATGGCCAGCCCTTGAATGTGGATGGATTGAAGCAGGTCTTGGAAACCTATTCAGAAAAACACAACATTACATTCCTGGCAGTCAATGGCAACCATGATGCAAGCCGCCCTTTCAGGAGGGATGCCGGGAAAACTGATTTTTTGGGCGAAGGAGGCAGGCCGCAACCGGTGATGAGCCGTAACGGATTATATAATCCGAAATCTGCGGACGAACTTCCGGTTTCTGTTTCTCCGGATATTTGCACGATGGGATACAACGAAATGATCGAAACATTGGGAAGCTACGGATTCCTCCCCAAGAAGGAATACCTGTATTGGGAAACTCCTTTTTCTGATTATGATGTGGACAATTACAGTTACGATAAAGCTTTGGACGCATCTGTCCTGGAAGAACGCCGTTATTCCGATCCGCAGTACGATTTGAGCTTGCCCGATGTGAGCTACCTGGTCGAACCGTTGAACGGAATATGGTTTCTGGCGATTGACGCGAATGTTTATGTCCCGAAGGAAAGTGCTGTAACAGACCCGGATAATCCGGACAATTACAGTGGTTCCGGAGGCGGGTATAATCTGGTCATGGATTCGAAAAAGTATTTGATCGATTGGGTAAAAAGGGTCAGCGAACGTGCTGAAAAACGGAATAAAATGTTGATCGTGTTCAGCCACTATCCCATGGCCGATTTTTATGACGATGCGGCTGAAAATATAGATAAGGTATCAGAAAATGGAAAGATGGGGACAAGCCGGCTACCCGAAGAAGAAGTTGCGCGGGTTTTTGCTGATGCCGGAATAAAAATTCATTTTGGCGGGCATCTTCATATCAATGACACCGGCATACGAAAAACAGACCGGGGAAATACGCTGGTAAATGTTCAGGTTCCCTCACTGTCGGCATACATTCCCGCATACAAACTACTAACAGTTAACGACACCTTATTGAATATTGAAACCATTGTGATGGATTCGGTACCCCGTTTTAACGAATTGTTTGCCCTTTACAAAAAAGAATATGATTACTTGCAAAAGGCCGGGGTCGCAAATATTTGGAAGGAGGATATTTTACAATCGAAAAACTATCGTGAATTTACCAACTGGCATTTGAAAGAATTAGTCCGTCTCCGTTTTTTACCCACGGATTGGCCTGAAAACCTGAAGGAAATTTTGACAAAATCGTCTGGAAAAGATTTGTTGCTCATGGCCCTGAGAAATAATTATCACCCGGTTGTTCAGGATGCCGGAGAAGAAGAAATCAGGGAAGCGTCTATCCTTGTTCAGCAGAAAGGACTTGAAATCCAGGACTTCGGGAAATGGAACGGCTTCGACCTCATCGTTGACTTTTACCGCTTAAACAGCGCCGACCGTCTGGCTATAGAGGATATCGGGGAACACAGGATACAGCAATACAATCTGATTTTCAGTATAATCAACGGGCAAAAAAACAAAAAACCGGTCACTGTCAATAGTTTAGATGCACAAATGCAGGCATTTGCAAAAAGCTTCCAGCTTTTATTGAATGGCGCCCCATCTGCCAATTTTATGGTTGATATGAAAAACGGGGGAATTGTAAATTAAAAAAGCAGAATACAAATCCGCTTTGCCATTTATAAAAACAGGCGGAGCAATTAAAAATGAAAAACTATGTTATACTACGAAATAGGTTCAACAGAACATGATTTAAGTGCCGAAGACCTGCGAGTTGGGCTTTACCAGGCACTGACAAAACTGGGACCACGCAAGAAAGTGTTGGCCATTCCGCCGGATTATACCCGTTTGCCAAGTCGTGCCGGGGAACTTACCGAAATGGCCTGGAATTTTTACGGGGATACGCTAACTGATGTACTCCCGGCCCTGGGAACACACTCGCCCATGACCGCCCACCAGATTTCACACATGTTTGGCGCCCTGCCTGCTTCGCTGATTCGCGAACACGACTGGCGCAATGATGTGGTCACTGTGGGCGAAGTTCCTGCATCATTTGTGAAAGAGGTTTCGGAAGGGGCTGTTGAGTTCCCATGGCCTGCACAGGTAAACAAGTTGTTGATTGAAGGCAATTTCGACCTCATCCTTTCCATCGGTCAGGTGGTACCGCACGAAGTGGTTGGAATGGCCAACTACAACAAAAATGTATTCGTTGGAACCGGTGGAGTGGAAGGCATCAATAAAAGTCATTTTGTAGGCGCAGCTTACGGAATGGAAAAAATGATGGGACATGCCGACACGCCGGTACGCCGGATTTTCAATTATGCATCGGAAAATTTCACCAACCATATGCCGATTGTTTACGTGCAAACAGTTGTTGGTCTGGATAAAACAGACGGAAAAATAAAAACCCGCGGCCTGTTTATCGGTGACGACTTTGAAGTGTTTGACAAGGCAGCGAAACTGGCTTTGCTGGTTAATTTTGAGATGCTCGATAAGCCACTGAAAAAAGTGGTAGTCTGGCTCGATCCCACAGAGTTTAAAAGTACATGGCTGGGCAACAAATCGGTATACCGCACCCGCATGGCAATTGACGACAATGGAGAATTAATTGTTTTGGCCCCGGCTCTGAAAGAGTTTGGCGAAGACAAGGAAATCGACCGGCTGATCCGCAAATACGGCTATTTCGGAACTCCGGCTACCTTGAAAGCCTGCGATGAAAACGAGGAACTGCGCAACAACCTGAGCGCCGCCGCTCACCTGATTCATGGCTCATCCGAAGGACGGTTCAGTATTACGTATTGTCCGGGAAAAGGCCCTGAGAATCTGACACAGGCCGAAATCGAAAGTGTTGGTTTTAAATACGCTGATATTGATGAAGTAACTACCAAATATGATCCGAAGAAACTGAAAGAAGGGTACAACACCATTGACGGAGAAGAAATTTTTTACATTTCAAACCCGGCGCTGGGATTGTGGGCATTCAAAGACCGATTTAACTATTAGAAGCGCCCAAAGCCTCCCCCAACCCCTCCGAAGGAGGGGAGAAAGAGTGAAGGAGCAAAAGTTGCGACATGAAAAAAACTGATACAAAAATGAGCTTACCTTCCTCCCTCTCCAAAGGAGAGGGCCGGGGAGAGGTTAATTGGGGAATAATTGGCTGTGGTGATGTTACCGAGGTGAAAAGCGGTCCTGCTTTTTCGAAAACGGAACATTCGTCGCTGGTGGCAGTGATGCGTCGCGATGCGGCAAAAGCTGCTGATTATGCCCGAAGGCATCATGTTCCCCGTTGGTACGATAATGCTACACAGCTTATTCATGATCCGGAAGTGAATGCCGTATACGTGGCTACACCTCCCGACACGCATGCCCGCTATGCGATTGAAGCGATGCAGGCCGGGAAACCGGTTTATGTGGAGAAACCAATGGCGCGAAATTATGCTGAATGCATAGAAATGATCAGGGTCTCGGAAGAAACGGGAATGCCCCTGTTTGTGGCTTATTACCGCCGTTCGATGGCGCTTTTCCTGAAAGTGAAAGCACTGGTTGAACAGGGCCTGATCGGAAAGCCGCTGACTGTAAACATCTGCCTTTACAAAGAAGCAACCGAGCAGGGTTTGCCACCGAAACAGCTTCCATGGCACGTCATTCCTGAAATTGCCGGTGCAGGCCACTTTTACGATTTGGCATCGCACCAGCTTGATTTTCTCGATTTCCTTTTCGGACCAATTCAAAAAGTATACGGTATAGCACAAAACCTGGGAGGGTTATATCCGGCAGAAGATACGGTAACCGCTTGTTTCAGTTTTGAGAATGGGGTCACGGGAACCGGTAGCTGGTGTTTTGTGGCCGATAAATCTTCAGAAGAAGACCTTATTGAACTGTTCGGGACTGAAGGAAGCTTGCGGTTTGCCTGCTTCAATCCGTTTAAACTGATAATGAAACGTAACGATGGTACTATCGAATTTGATTTTCCGAAGCCGGAGCATGTTGGTGGAGGCTTGATCGAGCAGGTCGTTGATGAACTTCGGGGAGTTGGAAAATCGCCAAGTACAGGCGTGTCCGGCGCACGTACTAATTGGGTGATGGAGGAGATTGTAAGAAGTTATTATTCATTTTGATGAATCAAAATTCACGGAAAACCACATAGGCACGTAGAACACAATAGAAAAAATAACTTCAGAAAGGCAGAATGGTTACACAGAAACATATAAATGAGATAAGCAGGGCAATTATTGGATATGCCATCGAGGTTCACAAAGAATTGGGGCCGGGGCTTCTCGAAAGCATCTATGAAAAATGTTTGACTCACTTGCTCACTAAAAATGGGTATCAGGTTGAGAGGCAAAGAAACATACCTCTGACGTTCCGTGGCCTTAATCTGGATTGTGAACTGCGTTTTGATTTACTGGTAAATAATTTGGTAATTGTTGAATTAAAAACCGTTGAGTTTTTTTCACCGATTCATGAGGCTCAATTATTGACCTATCTTAAATTGTTGAGAAAACCGAAAGGTATCCTAATCAATTTTAATTGCATCAATATTTTCAAAGAAGGACAGCGAACATTTGTAACTGAATATTTTAGAGATTTACCAAAAGAATAAATCATTCTTTTAATAAATTAAAACTCATGGAAAACCACAATAGGCACATAGAACACAATAGGAATAATTCTATGTGACCTATGTGGTTCAAAAAACGTGTTATGAAAATTATTATAGACGATAAAATACCATACATCAGAGGAGCTTTCGAAAATGTTGCGGAAGTGGTTTATCTTCCGGGGTCGAAAACAACGCCGGAAGTGGTGAAAGATGCCGATGCAATTATCACCCGCACCCGCACAATTTGCAACGAAGCATTGCTGAAAGACTCGTCGGTGAAATTTATTGCCACCGCAACTATTGGATACGACCACATCGATACGGAATACTGCAAACAGGCTGGTATTGAATGGACTAATGCGCCGGGTTGCAACTCGAAATCGGTGGAACAGTACATCGCTTCAGCTTTATTTGTTTTGGCCGAAAAGAAAGGGTTTCAGCTAAAAGATAAAACGATTGGCGTGGTTGGAGTTGGACAGGTGGGATCGAAAGTGGCCCGTATTTGTGAACTTTTCGGGATGAAAGTCCTGCTAAACGACCCGCCGCGCGAACGTGCAGAAGGACCAGGACAATTTGTGAGCCTGCAGAAAATAATGTCGGAAGCCGACATTATCACCCTGCATGTGCCGTTGAACATGACCGGCGAAGATGCCACTTTTCATTTAGCCGATTCCATGTTTTTCAGTTCGCTGGAACGTTGCCCGGTCGTCATTAACTCGTGCCGGGGCGAAGTGATGGATTCGTTTGCCGCCGAAACAGCCATCAAAAGGGGGATGGTTTCCGGGATGGTGGTCGACTGCTGGGAAGATGAACCCGATATTGATTTGCATTTGTTGAAACTGGTTGATCTGGCAACACCACATATTGCGGGCTACTCGAAAGACGGTAAAGCCAATGGCACCACCATGAGTGTACAGGCTGTCAGCCGGTTTTTTAATCTGGGAATTGACAACTGGCAGGCTTCAGAAATTGAACTTCCGGAAAAGCCAATCATCGAAATTGACGGAAATAGTTTGTCCGAAGAAAGAATTATTGAGCAGGCGATATTTGCAACTTATGATATTCGGGCCGATGATGCTGAACTGAGGAAAAACACTGCTTTGTTTGAAAAGCTGCGAGGCGATTATCCTGTACGACGTGAGTTCCCGGCGTTTACTGTTGCTCCGAAAAATATAGGGGCAGAAAATTTGCAAGTATTAAAGAAAATTGGATTTAATATAAAACCACAATAGATACATAGAACACAATAGAGAAAAATAGAATTAATCTATGTGGCCTATGTGGTTCAAAATAAAATATGAATTATAAACTATACAAAATGAAACCCACATGACAAAAAAAAGACCCCCAAGAGAATGAAAATTGGGAGCGGTGCGAACGATACCATTTCAAAAGAGGATTTGTAATTTAGTTATGGCATAAGCCAAATAACTAAAAGA